>NZ_JAACYS010000002.1 GCF_009996845.1 Pallidibacillus pasinlerensis | reverse complement strand
TAAGCTCCTTAAACTTTTTCGGTGTAACCCCAGTATATTTTTTAAATAAATGCGTGTAATAACTTTGGTTACAAAATTGAAACAAACTACTAATTTGCGACAAAGGTAAATCCGTATGTAATAAGAAGTACTTGGATTCCTCAATTTTTTTTTCGATTAATAAAATCAATTAATGTTGATCCGGTTTCCTTTTTAAAAATATCAGATAAATAACTATAAATAACTTGGGCTAACATATAACTCTTTTGCTAAAGACTGAAGCGATAAATCTTGCAATATATGATTATGTATATATGAAATAGCCTGATTAACTATGGTAGAATAACGATTCATTTGTTCTTTTTCTAACGCATCAATAAACGTATAGACCATCTATTCTTCAAAGCATTGCAGTTGTTTAAAGACTTCCATTCTTTCAATCTGTTGAATGATGACATCACTTAAGTTATACGCAGTATCCGGATTTACTCCACCACGTATGATAGCTCGTGTAAATAATGTACACGAACAAATTAATGAATTCCGTAATGAGCGCATAGGTGTACTTGCTAATTTAGCCCGTTGGAGTTGGTTAATATCGTTTAACGCAGCAATTGCTTCCTTTCGGTTTCCTAATTGAATTGCTGTTAATAATTTTTGTTCTTGTTGATAAGAGCGATGTAAAAACTCCTTTTGTCGATTCTCAATTCTTGTTTTATAAAAGTCATTTAAGATACTGTCGCGCACTGTTTTTTCCAAATTTCATCACCGTCCATGAACATTCACAAAAATTTTAACAAATAACAAAAATTCTTAATATAATTGTAAGCGGTTTCAGGGTAAAGTTCAAATTGAAAGGATAAAAAATAATAGGGGGCTTAAAGATGAAAAAGTCTAGAGAACTGACGAAGTCCAAGAGCGACAAGTACTTTCTGAAGTGACAATGGATTTAACAGGTACAGTAATTTTTGAAAAGCGAAATGTGCATGTCGATACCCTTCGTCACGGTGAGAATCTAGTGGTGAGCGGAAAAGAAATTCAAAAAGCAATCCGCGAGCTAACTTTTGACCAATTGTTATTAGAACAAGAAGCCTATTTAAAAGAGTTTTGGAATACAGCTGATATAAAAATTAATGGCGACGAAGGCATTCAAGAAGGAATCCGTTTTAACCTGTACCAATTGCTTCAATCCGCAGGTCGCGATCAATATTCTCATATTGCAGCAAAAGGCTTGTCTGGTGAAGGCTATGAAGGGCATTATTTCTGGGATACGGAAATTTATATGTTACCAGTCTTCATTATGACAAAACCAGATATTGCCCGCGGACTTTTACTTTACCGCTATTCGAAACTTGATCAAGCAAGGGACCGGGCAAGGGAAATGGGGCATAAAAAAGGTACCTTATATCCGTGGCGGACAATTTCAGGAACGGAATGTTCTCCATATTATCCAGGTGGATCTGCCCAATATCATATAAGCGCAGATATTGCCTATAGTTTCATTCAATATTACTTGGCGACGGGTGATGAAGAGTTTTTACATGAATATGCGGCGGAAGTTTTATTTGAAACTGCGAGACTATGGATTGAAACAGGTCATTTCCGTGACGTAAAATTTCGGATTGACAGTGTAACCGGTCCTGATGAGTATACAGCCCTTGTCAATAACAACTATTACACAAATGTTATGGCAAAATACAACTTAGTTTGGGCTGCAAAAGCTTATAAAGAGCTGGCGAATAAAAATAAAGTGAAATTTGACGATTTAGTTGGACGTTTGCAACTAGATGAAAATGAAGTTTTAGAGTGGCTACGTGCAGCTGAAAACATGTATCTACCATATGAATCTTGGCCCAGTTATAGATCTATACGTATTCAATAAACCGTATACGATTAATGAAAATGAAACTTTAGAAATTGAAATTTAATAAGATCAGCTCCCCACATAACAAGTCGGGGAGTTTTTTCTTTTATATAGTGGGGCGCATTCGTATTTATTGTTATAATGTAATCAAACGTTTGATTGAGGTTGTGAGTGAAAATTGAAATATAGTCAAGTCGTACAAGGTCATTTTATCCGACGAGTAAATCGATTCATTGCTGAAGTATTCATTGACGGTGAAGTGGAAATTGTTCATGTGAAAAATACCGGCCGTTTAAAAGAGTTATTAATAGAAGGTGCAGAGATTGCCCTCGAATCGAGACAAAATCCGAATCGAAAAACGAAGTACTCTTTAATTGCGGTTAAGAAGGGCTCTGGGTGGGTGAATATCGATTCGCAAGTGCCGAATGCGGTTGTGTATGATGCATTATTAGCTGGGAAAATACGTGAGTTTAGTGGGCTTACGAAAGTGAAGAGGGAAGTTACTTTTGGTGGTTCACGGTTTGATATATATTTTGAAGATGGAATCAAGAAAGGTTTTATTGAAGTAAAAGGGGTTACGTTAGAGAAGGATGGGGTCGCGATGTTTCCTGATGCTCCGACCGAACGGGGGACAAAGCATATTTACGAAATGATTAAAGCCGTTGAGGCAGGCTATTCAGGTCATATCTTTTTCCTCATCCAAATGCAAGGATGTCTCTCGTTTATGCCGAATGGTGAGATGGATTCAGCATTTTCTGAAGCCCTAAAGCGTGCAGATCAGGCTGGTGTCCAAATCCATGCCTATGATGCCCTCGTCTTGCCTGATGAAATAACAATTAGTGAACGGATTCAAGTGCAGTTATAAAAGTTGCTGTTCTTTCGAAGAGCAGCTTTTTTGTTTTAATCAAACGTTTGATTGAAGGTGTAAGTACATAAATATTTTGACAAAATCTTGAAACTTCAAGCGAATCTTCATTAGCTATTCGCTTAATTTTAATATATTATGTAAAATAATATTAATAACGTTCGTTAAAAGAAAAGGTGATAATATGAATATTTCATACTATACCATTTTGAAAAAAATGGAAGAAAAATTAATAGAAGCAAAAGCAACAAATTCAAATACTCAAGTAAGAGAACAAGTGCAGGCGATTAAAACGCTTTGTGAAGTAATTTTAATGGAAGAAGCTGCAGCTGAAGCATCCTATCAACCTGCGGCTCAAACACAAGTTCAATCGAGACCAATTCAATACCAAGCTCAACCAACTGTTATTTCAACACCAACACCTTCAACATCTCCAACTTTAGGTGAAAAACGTTTAGAAACCGAAGATGGTGCAAATGGAGATTCGCTCTTTGATTTTTAAATAAAACAACAATCTATGGGAGAGGATTACATGAACATCTTTTTATTTTTAGGTGCGTTAAACGGGTTTATCGCCGTCGCCTTAGGGGGTTTCGGTGCCCATGGCTTAGAACAGATTCTTGATGCTTCATCCATTTCGACTTGGCAAACGGGTGTCCGTTATGAAATGTTGCATGCTGTAGCCCTTGTTGCCGTTGGTATTTTAAAAGATAAATATCCAAACAGTTCTTTATTAAATTGGGCCGGTTGGTTATTCTTAATCGGTATTATTTGTTTCTCAGGTAGTTTATATATTATGGCGCCAACGGATATTAATTTAGGATTAGTCACTCCATTCGGCGGTGTTCTATTCTTAACAGCATGGACATTACTTATGGTTGCTAGTTTTAAATTAAAAAAATAACAAAAAATAAAACCATCAAAGCAACAAATGAAGTTGTCTTGATGGTTTTCTACTATTTAAAATAAAGACGATATTATCGAGGTTGAGTAGTTGTCAATCCTGGTGCGAATCCACCTAATGGATATTCATATTCGATTTCTTCTTCAAACACAGCATAGTTAAAGTAAATCATCGGTAGTAAGTAACGATATCCTGTTTCAGGATCACTTAAAATTAAATGGTCTCTTCCAGCTGCTTCAATAATTCCACGGAACACTTTTGAATTCCATTCTGTACTACCTTCAAAAGCCATGTAAACTGTAACAAGTCTTCCTTTGTTTAAACGTAAAATATTTTCAATATACGACTGTTCGATTGGCAGCATTCCTGGTGGGTTAATTCCTGTTGTTCCTGTTCCTGGCGTTTGAATTTGTGCTCCTGATGGTATTGGCGGAAAAGCGGGTTGGAATCCTGGTGGTTGCTGAGTTTGGCCAAATTGGAACCCTCCACCTTGTTGGAATGGCATCATTGGTTGCTGTTGTTGTCGATAAGCAGGTTGCCATGCTCCTGGATACCCATAGTTTGAACTCATAATAAAATCCTCCTCATTACCTTTTTAAAATCTTCACTCAAATTCTCTTTATATTTGTGGAAGGGAATGCCTTCACTTTAAAACTTTTTAATAAACCGTAGGGCAATCTGTAACAGTTGGTGCAAAGAAACAATGTGACTTATACCGCCCTGTATTCCACTGATTGTACCATTGGGCAGGGCAGTCTCCTGAAGGTCTGAAAAACCAAAGTGCGTTTTCCGCAGGATGGAATCGTTCACCTTGTATTACTCTTTTTGCTAACCTAATATCAACTTCTCTTGCCGGTTGATAAAAATAGCTTTTTTGTACCGCTTCAAATCCGCCTGGTTGTTGGTAAACCATTTGGTTTATGGATCGAATATCTTTAAAATCTAAACAATCCGCTTTTACTCGGTTTACACCAACATTACCGACAAGTAGCATACCTAATTGGCCATCACCTTCAGCCTCGGCACGCATTAGTCTAGCAAGTAATTTTACTTCCGCGTCTGTATAAGGAATTACAGCCAAAATAATCCCCCCAATTTTAAAAAAGAGTTAGGCTCTAATTGTTAATGTATGAGAATCATCTTGCTTCCGTTCACTATTTGTAAAAATTTTATCGGGGGAGATTCAAGCATGTAACTACACTTAAATATATATGTGGTTTTTAAGAAGCTATTACAACTTTTTAGTGTTATGTAAGAGGATAGAGTGAGGAAAGCATTTTTAAAAATAAAGAACATCCTTTAACCACGTTGATCAAAGGATGTTCTCCGTATTAGATTACTAATAACTTTTCAAATTTTTCTTTATCTAATCGATTTCCAACTAGGAATGGACCGAACTCACCGTAGCGAGCACTTACTTCGTCAAAGCGCATTTCATAAACTAACTTTTTAAATTGTAACACATCATCTGCAAATAATGTTACACCCCATTCCCAGTCATCAAAGCCAACAGAACCGGTAATGATTTGTTTTACTTTGCCGGCATATTTACGCCCCGTTTTACCATGTTGTTTCATAAACTCTTTTCGTTCTTCCATTGTGAGCATATACCAGTTATCATTTCCTTCACGACGTTTGTTCATTGGGTAGAAGCAAATATGGTTTGCCTTTGGTAGGATTGGATATAATCGCTCGCGGATACGTGGATTTTCATAAGGATTTTCTCCCGTTTGTGCTAAATAATTACTTAACTCAACAACAGAAACATATGAATATGCTGGGAGTAAGTAATCTGCTAATTTTGTTTTAGCTAGTTCTGTTTCGATCTCATTAAGTTCTTCCATAGTAGGACGTAAAATCATTAATAGAAGATCTGCTTTTTGCCCAACGACAGAGTAAAAACCATGACTACCTTTCTCTTCTGCCTCTACTGTTGCATATTTATCTAAAATTGCTTGAAATTCTTCAATTGCTGATTTTCGTTCTTCTTCACTTAACATTTTCCAACTTGACCATTCAATAGAACGAAAATCATGTAAACAATACCAACCATCTAAAGTTTGTGCTGCTTCATTCATCTATGTAACACTCCTTCATACTACTTTTTCTTTAATATAGCATACCCAAAGAATGAATGCTCTTGAAATGGTCATGACAATTTTGTGAATGAAAGTGGAGTAGGAAGTCATTGGTGTTTAATGTAGTATTAATATTATTAAACTTAAAAGAAATAATAAATTAGGATATATTTTGTTTTGAAAAAAGATGATAATATTTTCACAAAAACTGCCCATTTGCTTGAATTTTTTTTCACAAATAGTATTCTAAAACTGTAGGAAAAGAAGGAGGAAGTTGTACATGGATTTATTCTCAGTTTTAAAACAAAAAGTTTCAGGAAAAGGCATTTCCATCGTATTTCCAGAAAGTTACGATGAGCGCGTATTAAAAGCTGCAGTGCGTCTTCATCAAGATCAATTAGTTAGCCCAATTTTAATTGGTACTCAAGAAAAAGTAGAAGAAAAAGCAGCAGAACTAGGCGTTTCTGTTGATGGTATACAAATTCTTGATCCGAGTACATATCCAGAATTCGATGTGCTTGTTGAAAAATTCGTAGAACGCCGTAAAGGAAAAGCTACTGAAGAACAAGCTCGTGAAATTTTAAAAGATGAAAACTACTTCGGTACAATGTTAGTTTATACTGGAAAAGCACACGGACTAGTAAGTGGTGCAGCACATTCTACTGCAGATACAGTTCGTCCAGCATTACAAATTATTAAAACAAAACCAGGTGTAAAACGTACTTCTGGTGCTTTCATCATGGTTCGTGACGATGAAAAATATGTTTTCGCTGACTGTGCAATCAACATTACTTTAGATGCCCAAGGTTTAGGCGAAGTAGCTGTTGAAAGTGCGAAAACAGCGAAAATGTTTGATATTGACCCACGTGTAGCAATGTTAAGCTTCTCTACAAAAGGGTCTGCTAAATCTGAAGAAACAGAAAAGGTAATGAACGCAGTAACAGTTGCAAAGGAATTAGATCCAGAATTAGTTGTTGACGGTGAATTCCAATTTGACGCTGCATTTGTTCCATCTGTTGCAGCGAAAAAAGCTCCAGATTCCGTTATTAAAGGTGATGCGAACGTATTCGTATTCCCAAGCCTTGAAGCAGGTAACATCGGTTACAAAATTGCTCAACGTTTAGGTGGATTCGAAGCGGTTGGTCCAATCTTACAAGGATTAAACGCACCAGTTAACGACTTATCCCGTGGCTGTAACGAAGAAGATGTATATAAACTTGCTTTAATTACAGCTGCTCAAAGCTTAATGGATTAAGAAGAATAGTATTTTTGGAAAAGTTGGCTTGATTAGACGACGAGTTTAATTAAGTCAACTTTTTCTATGTGTTATAATGGTTTTTGTGCATTAAATTGAAATATTAAGCTTTTATTTGAAGAAAATAAATGTAATAGGGAATATTTGTATGGGTGTGTATGAGAGAGTTGTTGTGTGGTACGTATTTGGAGGCAGTTATCGTGGAGGGTATTGAGTAATAGTATAGCTCGTGGACATTTTGAGTTAAGAGTACTGTTGTAATGTCAATATGGCATGTCTCGTTGACAAAAAGCCAGAGAGAAAGCATTGAAATGTCCTCGAGAGGTGGCTTCGATGATAAAAAGCCAGAGAGAAAGCTTTAAAATGTCATTGAGAAGCCGTCTCGATGACAAAAAGACAGTGATAAAGCATCGAAATGTCCTCGAGAGGTGGTTTCGATGACAAAAAGCCAGAGAGAAAGCTTTAAAATGTCATTGAGAAGCCGTCTCGATGACAAAAAGCTAATGAGAGATCTTCAAAATGTCCTCGAGAAGTGTTCTCGATGACAAAATGCTAGTGAGAGATCTTCAAAATGTCCTCGAGAAGTGTTCTCGATGACAAAATGCTAGTGAGAGATCTTCAAAATGTCACCGAGAAGTGTTCTCGATGACAAAAAGCTAATGAGAGATCTTCAAAATGTCACCGAGAAGTGTTCTCGATGACAAAAAGCCAGAGATAAAGCATCGAAATGTCCTCGAGAGGTGGTTTCGATGACAAAAAGCTAATGAGAGATCTTCAAAATGTCACCGAGAAGTGTTCTCGATGACAAAAAGCTAGTGAGAGATCTTCAAAATGTCACCGAGAAGCCGTCTCGATGACAAAAAGCTAATGAGAGATCTTCAAAATGTCCTCGAGAAGCAATCTCAAAACCATTTCGCGGAGAAAGTTCACTCAAAGTGTCCAATAAAGCAGTTCTCACGGACATTTAGCAGAGGAAAGTCGCTAGAACTGTCCAATAGATGGTGTCTCACGGACATTTAGCAGAGGAAAGTCGCTAGAACTGTCCAATAGATGGTGTCTCACGGACATTTAGCAGAGGAAAGTCGCTAGAACTGTCCAATAGGCGTCATCTCAAAGACATTTTCGCAAAGGAAATTTGCTCAAACTGTCCAATAGAACATGCCTCAAAGAAATTTCACAATTAAAACCACTCCAAACTGCCAATCCCCATACTAAATCCCAATCCAATCTATAAAAAACACTCATTAAACGAAAGCTAATTTTAAAAAAGGAGAAAATCATGCAAGACGTTCTCAAATTACTCGAACAAGATGAATGGCGGATTATTGATCAATCAAGCTTAGGGCCGCTATTCCATCCACTACAATCCTTTGGAATTGATGATACATTATGTGAAGTTGTAGGTACAGGTAAATCGCCTGCCGTAGCCCGCTCTTGGGTGCACCATAATTCAGTAATCCTCGGTATTCAAGATGTCCGCCTTCCACATCTCAAAGAAGGTCTACAATATCTTGAATCAGAAGGATTACGTTATATTGTTCGCACATCAGGTGGACTTGCTGTCTATTTAGACGAAGGTGTGCTAAACCTTACACTTGTCTTTCCGGAAAGGGAAAAAGGAATCGATATAGATAGTGGTTATGAAGCGATGTACAAGTTCGTTCAAGAGATGTTCGCGGACTTAACGGACGAAATCGAAGCAGGTGAAATTGTTGGCTCCTATTGTCCCGGCAGTTATGACCTAAGTATCAATAAGAAAAAATTTGCCGGTATCTCTCAGCGGAGAGTTAAAAAGGGCGTTGCTGTCCAAATTTACCTTTGTGTAACAGGTAGTGGTAGTAAGCGAGCGGAAATCATTCGTAATTTTTACGAAAAATCAATTCAACAAGAAGAAACGAAAGCTACGTACCCAGATGTAAAACCAGAAGTTATGGCATCCCTTAATGAACTACTTGGAACAAATTTAACGATTAACGATTGTATGCTACGCTTTTTAAAAGTTTTGCAGAAAGTAAGTAAGGGTAAATTTTATAGTAGTGAGCTACAAGGTGAGGAAATTACACTTTACGAGCATTATTATAACCGTGTTGTCGACCGAAATGAAAAGTGGCTTCCGTAAGGCAAAAACTTGATAAAAGAACCACCTTACTTGCGAAATCAGTCACCTAATGCATAAAAAAGGCTGCCTATTTTTATAGACAGCCCTTCTTCGATTTGTTGTTGCCAAAATATAGGTGTCATAAAAGAATAGTCAACCTTCCAAACAAAAAACCCTACATACTTAACTCCTTATAACTAACCATTATTCAGCCATTTTTTCTAAATTGCCATTGCGGTCCATTTTAAATGTCGATGAAGGTTTCTCCTCTTCATCAAACAGGACAAGCTTTCTTGCCCGGTTCATAATTTTAACTAGAGTTTCATAATCTTCTTGCATTGTAGATGCATTTTCTTCTAACTCTTTAATCTTTTTCTCAAGTTCCTCATTTTGCTTACGGAGATCTGCTAGTTCTTTTTTCAATCTTTCATTCTCACTTTTATATGCGACACCTTGTAGATTGGAATGATTTAAGTTTTGCAAGTAACTAATGACTTGGTCTAGCGTAATTCCTTGATTGCTAGAAACTGCAGTACCTGTTGCAACACCAGTACCGACATTCTCACCAGCTCCACTTGAAGCATTAACTTCAGATACAAGTAATTCTGCACTCATCTCCAACTCTTCTGGTGATGGCGTTGGTGGTTGATATAATAATTTTTTCTTACCACCGTGGTCTTTTCCTAACAATCTTTGTCTTTGCTTTCTTTGTTTTTTCGCCAATTGTAAAGCTTTTTCATATTTATGGCGCACAACAGCGTTCCAGCGGAATCCACAAGCGGCACTTGTACGATTTAACTTGTCACCGACCTCTTCAAAAGCATTTAATTGTGTACTTCCTTCTCTTACATGACGTAGGACCGTTTCAGCTAGCAATAAATCATTTTCTTCTGTCCATGCATCTTGACGTACTTTCATATTCTCAACTCCCATTATTCCATTATTGTAAAAATTCTTCGTCAAATACTAGGCTTACTATTAATATGGACAGGATTTAAATGTTTTATACAGCGAAAGTGAAAGGATAATAGTTTTTTTGAAAAAATTTCCGACATAATGTACGAGGAATCGACTTGTTTTTTCATGTTTCTTCATGAATTTGTGACAAATTTGTCTATAGTTGCCAACTTGATATAATAATTTATTCGTTGTAAAATACCTATTAGCATTTAAAAATAAAGCCTTTTAAAAGAATCATCTTAATAATCCGTATAATATATTAAAAGACTTATCGTGAGTGTAATTTCTTATAATTCAATGATAAGAAATTGACGAAAGGACTTGAATTACATGGCAAACGAGTTTCGAGTTTGTGATGAGTGTGATGCGGTAAATTTAAAAACATTAATTCCTAAATTAAAAGAACTAGATCCGGATGCAGAAATTATCATTGGTTGTCAATCGTTGTGTGGACCAGGTTTGAAAAAGACTTTTGCAGTTGTAAACAACCGTCCGAAATTTGCAAAAACGGAAGAGGAATTAATAGAAAAAGTGAAACCAAAACTGAAATAATAATGCACTAGCAAATGTTAAGATTGAATTTGTACTACTTGTGTAACACCTCTTTTTTCCATACATAAAAATAGAGGTGTTATTTATTTAACGAAGAGTAAAAAGAGACCTGACAGTCAGGAAGAAGGTTATAACATGAGCTATGCAACGGAAAAATTAAGAGAAGAAAAAGTATTTAAAGATCCTGTTCATCGTTACGTCCATGTTCGTGATCGTGTTATTTGGGACCTTATTGGTACAAAAGAGTTTCAAAGATTACGGAGGATAAAACAACTCGGCACGACTTATCTAACCTTCCACGGAGCAGAACATAGCCGTTTTGCCCATTCGTTAGGTGTTTACGAGATTGTTCACCGTATTGTCGACGATGTGTTTAAAGGACGAACTGGTTGGGATGAGTCAGATCGCTTACTCTCTCTTTGTGCGGCTTTACTTCACGATTTAGGTCATGGACCATTTTCCCATGCGTTTGAAAAAGTTTTCCAGCTCGACCATGAACAATTCACCCAAGCTATTATTTTAGGGGATACGGAAGTAAACCAAGTACTATCTATGGTAGATAAAGATTTTCCTACAAAAGTCGCCGAAGTAATTGCCAAAACATCTGATAAAAAACTAGTTGTCAGTCTAATATCCAGTCAAATTGATGCGGATAGAATGGATTATTTACTACGGGATGCTTATTACACCGGTGTTAGTTACGGTCACTTTGACATTGAACGGATTATGCGTGTCATGCGTCCGACTGAAGAACAAGTCGTTTTTAAAAAGAGTGGCATGCATGCTGTCGAAGACTACATTATGAGTCGCTATCAAATGTATTGGCAAGTGTACTTCCATCCAGTATCCCGTTCTGCGGAAGTAATTTTAACGAAAATTCTCCAACGTGCAAAAGTATTATATGAAAATTCATATGAATTTAAACATGAGCCAACTCATTTTCTAAGTTTCTTCCAAGGAAAGCCAACCCTTGAAGACTATTTAAAACTTGATGAAGCCGTCGTTCTCTACTATTTCCAAGTTTGGCAAGAAGAAGGCGACGCTATTTTAAAAGACTTATGTTATCGCTTTTTAAATCGCCATTTATTTAAGTACATCGAATTTGACCCAGCTAGCCAATATAAAATGTTCATGGAACTTATCCCACTATTTAAAAAGGCCGGAATTGACCCTGATTATTATTTAGTTTTAGATTCTTCATCGGATCTTCCGTACGATTTTTATCGTCCAGGAGAAGAAGGAGAAAGACTCCCAATTCAGTTGATTATGCCAAACAATGATTTCCGCGAATTATCCCGTGAATCAGAAATTGTGGAAGCAATTAGTGGAAAACGAAGAACTGATCATAAATTATATTATCCGGCAGATTTATTACGTGATGAATCAACAAACCAAGCAACAAAAAGGCAAATAAAACAATTACTTGGTGTCGCCCATAAGTATTAAAACGCTTACAGTGGTTTTTGTCGAATTCGATTTGGTAGCTTAGTTGTTTCTTAAAAAACGAATGAATGAGTTTTTTAAAAAAGTATGTAATATTTTTTGTTACACAAAGTAAAAGATGGTGCAGTAAATTTAGTAGGAGATGAAACGAATGCTTTTGGAACATGCTAAAGTCCTTTACGCAATCCGGTCTGCGAAGGAAATCGTTGGTAGAAAAAAATTACAAAAAATGATTTATATTGCGAAACGACTTTCTTTTCCGTACCAAGAAAAATTTGGTTTCCACTTTTATGGACCTTATTCCGAGGAATTAACGTTACAAGTAGAAGAATTAGTGAATCTAGGCTTTTTGGAAGAAGTAAAAGAAAAAAAGGGCGGTTATTTTCAATATCGTTATAAATTAACGGATAACGGCGAAGAATTTTTGCAAATGAATTCTCTCAATGTGGATGAAAAATTAGAAGCTTGTTTATGTGATATGAATGAACAAAGTTCACGCTTCCTTGAACTAGTTTCCACAATTCTTTACTTTGATGAACTACCTAAAGAAGAAATTTACGAAAAAATCGCCAAAGTAAAAGGAAAGCAAAACTATACGAAAGAAGAAATTGATGAAGCTTTCGAATACATTGCATCACTACAAGCAAAAGCAAATGTTTGAAACAGGGGGACAGGTCCCTCGTACCAAAATTTATCAGCAAAAGTGGAACAGAGGAAGTGGAACAGAGGGACGGGTCCCTTGATTCTATATCAAAATAGAAACACCGAACCCGTCCCCCTGTACCACCCCTGTACCAAAAAAGCATCTTGGAGTCTATTCCAAAATGCTTTTTTGGTATGTATATGGTTAGTATTAATTATTGATCGCTTGCACGGACGCCAGCTGTTGCAAAATGGTTCTTTTTCATTTCTTCAATAATAACAGTGACTCTTTCAGCAGGTGCGCCAGTTGTTTCAGTAACAGCAGCAGTTACTTTTTCAACTAAAACTTTCTTTTGATCGTCACTACGACCTTCTAGCATTTTAACAGTAACGATTGGCATGGGTGTTCCCTCCTGTTCATTAAAAAGTTTTTACCCTTTCTTACTACATACAGTGTGAAATTTCGCTTCTTACACAATTACAGTAAGAAAACTTACTTGCTATTATTATAACGATTTTTCGCTTGTTTAGGATAGGAATTTTTAGAAAATAGAAAAAGAATATTATACGAACTTTGTAGGATGTTAATGCTATCAATAGGTGGTAAAATATAGGAAAAATAAAATCTGTAAGGAGATTATCAATGGACTTTTTAAATTCATTTTTAGCTTTTGATATTCAAATATTACCATACATTATAATTTCGTTAATTATTGCATTTTCCGTCCATGAATTTGCCCATGCCTTCGTTGCATATAAATTTGGTGACCCAACAGCTCATAGACAGGGAAGGATTACGTTAAATCCTTCTGTTCATCTTGACCCGTTAGGAACCCTTTTCTTACTACTATTTGGGTTTGGTTGGGCAAGGCCTGTCCCAGTTAACCGTTTTAATTTTAAAAATCCACGACTCGCAAGTGTCCTTACATCAGTGGCTGGACCATTAAGTAACCTACTACTAGCCTTTATTGGCGGGCTCATTTTATTTATATTTGCTTCGGTTGGAAACGGACCAGTATTAGATTTCTTTGTTAGTTTGTTTTTCTGGTTTATCTATTTAAATGTGTTACTTTTTGTTTTTAACTTAATTCCCATTCCGCCACTTGATGGGTATCGTATTGTTACAGAGTTCCTTTCTAATGAAACCCGGGCAAAATTGAGCCAATATGAAGTTTACGGTGTGCTTATCTTTTTAGTTTTAGTTCTTGTAAAACCTTTATTCAATGTTACGATCGGACCGATTTTAGGGCTTGTCCCACAAATTACAGAATGGATTTTTCAATTTTATGGCGGATTCTTTTAATCATTTGACGATTTATAATATGATAGTAATAGAAGGTATTTAAATACAGTTGATAGTATCGATTTTTAGTAAAAAACTTCTTATGAAAAATACATAAAAAGAGGTGTGAAAATTGGTAGAAAAGAAGAAAACGGTTCATTTCAATATTATTAAAAATGACCCGTTAGATGGTCATAAAGGATATAATCCTGGTGTTCTTAATTTAGAAAACATGACACCAATCTTCATTGACGTTGCGGAACAAGAAGCCTTTATTGATATAGGAGCAATGCATGCGAAGAGTAAAGTAGAAAAAGGGTTACGTTTTGTACCGAATATCGAGGAATTACCTAATCCGAAATGGTATTGGCTCGTTTGGGTAACCGTTGAGCGGAATGAAAACGGTCCTTTTTACTACGGAGTAACTGCTTGTGATTTAGCAACTGACCGTGAAGCTAGACGCGGTTATAAAATTTTCCCAGACCATGTAAATAAAATGGATAAATCATTAAAAGGGCATTTTATTGTCGATCATATGGATGAACCTTCTAAGAAAACGTTAGCGGAGTTTTTGAAAAAACAAGAAGGTGGCCTATGGGAAAACTCCAGTGACGAACTGAAAAAGAAATTAGGTGTAGAATAAAAGAAACTCCTTGGTGTGCGTGCCAAGGAGTTTTTTAATGTAAATATTAGTAATCTAAAACTTTAATCCCACCAATCCAATAAGCGTTTGTACCACGGAGATTGTTCTTGTTCCTTTCTTTGACCGCCATGATCTTTCTCAAAAAAATCCCCATCAGGTCTTTTTCCATCACAATATTCCGTTGGTTCGGTTTCTTTGACAAAATATGTGAATCGTTTTGTTAAACATTTATCCGAGGCAAGGAGTCCCGTTTCTGGATCGATATAAACACCGACAACACCAGAAGTAGGCTTAAAGGATTCAATTGGCGTGCCAGCGAGGGAGGTCTCCATGAAATCAGCCCAAATATTTTTGGCATATTGCCTTTCATCCGTCCGATTAATTTCTTTCCCCTTATCATAACCAACCCATACGGCAGTAACAAGCTTCGGTGTAAAGCCAACCATCCAATTATCATAATCCGTTGTTCCAGATTTTCCTGCATAAATTCGTGTCAGCTTTGAACGGATATTATGTCCGGTTACCGTCGTATAATCGTTTAATCGTTCATCAAATATCCCAGTCATTAAATGGGTTGTTACGAATGCAATATCTTTGTCCAACACTTGAGTTTGATCCAGTTCGTGTTGATAAATGATATCCCCGTTACGGTCAACAATTTTTGTAATAAAAACCGGTTCAACTTTTCGACCACCGTTCGCAAGTAAGCTGTAGGCGTTTGCCAATTCAATCAATCGAACGTTTGATGTACCTAAAGCAGCTGAAGGAACCTCCTTCGTTAATGATTTAATACCAAATCGTTTTGTCGTTTCACTAAGTGTATCCATACCTAAATATAAATGCGTTTTAACGGCATACACATTGTCCGATAAAGCGAGGGCTTGCATTAATGTAATATCATCCTCAGCATAATTATGATTAAAATTATGAGGTGTATACGGGTCACGTCCGTCATTAAAGTTGAACGTTGTTTTTTCACTACGAAATGTCGAAGAAGGTGTAAAACCTTTTTCCAAGGCTGCATAATAAAGAAGTGGTTTAATCGTTGAACCCGGTTGTCTTAATGCTTGCGTTGCCCGGTTAAAACTTGTTTCTCCATAATCACGACCACCAATTAATGCTTTTACATATCCCGTTTGTGGATCCATCGCCACTAATGCCCCTTGAAGCACTGAATTTTTCGGGAATGTTTTTTCAAACTGCTCCTCAGCAATTTTTTGCATATCGAGATCTAACGTTGTATGAATTTCTAAACCACCAAGGGTAATCGTCTGCTCATCTAATCCAATTTCTTTTAACTGGGCCTTCACAACATCTTGAAAGTATGGTGCAACCTTAGGTTTAGTTACCACTTCTTGAGCGGCAAATTCAATCGGTTGTGAAGCTGCAACTGTCGCCTCATCCTTCGATATCCGACCTTGTATTACCATTTCATTTAAAATTAGTTCTTGTCTTTTTTTTGCATTATCAAAGGCAGTTAGAGGTGAATAAAGACTAGGTCCTTTTGGAATACCTGCAAGTAGGGCAGCTTCACTTAGAGTTAAGTCTCTAGCATTTTTATTAAAATAATAAAGGCTTGCGGCTTCAATCCCATATACACCGTGGCCATAATAAATCGTATTTAAATACCCTTCTAAAATGTCATCTTTAGAATAGTTCGTTTCTAATCGTATCGTATGAAAGGCCTCTTTTAATTTTCTAGACCATGTTTTTTCATGACTTAAAAATAAATTCCGAGCATACTGTTGTGAGATTGTGCTCGCCCCTTGTACTTTAGACATCGCTTTAAGATTAGCGACAATTGCTCCGATAATTCGCTTATAATCAAAGCCAGCATGCGAATAAAAATGTTGATCTTCAATTGCCAACGTGGCCTCAACTAAATGTGGAGAAATATCGTCTAAGTCAACCCAATATCGTTTCTGACCACTATTCGTTTCACCGATCATTGACCCATCGGCAGCATAATAAATTGTTGATTGTGGTATTTCAATGGGTGGTGGTCCTGCTATTTTTCCATAAGTATATAATCCTAAAAGCGTTAAAAATAGAATAATAACAAAAAAACTACTGATAACTAAGGAAACTTGGGCCACTTTTAACGTTCGTTTAAAATTTGGATGAGATGTCTGTTTCATTGTTGTATTCCCCCTATGAGAGAAAAAATTTTCATTGAAAAAAGCCTATATCCTAATAGTAAAACTAGATTTTCCAAGTTCAGGGCTTGCCACTTATTTCGTTTTCCCTCATATTATTTAGTATGGAAATGTTTGACAGTGATTAAACGTATTCGCCAAATTTTTGAAGCAAATAGAAAATATACGATTATAAACCGTTTTTGCATTGAATTCAAACAAGGAAATCGCTAAAATGATATAGTTAAATATAGATGAACAACGTAGAGGATGTGAGGAAGTGCCAGCAACTGGGGCTCCGGTCAAAATTTCGACCACAATCAATATCAAACACCGAGATGGAAATCGAGAAAAATATGAGCTAATGGTTTTTGGTCAATATTATAAAAAGGGGAAAACATCGTATTTAATTTATGATGAATTTTTGGAAAAGAAGAGGAAAGTACATACAGTTGTAAAATTTTCCGAAAATGAAATTCCTGAAGCGAAAATTATTCGTAAAGGCTCATTAAATATGATGCTATCTTTTAAACAAAGAGAAGTAATGGGCGGTACATATAATACCAATATCGGTCACTTTAGAATAAAAACAAATACGAAGAAGTTAGCTTTTAAATGGGATGAAGAGGCTCGAGAAGGCAACTTAAATATTAACTATGATTTTTATATGGAAGAGCTCGAAGTAGGCTCCTATCAAATACAATTTAATTTTAAGGAGGACAAGGGAATATGAACATAGTACAAGCAGTAGAACAATCGATCAAAGATGAAATTAAACAAGCCGTTATCGCAAGTGGTTTAGCAGAAGAAGCACAAATACCAGATGTCGTTCTTGAAGTACCGAAGGAAAAAGCCCACGGTGACTATTCAACGAATATCGCGATGCAATTAGCCCGGGTTGCAAAAAGAGCACCACGTCAAATTGCGGAAAGTGTAATTGAGCATTTTGCTAAAGAAAAAGTTCATGTTGAAAAAATTGAAATTGCAGGTCCAGGCTTTATTAACTTTTTCATGGACAATAGTTATTTAACAGAATTAATTCCGAACGTTTTAAAAGCGGGCGAAGAGTATGGACGTACAGAATACGGTAAAGGTGAAAAAATTCAAGTTGAGTTTGTTTCAGCGAACCCAACTGGAGACTTACACCTTGGTCATGCCCGTGGAGCGGCAGTAGGTGATACATTATGTAATGTGTTGGATGCTGCTGGATACGATGTAACCCGTGAATATTATATTAACGATGCGGGAAACCAAATTAATAATTTAGCTTACTCAATTGAAGCTCGTTACTTCCAAGCGTTAGGTATGGATAAAGAAATGCCTGAAGATGGCTATCATGGCCAAGACATCATTGAAATTGGGAAAAAACTAGCTGAAGAATATGGCGATAAGTTTGTTAATGCTTCAGAAGAAGAACGGTTTGAATTTTTCCGGAAGTACGGTTTAGATGCTGAAATGGACAAGCTGAAAAAAGACTTGGAAAACTTCCGTGTTAAGTTTGATGTATGGTTCAGTGAAACTTCTCTATATGAAGATGGAAAAGTTGAAGAAGCATTAGAAGTTTTGCGTGAAAAAGGACAAGTTTATGATCAAGATGGTGCGATTTGGTTACGTACTACGGACTATGGCGATGACAAAGACCGTGTATTACGCAAATCTGACGGCTCATATACTTACTTCATGCCTGATATTGCTTATCATAAAAACAAATTTGAACGTGGTTTTGCGAAAGTAATTAATATTTGGGGTGCAGATCACCACGGTTACATTCCACGGATGAAAGCGGCAATGGAAGCTTTAGGCTTTGACCGTGAAGCATTAGAAGTGGAAGTAATCCAAATGGTTCAGCTGTATAAAGACGGCGAAAAAATGAAAATGAGTAAGCGGACTGGTAAAGCCGTTACGATGCGTGAACTTATTGAAGAAGTTGGTTTAGATGCGACACGTTACTTCTTTGCGATGAGAAGTCCAGACACTCATTTAGACTTTGACTTAGACTTAGCTGTATCTCAGTCCAATGAAAACCCGGTATACTATGCGCAATACGCCCATGCACGTATTTGCAGTATTTTACGTCAAAGTGAAGAATTAGGATTTGCAGTTAGTGCTGATGATGTAGCTGCGATTGATTTATCTTTAATCGGTGAAGAAAAAGAAATTGATGTACTGAAAAGAGTCGGTGAGTTCCCACAAGTGATTGTGGAAGCAGCTGAAAAACGTGCACCACATCGCATCACAAACTACATTCACGACTTAGCATCCACATTCCATAGCTTTTACAATGCAGTAAAAGTATTGGATCAAGAAAATGCGGAACTTTCGAAGGCACGCTTAGCATTAGTAAAAGCAGTTCAAATTACAATGAAAAATGCATTACGCTTAGTTGGTGTAAGTGCACCGGAAAGAATGTAATAATAGAGTAGAATAGGTACGCTTTTTGTGTTAACTGGCTTAGTTTGACCCTTGCTTGGGGTTTCTCGTTTAGGAGAAATCTCGGGCGAGGGTTTTTAATTGGGGGAGACGGGGCTAAAGGACAAAAGTTTGAGGGTAAAGAGGTGAAATGTCTTTTATGAAGCTTCTAAAGGACAGAAGTATGAGGAAAATGAGGTGGATTGTCATTTATAGGTTGTCAAAGAGACAAAATTTGAGGGCAAAGAGGTGAAATGTCTTTTATGAAGTGTCTTAAAGACAAAAATAGGAGAAAAATGAGGTGGATTGCCTTTTATAGGACATCTAAAAGACAAAACTTCAGATGTAAGGGAGAGAATTGTCTTTAATAAAGCTTGCTAAAGGACAAAGTGACAGGAAAATCGGCAAGAATTGTCTTTTATAGGCTTTCAAAAGGACAAAGCGCCAGGAAAATCGGACGAACTGTCTTTTATAGACCCTCTAAAAGACAAAATTCCAAGAAACTGTTCGTAAACTGTCTCTTACAAGCCTTCTAAAAGACAAATCAGGGCGCAAATCGAGAGAAAGTGTCCATCATAGGCGTGCTGAAGGACAAATCAATGCGCAAATCGAGAGAAAGTGTCCATCATAGGCGTGCTGAAGGACAAATCAGGGCGCAAACTGGGACAAAGTGTCCATCATAGGCGTGCTAAAGGACAAATCAATGCGCAAATCGAGAGAAAGTGTCCATCATAGGCGTGCTGAAGGACAAATCAATGCGCAAATCGAGAGAAAGTGTCCATCATAGGCGTGCTGAAGGACAAATCAATGCGAAAACCGGGACAAAGTGTCCATCATAGACGTGCTGAAGGACAAATCAGGGCGCAAACTGGGACAAAGTGTCCATCATAGGCGTGCTGAAGGACAAATCAATGCGAAAACCGAGAGAAAGTGTCCATCATAGGCGTGCTGAAGGACAAATCAGGGCGCAAACTGGGACAAAGTGTCCATCATAGGCGTGCTGAAGGACAAATCAATGCGCAAATCGAGAGAAAGTGTCCATCATAGACGTGCTGAAGGACAAATCAATGCGAAAACCGGGACAAAGTGTCCATCATAGGCGTGCTGAAGGACAAATCAGGGCGCAAACCGGGACAAAGTGTCCATCATAGGCGTGCTGAAGGACAAATCAATGCGCAAACCGACTCAAAGTGTCTTTCATAGACATGATAAAGGAAGAATTAGCACTCAAACCGAATCAAAATGTCTTTCATAAGTACAATGAAGGACAAATCAGCACGAAAACGAAATCAAAGTGTCCATCATAGACACGATGAAAGACAAATAATCGAGAGAATCGTACCAAACTGTCCTTCACAGATGCCAAGCGACAAACATCCAAAAAACTCCGGATTCTCACATAACCACAAACCACCCCACACACATCTCTACAACAACGGTGATAACAAAATTGCAAACAACTCTTTCAAAACGCCAACAAAATTCCTATGCCGCAACATATCCGCCGTCAATTTCGTTGATTTAGACAAATCCATCTCCGCAATTTCAAGCATTTCAATCACCATACCAGGATCTCGAAACATACTGTTTAGCTCGTGGTTAAAATAAAAGCTGCGGTTATCAAAATTCGCTGTCCCAACTGAACATATATCGTCATCAATAACAAACACTTTCGCATGGTAAAACCCCTCGCGATACCGATAAACGGAGCAACAATTCAATCGAATCAACCTTCGCAAAAACCGATACGAAGCCTCCTGGATCAAAGGATGATCACTCATCTCTGGAAGAATCAACACTACCTCCACACCAAGCTTAACAGCATCCAAAATCGCAGCAAACGCCCTTTTACTTGGAATAAAATATGGCGAACCGATAATAATCTTCCGTTTTGCCGAACTTATCATTTCCACGACTTTGTCTTCCCAACAATCTCCCTCAAAGGCAAAAAATTGGTGCTCAACACGTCCTTGTGCCAAAGCAGGATAATACAATTCTCGCTCATTCTCTTCAGGTCCCCGCCAAGTCGCTTCCGTCCAATCTGTTAGAAACTGCAATTGCAAATCCCACACACCTTCACCCGTAAAGCGGACATGGCAATCTCGCCAAGGGCTCAGCCTTTGATGAAGATCGATATACTCATTTCCAATATTAAAACCACCGAGATAGCCGATTTTACCATCAATAACAGTGATTTTTCGATGATTGCGATTTTGTAAGTGGAAAAAGAAAAAGGGGAAACTTGGCGTATGACAATATTCAATTTCCACACCTTTCAAACTCATCTCTTTCATAAGTCTACGTGGAAATCGGTGACTACCAACAATGTCAATTAAAACACGCACCCGTACACCTTCCTTAGCTTTCTCCTCTAACAAACGCAGTACTTTCATCCCAAATTCATCATTACGAAAAATATAAAACAACATATGGATATGGTGCTGGGCTTCCGAAATATCCGCCAACATTTTTTCAAACAATAAAGGACCGCTCGTGAAAATTGTAATGTCACTATGTCGAACAGGAAAGGAATGTTTTTTCACATGTTTTAAGTGGTGAATCCGCCCGAAATAATAATCAATAAAAATTAAAAACAACAAAATTATAAAAGCACCGAAAAAATACAGCAAAGGTTGGCCTCCCTTCACTTGGCTAGAGATATATTTTACTCTAAAATAACTTAATTATGCTATTTTCACGACAAATCAATTAAAAAATTTCTATTCAATTGAAGGATTTTGCTGATAAATGTCGTATATATCAATTTAATGGGAATTTTGTAAAAATTAAGCAAACATATTGACTGAACGCTCATTCAGTATATAATTAAAAATAAGGTGAAATGGCACTAATTCGTTCAACAATTTTTTAATCCATAGCTTTAATTAGAACAGAGGGAGAATACAAAAAAGGGGGAGGACAAATGAGTCAATCCTTATTAGTTGTTAACTGGATTGCAACAATTTCTGTAATCGCTTACGCGGCATATTTATTTGCTTACCTAATTAAAACGAGAGTCTCATATATTAAATTAGGTAAAAAAGAAGTGTTTGACCAAAACTTAAAAGAGCGTTTTAGAAACATATTAATTTTTGTTTTTGGACAGAAAAAATTATTGAAAGATAAAAAAAGTGGCGCGATTCACGTCATGATGTTTTATGGATTTATTCTCGTCCAATTCGGTGCCATCGACTTCATCATTAAAGGATTAATACCAGGTAAACATTTACCTTTTGGACCATTATATCCAGGATTTACATTTTTCCAAGAACTTGTCACATTAATGGTTTTAGTATCTGTTATTTGGGCCTTTTATCGTCGTTATATCGAAAAACTTGTGCGTCTAAAAGGCGGATTGAAAAATGGACTTGTCCTAATTTTTATCGGCACATTAATGCTCACTGTTCTATTAGGAAATGGAATGACAATGATTTGGTTTGGTGAAGATCCAGCATGGACAGCACCAGTTGCTTCCGTATTCGCTTTAGCTTTCGGTTGGATGGGAGAAACAGCGAGTATCGTCGTATTCTATCTGGCATGGTGGATTCATTTAATCGTGTTATTGGTATTCTTAATCTACATCCCGCAATCAAAACACGCACACTTAATTGCCGGACCAGCTAACGTATTTTTGCATCAAGCTGATAAAAAAGGAAAACTAACACCAATCGATTTTGAAGATGAAGATGCCGAGTCCTTCGGTGTAGGAAAAATCGATGAGTTTTCCCAGTTATCCTTAGTCGATTTATATGCCTGTGTAGAATGTGGACGTTGTACAAATATGTGTCCAGCATCAGGTACAGGTAAAATGCTGTCACCGATGGATTTAATCGTAAAAATGCGTGATCACTTAACTAACTACGGTGCAGCTGTAACATCCAAAACACCTTGGGTTCCACAATTCATGTTCAAAAATACGACAGGAAACCAATTGGCAATGCAAGCAAGTGGCTTAGGTGCTCAAGAAACGGCAGCAGCATCCATTTATGATGTTAGCTTAATCGGTGATGTCATTACAGAAGAAGAAATTTGGGCTTGTACGACATGCCGTAACTGTGAAGACCAATGTCCAGTTATGAACGAGCATGTAGAAAAAATCATTGATTTACGCCGTTATTTAGTAATGACAGAAGGAAAAATGAGACCAGATGCGCAACGTGCGATGCAAAATATTGAAAAACAAGGTAACCCGTGGGGACTAAATAAAAAGGATCGCGAAAACTGGCGTGAACTTCGTGATGATGTGTACATCCCAACAGTAAAAGAATTGCAAAAAGAAGATAAAGACTTTGAATACTTACTATGGGTTGGGTCTATGGGGTCTTACGATAACCGAAGCCAAAAAATTGCTTTATCCTTTGCAAAACTGTTAAACGAAGCAGGGGTATCCTTTGCGATTTTAGGTAACAGAGAAAGAAACTCTGGTGATACACCACGTCGCTTAGGAAACGAATTTTTATTCCAAGAATTAGCTGAAAAAAATATAAAAGAGTTTGAGAAAAACGGTGTGGAAAAAATTGTTACAATTGATCCTCACGCATACAATATTTTTAAAAATGAATATCCTGACTTTGGTTTTAAAGCAGAAGTTTATCACCATACAGAATTGTTATATCAACTCGTTAAAGAAGGCAAGCTTGTACCAAAATATGAAGTAAACGAAACGATTACTTTCCATGATTCTTGTTATTTAGGTCGATACAATGATGTTTATGACCCACCACGTGAAATCTTAAAGTCTATTAAAGGTGTTAAATTAGTTGAAATGGAACGTAATCGTGAAGATGCGATGTGTTGTGGTGCCGGTGGCGGTCTCATGTGGATGGAAGAAGAAACAGGACACCGTATTAACGTCGCAAGAACGGAACAAGCACTTAAAACTGAAGCAACAACAATTAGTGCTGGATGTCCATATTGCTTAACGATGCTTTCCGACGGTACAAAAGCGATTGAAGTAGAAGATACCGTAAAAACATATGACGTAGCAGAAGTATTAGAAAAAGCTGTTTTTGGTGATTAGTTAAAAAGTTGTATCATAATATAATAAAAATATTGAAAATTTTAAGAAATGAGTTAATCTAATATTAGAAAGATAGAGGGACCGACTTTTGTAAAAAAGAGGAGGTCCCCCTTATTTAAACATTCACCCCGAGCGAGCGTTCAGTCAATGTTTTTGCAGCAAATAATGATTTCTACATTTAAAAAACTTCTATGTTCAACTACAAATTGTTCCACACATCTCGTCTAAACAACAAGAGAATCTGAAGAGAATATTTTTACTAAGTAAGCAAAACGAAAAGTAAATATTAATATTTCACGCTCTATGAAAGCGATATCATTATCAAGGGGGATTAAGATGGGAAAAACAGTCATTTTAGACGGGGCAAGAACACCATTTGGCAAGTTAAATGGTGCATTGAGTTCTTTAAGTGCAAGTCAACTTGGCGGGATTGCCATTACAGAAGCATTAAAGCGTTCTGACTTAGGAACAAACGCAGTCGACCACGTTTTATTAGGTACCGTTTTACAGGGCGGACAGGGACAATTACCATCACGGCAAGCAGCTCGCAACGCAAATATCCCATGGGAAACAAAAACAGAAACGATAAATAAAGTATGTGCATCTGGAATGCGTAGTGTCGCACTAGCTGATTTACTCATTCGGGCAGGTGAGGCGAGTACGGTTGTTGCCGGTGGAATGGAGTCAATGTCTAACGCACCGTTTGTTCTTCCAAAGGCAAGAACTGGTTACCGTATGGGACATAGTGAACTTATTGACTTAATGATTTATGACGGTTTAACGTGCAGTTTCACCGGGGCACATATGGGGAACTACGGAAACGGTACAGCAGAAGAATTGAATATTACAAGGGAAGAACAAGACGAATGGGCCTACCGAAGTCATCAGAGAGCACTTGCAGCCATTGAATCAGGAAAACTTGTAGAGGAAATTGTACCTGTTGAAATACCACAACGGAAAGGTGAGCCAATTACGGTTTCTGTAGACGAGGCACCGAGGAAAGACACATCCGTTGAAAAGCTTGCAAAATTAAGACCAGCCTTTGATCCGAACGGTACGATTACGGCAGGAAATGCCCCAGGTGTCAATGATGGAGCATGTGCCCTCGTATTAATGGACGAGGAAAAAGCAGAAAGAGAAGGTCGAAAACCACTGGCAAGAATTTTAGCGAACGAATCCCTTGCAATTAAAGCGAAGGACTTTCCAAAAACACCAGGACTTGTGATCAACAAGCTTTTAGAAAAAGTCGGTAAAACAGCGGATGAAATTGATTTATTCGAAATTAATGAGGCCTTTGCAGCCGTTGCATTAGCTTCTGTCAAAATTGCCGGACTTGACCCGGAAAAAGTTAATGTGAACGGTGGTGCCGTGGCCCTTGGACATCCTATCGGCGCAAGTGGTGCGAGAATTATTTTAACATTAGCCTATGAATTAAAACGAAGAGGCGGTGGACTCGGAATCGCAGCCATTTGTTCAGGCGGTGGGCAAGGCGATGCAATTTTAATTGAAGTACCAAAACAATAATTGAAAAAACTTGAGAGGCAAGGAAGTGAAATCACTCATGCCAGTCACCTTCTGGAAAAACGCCACTACTACTTGCCTTTCATTTTCTAACTATAAAGGTGATTTGTTTAAATAATAAAATCATAATTTAGGAGGTCGTTACATGAATATAGAAAAAATCATGGTAGTTGGAGCAGGTCAAATGGGTTCTGGAATTGCACAAGTATGTGCCACAAACGGTTTCGAAGTTATTTTATATGACATTAATGAAGAAGCAGTAAACAAAGGACTAGCAAATATTTATAATTTATTGTCACGCCAAGTCGGCAAAGGGAAACTTACGGAAGAAGAACGGAAAGAGATCATAAACCGAATTCAACAATCGACAAATCTACAAGATGCGGAAGGATGTCAAATCGTTATTGAGGCTGCCGTTGAAAATATGGAAGTAAAAAAGGATATTTTTAAACAACTTGATGAAATCACATCACCGGAAACAATTTTAGCAACGAATACATCATCATTGCCAATTACCGAGATTGCCGCTGTTACGAATCGTCCTGAAAAAGTAATCGGAATGCATTTTATGAACCCGGTTCCCGTTATGAAGCTAATTGAAGTTATTCGTGGTCTGGCAACAAGTGACGAAACCTATGAAGTAGTAAATGATTTAGGTAAAAAGTTGAAAAAAGTTCCAATCGAAGTAAATGACTTCCCAGGTTTTATCTCTAACCGCATTCTTTTACCAATGATTAATGAAGCAATCTTCACCTTATATGAAGGTGTCGCAACGAAAGAAGCGATTGACGACATTATGAAATTAGGTATGAATCATCCGATGGGACCACTACAACTTGCCGACTTTATCGGATTAGATACTTGTCTTTATATTATGGAAACATTGCACGAAGGTCTTGGAGATGACAAATATCGTCCTTGTCCATTATTACGGAAATATGTAAAGGCCGGCTGGTTAGGTAAAAAGACAGGGCGCGGTTTTTACGTATATCAATAGAATTGTTTTTTAAAAGTTTATAAGAAAACGTTAACAAAATAAATTCAATTCTAATCTCCTATTAGAAAGGAGGTCGAAATATGAACTCACCAATTTCCAAGTCAAAACAAACTCATCAAACGACTGATGAGCAACAAATGCTAATTGAGATGGTCCGAGACTTTGTGAACCATGAAGTTGTTCCCTTCATACCAAACATGGAAAAAGGGGAATTTCCGCGCAATTTAATAAAAAAAATGGGTGATCTTGGGTTAATGGGAATTCCAATCCCAACGGAATATGGTGGCGCAGGCATGGATTTCAAATCGTATATTTTAGTAATTCATGAGATTTCGAAGGTCAGTCCTGCCCTTGGAGTCATTTTATCCGTCCATACATCGGTAGGAACAAATCCTATTCTCTTTTTTGGAACGGAAAAACAGAAACGTCACTATGTACCAAAACTAGCGTCCGGTCAATATTTAGGTGCCTTTTGTTTAACGGAACCAAGTGCGGGTTCGGATGCTTCGTCACTTCAAACGAGGGCTGTAAAAGATGGAGACGAGTACATCATTAACGGCAGTAAAATTTTTATTACAAATGGTGGGGAAGCCGACGTTTACATTGTCTTTGCCAAGACAAATCCGGAAGCGGGAAGTAAAGGTATTACCGCTTTTATTGTTGAAAAGGGTACCCCGGGACTAATTATCGGTAAAGATGAAAAGAAAATGGGATTGCACGGATCGCGAACGGTAGAAATCACTTTTGAAAATATGCGGGTGCCAGAAACAAATCGACTTGGTGATGAAGGAGACGGCTATAAAATTGCGTTAGCGAATCTTGATGCTGGTCGAATTGGTATCGCTGCCCAAAGTTTAGGCATTGCAGAAGGCGCCTTTGAACTGGCTTTAGGCTATGCGAAAACTCGCGAACAGTTCGGTAAACCAATTATATCTCATCAAGGTGTCGGCTTTAAGTTAGCTGATATGGCCACGCGAATTGAAGCTACAAAACAATTAGTCTACCATGCAGCCGAATTGAAAAATGAAGGTAAAAAATGTGCGAAGGAATCTTCGATGGCCAAAATGTTTGCTTCAGATACAGCGATGTATGTGGCTACAGAAGCCATTCAAATTCACGGTGGTTACGGATATACGAAAGAATACGATGTCGAACGTTATTTCCGTGATGCGAAAGTAACGCAAATTTATGAAGGAACAAATGAAATTCAAAAACTAGTTATTTCAAGACATTTATAAGTTTTATGTCTTAGGTTTATTTCATGTGTCTATGCAAAATTTTTAAAAAATCAATACAGTAAATACAGTGTTTAAGTGCACAACAATCAAGGGGGAAAAGAAATGAATTTCAAACTAACTGAAGAGCATGAAATGATTAGAAAAATGGTCCGAGACTTTGCCATAAACGAAGTAGCACCAACTGCTGCAGAACGAGATGAGGAAGAGCGATTTGATCGTGAAATTTTCGATAAAATGGCAGAACTTGGCCTAACCGGCATACCTTGGCCAGAAAAATACGGAGGTATCGGTAGTGACTATTTAGCTTATGCCATTGCTGTTGAAGAATTGTCACGTGTCGATGCATCGGTTGGTGTAACACTGTCTGCCCATACATCCCTTGCTGGTTGGCCAGTTTTCAAATTCGGCACCGAAGAACAAAAACAAAAATATTTACGACCAATGGCAGAAGGGAAAAGTATCGGTGCTTACTGTTTAACTGAAGCAGGATCCGGGTCCGATGCAGGAAACATGAAAACAATTGCAAGAAAAGAAGTCGATCATTACGTTTTAAATGGTTCAAAAATTTTCATCACTAATGGTGGGGTTGCTGATATTTATATTGTTTTTGCATTAACAGATCCAGAAAAGAAACATCGTGGGACAAGTGCGTTTATCGTCGAAAGCAGTTTCCCAGGCTTTAAAGTTGGTAAAAAAGAAGAAAAGCTCGGCATTCGTTCATCACCGACGACAGAAATAATTTTTGAAGATTGTATTGTCCCAGCTGAAAACTTACTAGGTGAAGAAGGGGATGGTTTTAAAATTGCGATGATGACGCTTGATGGTGGGCGCAACGGAATCGCTGCTCAAGCTGTAGGAATTGCCCAAGGTGCCCTTGATGCAGCCGTAAATTATGCAAAGGAACGGGAGCAATTCGGTAAACCGATTATGAAAAATCAAGGCGTATCCTTTAAATTAGCTGACATGGCGACAAATATTGAAGCTGCAAGATTATTAACTTATCAAGCTGCTTGGTTAGAATCTGAAGGTCTTGAATACGGTAAAGCATCTGCAATGGCGAAACTGTTTGCGGGTGATACTGCAATGAAAACGACAATTGAAGCGGTACAAGTATTTGGTGGTTACGGTTATACGAAGGAATACCCGGTGGAACGGTACATGCGCGATGCGAAAATCACACAAATTTATGAAGGTACGCAAGAGATTCAAAGATTGGTAATTTCAAGAATGCTTTAATGAGTGAACTTTGCAGTGTGTAGAATGGAAGGGAATATTTTTCTTAGAAGGGTTGCTCTAACCGCTCATTAAGATGAACAAATCGCTCATAGAGGTTACGATGTCGCTCATGAGGAAATAAAAGTGACCCTTCTTTGATCAAATCGCTCATATATCGAGAAAATTCGCTCTTAAAGTAGTTCGAATCGCTCATAAAAGTCCGATTCGCTCATAGGTAAAAAAAGTCGCTCATAAAATTGAAAGATTCGCTCTTAAAACAAACCGAATCGCTCTAAAAATATTCAAAATCGCTCATAAAAAGAATCAGACTTTGAAAAAACGCACTAATTTCTGCAATAGACGGACGAAATATAAGATTAAAGCAATAAATAGATCCGAAACATTTGGACTTAAGCATACAAAATTACAAGCTACCCTTAATTTATAAAAAAACGTTTTTTAGTAACATCAAAAAGTCTCTCACTCTGTCAACCTACCTAATATTGTGAGGTGGTTATTTGTCAGAAAAACAGAAAGTCCACTCAAATGTAAAAGATGAAAAACTAATCCAACTTCGTAGAGATCAAATCGTTAAAGGAGCTATTTCGCTTATTAAAGAAAAGGGATTCCACCGTACAACAACGAGGGAAATAGCGAAACTTGCTGGTTTTTCCATCGGTACCCTTTACGAATACATCCGGACGAAGGACGACATTTTGTATTTAGTTTGTGACCGAATTTATGATGAAGTACAAGAAAAAATTCAAAAAGTCCTCGATCTTCACCAAGTTACAACAGAAACAATGAAATTAGGTATCGCTGCCTATTTTCGCATTATGGATGAGATGCAAGATGAAGTACTCGTTTTATATCAAGAGGCGAAATCTTTATCTAAAGATGCACTTCCATATGTTTTAAAGAAGGAAATTCAAATGGTGTCGCTTTTTGAACAATTAATTAAAGACTACACGGAAAATTTAGGTCTCCCATTACATGAAAATCAAATTAAATTACTCGCTCACAATTTATTTGTCCAAGGACAAATGTGGGGCTTTCGTCGCTGGGCATTACGTAAAGAGTACTCATTAAAAAAATATACAGAACTGCAAACCGAGTTTTTTATCCAAACGATTCAATCCTATGCACTAACAAATAAAAACAATTAACTACAATAAATCTATCATTCTATGACATACATTAATTGGATTCCGTTCAAGGTGAAACTCAATTTAGAAGGTATAAATAAGGAGTGTTGAGAATGAGTAAAGTTGTTTACAATGCGAAACACCCAGTTCGTTTTGTTTCCGCATCAAGCTTGTTCGATGGTCATGATGCAGCCATTAATATTATGCGACGCATCTTACAAGCATCTGGTGTGGAAGTCATTCACCTTGGTCACAACCGTTCCGTAGAAGAAATTGTCAATGCGGCTATTCAAGAAGACGTACAAGGTATTGCCATTTCTTCCTATCAAGGCGGTCATATGGAGTTTTTTAAATATATGTATGACCTTCTCCAGGAAAAAGGTGCGGGCCATATTCGGATTTACGGTGGCGGAGGCGGTGTAATTTTACCGCGGGAAAAAAGAGAGCTAGAGGAATACGGAATTGCTGGGATTTTTTCACCGGAAGACGGTCGGAAGCTTGGTCTTCAAGGTATGATTAATAAAATGATTGAAGAATGTGATTTTTCCACAGTAACAACGGACTTATCCGACCAAATTGAACATTTAAAGAAATCGGATGATTATGCTGTTGCTAAGTTTATTACTTTAGCTGAACACTTAGTGGAAAAAAATGCACAAGGGATTGAGAAGGAACTGGCAGCTACGGCAGAAGAAACCCTTGAAAAAATTAAACAAAGTGCAAAAAACATCCCTGTCCTCGGAATAACAGGTACAGGTGGCGCAGGTAAAAGTTCATTAACGGATGAACTAGTCAGACGCTTTATTAATGAATTTCCAGATAAAAAGATTGCGATTCTTTCTGTCGATCCAACAAAACAAAAAACGGGCGGTGCTCTATTAGGCGACCGTATTCGGATGAACTCCATTTTCTCACCACGGGTGTATATGCGTTCACTGGCAACGCGTAAATCAAGAAGTGAACTATCACTTGCGATTAAAGATGCCCTTGCAGTTGTAAAAGCAGCAGATTACGATTTAATCATTGTTGAAACAAGTGGAATTGGCCAAGGGGATGCGGAAATCCGTGATATTAGTGACGTATCTTTATATGTTATGACAAGTGAGTTTGGCGCAGCTTCCCAACTAGAAAAGATTGATATGATTGATTTTGCCGATCTGATCGCCATTAATAAGTTTGAGAAAAAAGGTTCTGAAGATGCGAAACGACTTGTCCAAAAACAATATCAACGCAGTCACGAATTATTTGGCCGTGATTATTCAGAAATGCCGGTATACGGAACAATTGCTAGCCAGTTTAATGACCCTGGAACAAATGCGCTTTTTGCCGCTCTTATTGAAAAATTAAATGAGAATTGCGGTCTCGATTGGAAGACGAACTACTCAAAGGATGAAGTATCTGGTAAGCGGGATACAATTATTCCACCGAATCGGAGTCACTATTTACGTGAAATCGTAGATACGGTTAGAAACTATCATAAAAAAGCGGAAGAACAGGTTGAGTATGCACGTAGCCTATTCCAAATTGAAGGGGCTATTCAACTAGCGAAGGAAAAAGGCGATAGTGGTGCCATCATCAATTCTTTAGAAGTGTTAAAGTCTGAAATTGAAGCGAAATTAACCGACGAATCTAAGAAAATTTTACAAAAATGGGATGAATTAAAAGAAAAATATAACCAAGATAAAATCGTAACAAAAGTGCGTGATAAAGAAATTGTTACGGAACTTAAAACGGAAACTTTATCCGGCTTGTCAATTCCAAAGGTTGTTTTACCGAAATATAAAGATTACGGCGAAATCTTAAATTGGGTGTATAAAGAAAACGTACCGGGTTCTTTCCCATTTACCGCTGGCGTTTTCCCGTTTAAACGAAAAGGCGAAGATCCGAAACGTCAATTTGCTGGTGAAGGAACACCGGAGCGGACGAACCGTCGATTCCACTACTTATCGAAGGATGACCCAGCAAAACGGTTAAGTACCGCCTTTGACTCGGTAACGTTATACGGTGAAGATCCAGATTGGCGTCCTGATATATTTGGAAAAATTGGTGAAAGTGGCGTAAGCGTTTGTACGTTAGACGACATGAAAAAACTGTATAAAGGCTTTGACTTATGTCATCCATCCACATCCGTATCGATGACGATTAACGGTCCGGCACCAATTTTACTCGCCATGTTTATGAATACGGCCATTGACCAACAAGTTGAAATTCAAGAAAAGGAGCTTGGTCGTCCACTAACTAAAGAAGAATATGAAAAAGTAAAAGCATATACGTTATCAACCGTTCGCGGTACTGTTCAAGCCGATATTTTAAAAGAAGATCAAGGACAAAACACATGTATTTTCTCAACCGAATTTGCCCTACGAATGATGGGGGATATTCAACAATACTTTATTGAAAACAATGTGAGAAATTATTATTCTGTATCCATTTCTGGCTATCATATTGCGGAAGCGGGCGCAAACCCAATTACGCAACTTGCCTTTACATTAGCAAACGGCTTTACGTATGTTGAATATTATTTAAGCCGCGGGATGCATATTGATGATTTCGCACCTAATTTATCCTTCTTCTTCTCAAATGGTCTTGACCCAGAATATAGTGTCATCGGTCGAGTCGCACGTCGTATTTGGGCAATTGTGATGAAGGAAAAATACGGTGCCAATGAACGTAGTCAAAAGTTAAAATATCATATTCAAACATCAGGTCGTTCACTGCACGCCCAAGAAATTGACTTTAACGATATTCGCACAACGCTACAGGCGCTAATGGCGATTTACGATAACTGTAACTCCTTGCATACGAACGCCTATGATGAAGCCATTACAACACCAACAGAAGAATCCGTCCGCCGCGCCATGGCAATACAAATGATTATTACGAAAGAATACGGCTTAGCGAAAAACGAAAATCCGTTACAAGGTTCCTTTATCATTGAAGAATTAACAGACCTTGTTGAAGAGGCAGTTTTACAAGAATTTGAACGAATTAATGATCGTGGTGGCGTCCTTGGAGCGATGGAGCATCAATATCAACGTGGGAAAATCCAAGATGAATCGATGTACTATGAAATGAAAAAACATACAGGTGAATTACCAATTGTTGGTGTAAACACATTTTTAAATCCAAACCCTCCATCTGAGGAAGAAATCGATAAAATGGAAGTTGCACGGGCAACAAAAGAAGAAAAAGAAACACAAATTCACAACTTAAATGAGTTTAAAGAAAGAAATAAAGATAAAGTCGATGCTGCACTGGAAAGACTAAAAGAGGTAGCCTTATCTGGTGGTAATATTTTTGAAGAATTAATAGAAACAGTCAAGGTGGCTAGTCTTGGTCAAATTACTGCTGCTTTATATGAAGTCGGCGGTCAGTATCGAAGAAATATATAGTAAAATAGGTAGTGCTGTTCAATAAGTCCAAAATACCGACATTTTTCAAGTGAAGTTGGCGGCGACTCGGAAAAATGTAAGACATTTTTCCTGCGGTGCTTATCCAAAGAAGGATACTCAGAGTCCAGCGGGAAAAGCGTGAGTCTTGAGACCCCTAGAGACGTGTCTTGCGAGGCGAGAAGGCTCAGAGCAGCCCCTAGGAAAGCGTCCGCCAACGGAACAACGCGTTATGTGAGAAATGTTCGGAGCGGAGACTTTATGAACAGCTTTTATTATTCGAAAATGATTTGATTATTTACTGATATGTTGTAAACTATATGATGAATAAACTTTGTCATTAAATTGACTACTGAATTGACAAATCCTAATATTTAGGAAGTGAATGGTTTTTGAAAAAAATACTTCTTGGATTAGGCGTATTTTTAATTACTGTCTTAGTGATCGTCATCTTTTACAAAAGACAACTTGGTGCTATACCTTTATTATTACTTGCAGTATTATTGATTTATAAATCCTTAAAAGTTTTAAAGGATAATGATTAGACATCTATTAAGTTTGCCTAGCATAAATTAAAAACTTTTGTTTATAATGAATAATATGTCAAATTTTCGGGTAAAAATGTTTTCGAAAAACGATATACTAGATATAATTAGAGAACAAAAGCTTTTGTTTAGATAGAAAGGACGTGCAAAAGTGAATTTTAGCGAATTAACGAAAGCAGAATTGCATGAAATGTCTTTGATTGAAATTACGTATCAAATTTTAAGTGATAGAAAACAACCGATGGCATTTAATGAAATAGTTGATGAAATTGTAGAATTACTAGGTAGTTCAAAAGAAAGTGTTGTTGAAAACATTGCGCAATTTTACACAGATTTAAATATCGACGGTCGATTCTTAAACGTTGGTGGAAATACTTGGGGAATTAAAGGTTGGTATTCCGTAGACCAATTTGAAGATGATATCGTACCAACGGTGAAAAAGAAGAAGAAAAAAGCGAAAATCTTGGATGATGAATACGATGAAGTATTAGATGAATTTGAAGATGAAGATTTAGATTTAGATGAATTTGAAGATGAATTAGACGATGAAGATCTTCTTGATGATGAAGATGACTTAGAAGATGATCTAGATGATGTCGATGATGAGTTTGAGGAGGAAGATGATTTACTCATTGACGATGAATTTGAAGATGAAGATTTAGATGAAGAACTTGATGAAGAAGATTAATTTACAATTCGATTAAAATTTATAAAAGCGAATTAAATCGCTTCTTGACATTTTATTATTTAGTCGGTAATATCTTACTTGGGCTCAGAAAAAATAGATAGCAGTGAAATTAAATAACAAACAAGCTCCCTTACATCCGTAAGTGGAGTTTTTTTATTTTTATAAATGGATTACAGGCACAGGTCCCTCGTCGCAATGAAATGAAACACAGGGACAGACCCCCTGTACCTGTCCCCCTGTATCATTAAAAAATGGGACACGGAACCTGTCCCCCTGTATCATTTTCAAGTTTTGGTAAACAATATGAAAAGTAAATATTAAGGAGAGGTTTTTGTATGACAAAGTATGTATTTGTCACAGGAGGCGTTGTTTCTTCATTAGGTAAAGGGATTGTTGCTGCCTCTTTAGGACGTTTATTGAAAAATCGTGGTTTAAAAGTAACGATTCAAAAGTTTGATCCGTATATTAACGTTGACCCAGGGACAATGAGTCCGTACCAACACGGTGAAGTTTTTGTTACTGATGATGGTGCAGAAACAGACTTAGACTTAGGTCACTATGAACGGTTTATTGATATAAATTTAAGTAAATATTCCAATGTAACAACAGGAAAAATTTACTCCCGTGTTATTAAAAAAGAACGTCGTGGTGAATATTTAGGTGCAACTGTACAAGTTATTCCTCATATCACGAATGAAATAAAAGATCATCTATTCCGTGCCGGTAAAGATACGAATGCCGATGTTGTGATTACTGAAATCGGTGGTACAGTTGGTGACATTGAATCCCTTCCATTTCTAGAAGCAATCCGCCAAGTAAAAAGTGATTTAGGTTCAGATAATGTCATGTATATTCATTGTACCCTTGTTCCTTATATTAAAGCGGCTGGTGAAATGAAAACTAAACCAACCCAACATAGTGTGAAAGAGCTTCGTGAGTTAGGTATTCAACCGAATGTAATCGTTGTTCGTACAGAAATGCCTATGCCACAAGAAATGAAAGATAAGATTGCGCTATTTTGTGATATTAATGCAAATGCAGTTATTGAATCTAGAGATGCTGAAACATTATATGACATTCCATTAGCAATGCAAGAACAAGGTCTAGATACGTTAGTATGTAATCATTTGAAACTTGTTACTCATGAACCAGATATGACTGAATGGCAAAATCTAGTAAATAAAGTAAAAAATCTATCAAAAACTGTAAAAATTGCGTTAGTCGGTAAATATGTTGAATTACAAGATGCATACATATCTGTTGTTGAATCAATGAAGCACGCAGGCTATTGTTTTGATACAGATATTGATATCGATTGGATTAACGCAGAAAATGTAAATGATGAAAATGTTGCTGATTTGCTTCGAGATGCAGACGGCATTATCGTGCCAGGTGGTTTTGGTGATCGTGGTGTAGAAGGAAAAATTTCCGCGATCAAATTTGCTAGAGAAAACAAAGTTCCATTCCTAGGTATTTGTTTAGGAATGCAATTGGCATCGGTCGAATTTGCTCGTCATGTACTAGGTTTAGAAGATGCACATTCCAGTGAGTTAAAACCTGATACAAAAAATCCGATCATTACACTATTACCAGAACAAGAAGATGTAGAAGATATCGGGGGAACTTTACGCCTTGGTTTATATCCATGTAAACTACAAGAAGGTACAAAGGCTTATGCAGCATATGAAGATGAACTAATTTATGAACGTCATCGTCACCGTTATGAATTTAACAACGAATACCGTGAAATGATGGCTGCAAAAGGATTCGTCTTCTCTGGTTTAAGTCCAGATGGTCGTTTAGTTGAAATTGTTGAATTGAAAAACCATCCATGGTTCGTTGCTGCCCAATTCCATCCGGAATTTAAATCAAGACCAACGAAGGCTCATCCATTATTTAAAGACTTCATCGGTGCTTCTTTAAATAATAAAGAAGGTAAAAATTAATCTAGTTCTCACGTAATAAAAAGGATTGACTCAACAACTTTATCGTTGTACAAGTCAATCCTTTTTTAATCTTTAATAATCCTCAATCATATCATCGATAATAAATTTCATATGATGATACACGTATAAGGCTGCAAGTAAATATGGGAAACCTTTTCGCTCACCAGTCATTGTCGGCACAAGCCCTTTATCTAAATGCAAATCAACAAATGCATGGGCAAGGTTTTCGATTGGGCTCACTTCTTTAGCATCTTTAACTCCCAGCACCATAAAGCTCACTTGTTTCTCGTGTAAAGTTTTACCAAGTTCTAATACTTTTTCGCTTTGTGCATTTTTAGTAACAATTAAAACTCGGTCAGCAGTAGATAAACTTGGTAGCACATCATCCGTCAATTTTTCAACTCTCGGAAGCGGATCTTGTCCGAATTTTGCTTGTAAAAAGACACCTTCTAACTCGTCTTCTCCATATATATAAATGGAGCCTTCACCAACTAGCGCCTGAGCTAACAGTCTAGCCCCATCTTCAATATCTAATTCCTGTTTATCAATTTTTTGTAAACGCCCAATTAATTGGGTAGTAAAAATCTTTTCCAAACTCATTCACTCCTTTATACCCATATTTTAGCAAAAAGATTAGGTAAAAAAATGCTGTATACATTTTAAATAAAAGTTTCCTAATAATCCATTATACTAACTTTCCTAAATATGAGAGTGATATTGTTCATTGGGAAAGGAAATTTAGCCGAAAAAATGAAGAAGTTTCGTAAAAAGTTCACAAAACTATCAAAATGTAAAAGGATTTAGCCTAATGGTGTCGAACCTAGTATTTGGTGAAGCATGTAGATTTAGTAGTTGAAGGTCAGGATTGATATGAATATTTTTACCAAGATAGATTTTCAAAAACATACTAGTTACCAACTGTTAGCCGAAGGGAGAAAAACTATGAGCAAAGGGAAAGTTTTAATTGTTGACGATCAGTTAGGCATTCGTGTTTTATTAAATGAAGTTTTTCAATTGGAAGGGTATCAGACGTTTCAAGCGGCAAATGGTCCGAAGGCAATTGAACTGGCAAAAGCCCATAATCCAGATATCGTTTTACTAGATATTAAAATTCCGGGCATGGATGGGTTAGAAATTTTAAAGAAGCTAAAAGATTATAATCCATCAATCCAAGTAATTATCATGACCGCCTATAGTGAACAAGATTTAATTAATGAAGCCCTCGAAAATGGTGCACTAACGTATTTTGCTAAACCTTTTGATATTAATGAAGTAAAAGAAACGGTTAAAAACTATATTAATATAGAGTCATTATCGTAATATTAATCGAATTACATAGATTTCTTACGAAAAATAGGTTATTCCTAATCATTTAGAATAAAAACAATCATGTTGACTCACTCTAAATATAAAAGAAAGCTACTTACCAACCCGTTTTCCTCAATAAAGATTTAGATCCACGACTTATTAAACGTTTTTTATGGAAAAAGAGGAGGAGTCAACATGAAATTTTTCATCGATACGGCAAACATAGACGAAATAAAAGAAGTATTCGAATATGGTGTTATTTCTGGCGTTACGACCAACCCATCTCTTGTTGCGAAAGAAAAAGATGTCAGTTTTGAAGAGCGGTTAAAAGAAATTACTGAAATCGTCCCTGGTTCGGTGAGTGCAGAAGTCATTGCGACGGATACAGAAGGGATGTTAAAAGAGGGACGGGAATTGGCGGCGATTGCTCCAAATATAACAGTTAAAGTTCCGATGACAAAGGATGGTTTACGAGCGGTATCAACCTTTGCCAAAGAAGGAATAAAAACGAATGTCACGCTTATTTTTTCCGCAGGCCAAGCCTTATTAGCTGCTCGCGCAGGGGCGACGTATGTGTCACCATTTTTAGGACGTCTTGATGATATCGGTCATGACGGACTTGAATTAATATCTGAAATAGCCACGATTTTTGAAATTCATCAAATTGATACAGAAATTATCGCTGCATCCATCCGCCATCCAATGCATATAATCGAAGCCGCTATACGAGGTGCCCATATCGCGACATGTCCATATAAAGTATTGAACCAATTATTTACCCATCCGTTAACCAATCAAGGGATTGAGAAGTTTTTAGCTGATTGGAACAAACGATAGGTAGAAAATCAATTTTATCGAATACGTAGGCCAAAGCATAGAACGATAAGTTTTTGCATTGGCTTACATTTTAAATATGAATTAATCCTTGTCATCACTTCCCATCTTTCATTTTCCCAATTAAAATATAATATTCTCTCCAAGTTTTAAACCACGTATATAATAAGTAATTACCGAGAATTTTATTTTGCAAATTGAGCGTTACTTACTCTCCAAGTATCGTTCTGTCAAATATGTTATAGAATGTTGAAAAAATTTTGTGTAAATTCTGGAACAACTTCAAAATAGTTATAGATTTAGTTGAACTACAGTGAAAGAAATGATATAAACAAAATGAAGTCTTATTTTGAGTTGTTTAATAATTGGTTAAAATATAGATAATTAACGAGCGTAATAAAAGTTAAAACAGTTACTTATAGAAGAAAACAGATTTTTTAAACGGAAAAGGAGAGTCCAAATGGAAAAGATTAAAATTCGTGGTGGCCAGCCACTTAAAGGGACCGTTAAAATTAGCGGCGCGAAAAATAGTGCCGTTGCTTTAATTCCAGCAAGTATTTTAGCGGAGTCACCGGTAACGATAGAAGGTTTACCAGAAATATCAGATGTTGAGATTTTAAAAGGATTACTAGAAGAAATCGGTGGAGTTGTAACCCTTGATAATCAAGAAATGACAATCGACCCAACGCGAATGACATCAATGCCACTACCAAATGGGAAGGTTAAAAAACTACGTGCTTCCTACTATTTAATGGGAGCGATGCTAGGACGTTTCAAAAAGGCGGTAATTGGTTTACCTGGTGGTTGTCACCTCGGACCACGTCCAATTGATCAACATATTAAAGGATTTGAAGCCTTAGGTGCCGAAGTAACCAATGAGCAAGGAGCAATTTATTTACGAGCGGAAGAATTGAAAGGTGCTCGTATTTATTTGGATGTCGTTAGTGTCGGTGCGACGATTAACATTATGTTAGCAGCTGTCCGCGCAAAAGGAAAAACGATTATTGAAAACGCAGCAAAAGAACCAGAAATTATTGATGTTGCAACATTACTAACAAATATGGGTGCAAAAATTAAAGGCGCAGGAACGGATACAATTCGTATCGAAGGTGTTGAACGTTTACAAGGATGTCGACATACAATTATCCCGGACCGGATTGAAGCTGGTACATACATGATTTTAGCTGCTGCTCAAGGTGATGAGGTATTAATTGATAATGTCATTCCTGACCATTTAGAATCACTAATTGCAAAGTTACAAGAAATGGGCGTCTCCGTTGAAACATCCGATGATCAAGTGTTTATTTCACGAGCAAGCAATTATAAACCTGTCGATGTCAAAACCCTTGTTTACCCAGGCTTCCCTACAGATTTGCAACAACCGATGACTACTCTACTAACAATGGCTGAAGGAACTAGTGTAGTGACGGATACGATTTATTCAGCACGTTTTAAACATATTGATGAGTTAAGAAGAATGAATGCTAATATAAAAGTTGAAGGTCGCTCTGCAATTATTACCGGTCCCGTTCAACTAGAAGGTGCAAAGGTGAAAGCAAGTGATTTACGAGCAGGTGCTTCACTATTAATTGCCGGTTTAATCGCAAATGGCGTCACTGAAATCACTGGAGTAGAACATATTGATCGTGGTTATAGTCATGTTGTTGAAAAACTACAAGGTATCGGTGCTGATATTTGGCGTGAAAAATTAACTGAAGCGGAAATTCAACAAGTGAAACAGTCATAAAATCACGCTAGTAAAAGGAAATTAGTGCAGAAACTCCTGTTACAATTAAATTACTTTGTTTTCGTATAAAAATAATGTGATATAATGTAAAACGAATTATTTCGCATATACTAAAATGCCAGGGGGAGCAATTATGGAAAGAAGTTTATCAATGGAATTAGTACGTGTAACCGAGGCTGCAGCATTAGCTTCTGCCCGTTGGATGGGAAGAGGTTTAAAAAATGAAGCAGATGATGCTGCGACTACAGCTATGCGTAACGTATTAAATACCGTTCCGATGAGAGGTACAGTTGTTATTGGTGAAGGAGAAATGGACGAAGCACCAATGCTGTATATTGGTGAGGAATTAGGTACGGGAACAGGTCCTGAAGTTGATATTGCGGTTGACCCTGTTGAAGGAACAGCTATTGTAGCATCAGGTGGTTGGAATGCTTTAGCGGTACTTGCTATTGCAGACCGCGGTAATTTACTACATGCACCTGATATGTATATGGATAAAATTGCAGTTGGACCAGAGGCTGTAGGACAAGTTGATATAAATGCACCGGTTATTGATAACTTAAGAGCTGTTGCAAAAGCAAAAAATAAAGACGTTGAAGATGTGGTTGCCACAGTTTTAAATCGCCCTCGTCATGAAAAAATTATTCATGAAATTCGCGAAGCGGGTGCCCGTATTAAATTAATTAATGAAGGTGACGTGGCAGGAGCAATTAACACAGCTTTTGACTTCACTGGCGTAGATATATTATTTGGAAGCGGCGGTGCCCCAGAAGGCGTAATTGCTGCTGTAGCATTAAAATGTCTAGGTGGAGAACTACAAGGTAAATTACTCCCACAATCCGAAGAAGAAATTGAACGTTGTAAAAAAATGGGTGTAGATTACCGTAAAACGTTAATAATGGAAGATCTAGTTAAAGGTGATGACGCAATCTTTGCTGCATCTGGTATCACTGACGGTGAACTATTAAAAGGTGTGCAATATAAAGGTACCTATGGAACAACTCATTCCTTAGTAATGCGTGCAAAATCAGGTACTGTTCGCTTTATTGAAGGCCGTCATAGTTTGAAGAAAAAACCTAACCTTGTAATGAAATAATAAATTATAGAATTAAACCCAATTATGTTCGTCTGTTTCTTCGAACATAATTGGGTGTTTTAACTCAAATTAAATTTTGAATTTTATGATAGGATACAAAAAGCAATTTCATCAACATAAATTAAATATTGGGGTTGAGGAACGATTATTCGGTCATATTTATGAGAATAAAAAATACATAGTAATATTTTTTCTAAAATGTGTCAAAAAGATAGAATTGTTGTTAAATATAATATAAACACTTCTTCTTAAATGAAGATTGTGGTAATATGAACTTGGACAATTTCTAAAATAGAAAATGATTTTTTGAAATATTGTCATATAAAAAAGAGCTGCCCCAACAGCATCCTGTATAAAAATAGCTTCTATTATCCTTCTCTATAGAAAAACCCAATTCAAATAAAATTGTTAAAATTAAAAAGTGTGGTGTATATATTTGGAAGATACAAATCTAACTATTGCTCAATTAGAAAATATGAAATTGAAGGAATTATATGAACTTGCTAAAAAGTATCATGTTTCCTACTATAGCAAATTAACTAAAAAGGAATTGATTTTCTCGATTCTAAAAGCGCGTGCGGAACATGAAGGGTATTTCTTTATGGAAGGCGTCTTAGACATTATCCAATCGGAAGGGTTCGGATTTTTACGTCCGATTAATTACTCGCCAAGTTCGGAAGATATTTATATTTCTGCGTCGCAAATTCGTCGCTTTGACTTAAGAAATGGTGATAAAGTTTCTGGGAAAGTTCGACCACCAAAAGAGAATGAACGATATTTTGGCCTTCTACATGTGGAAGCGGTTAACGGTGAAAACCCAGAGATCGCTAAGGAACGTGTCCATTTCCCTGCTTTAACCCCATTATATCCTGACCGACAAATTAAATTAGAAACAGAACCGCATACAATTTCAACACGAATTATGGATTTAATTACGCCGGTTGGTTTCGGACAACGGGGATTAATTGTTGCTCCTCCAAAAGCAGGTAAAACAACCCTACTAAAACAAATTGCAAATAGTATTACGAAAAATCACCCTGAAGCAGAATTGATCGTTTTACTAATCGATGAACGTCCAGAAGAAGTGACGGACATTGAGCGTTCTGTTGATGCTGAAGTTGTTAGTTCAACCTTCGATGAAGTGCCAGAAAATCATATTAAGGTAGCAGAACTTGTTTTAGAACGGGCGATGCGTTTAGTAGAACATAAGCGCGATGTTATTATTTTAATGGATAGTATTACGAGACTTGCACGTGCTTATAACTTAGTAATTCCACCAAGTGGACGAACTTTATCTGGTGGGATTGACCCAGCTGCATTTCACCGTCCAAAACGTTTCTTTGGGGCAGCAAGGAATATTGAAGAGGGCGGTAGCTTAACTGTGCTTGCAACAGCTCTTATCGATACAGGATCACGTATGGACGATGTTATTTACGAAGAATTCAAAGGTACTGGGAACATGGAACTTCATCTTGACCGAAATCTTGCTGAACGAAGAATCTTCCCAGCTATCGATATTAAACGTTCTAGTACACGTAAAGAAGAGTTACTATTACCGAAATCCCATCTTGATATTTTATGGGCGCTTCGTAAATCACTTACAGACACGCCGGACTTTGTTGAGAAATTCTTACGTAAACTACAACAATCAAAAACAAACGATGAATTTATCGAAACATTAACAAACGAACTGAAAAACAACGGCCTCAACAAAAACCGTTAGTGATACAGGGGGACAGGTCCCTCGTACCATTTCTAATTTGATACAGAGGGACAGACCCCTTGTTTCAGTTACGGAATTTACATGAAATATTTAACAATTGCAAAGAGATATTGATTTTTAAAACTGACCTTGCTATAATTGACTCAGTGTTTTTTGAATAAACTAGAATAACTCTGTTTCAGAATGATTCAGGGCAGAAGGAGTTGAAAAGGATGAAAGCAGGTATCCATCCAAATTACAAACGCGTTATGGTTAAATGTGCTTGCGGAAATGAATTTGAAAGTGGATCAGTTAAAGATGAAGTGCGTGTTGAGATTTGTTCTGAATGCCATCCATTCTACACTGGTCGTCAAAAATTCGCTAAAGCAGATGGACGTGTTGAACGCTTCAACAAAAAATACGGCATCAAAAACTAATCATTGCTTTAAAAAGCAACTAAATTCCGTAATTTATATAAAAACAGGCAAGGAAAGCTTTTATCTTGCCTGTTTTTTTGTGGGAAAGAACTAGTGAAAAATGAAGCGAGAAATTTCCTGAATACCGATTAATAGGGGAAAATATAGTAAGAGTTACTTCGAGTATTTGATAGTGAATGTTAATCAAACGTTTGATTAGATTCTTTTCTAATGTTGAAAGCTTGAAAAATCAACATAAAATGCCTTTAATCAAACATTCGATTGAACCTAATCAAACGCTTGATTGAATTTAAACGAACATTTGATGGATGATTTTATTTATTTTTATAGGCGAAAATTATCAATCAAACGCTTGATTGAATTTAAACGAACGTTTGATGGATGATTTTATTTATTTTTATAGGCGAAAATTATCAATCAAACGCTTGATTGAATTTAAACAAACGTTTGATGAGTGACCACACATATTTTTTAAGGCAAAAAAATCAATCAAACACTTGATTGATAATCTACACTCATTTTATACGCAAAAAAATTTTTTTATTAAATCCATGATTCAATATGATTTCGTGAAAAAATCGTACTTCATATTTTATAATAAATGTTATGAAAATTTAATTATGCAAAAAATAGTTTTCGTGATTGCGCGTATCGTTTATGATAGAGTATGGAACTAATAATAGTACAGTCAAATCGATACAAAAGAATTACTGGAATATATAGAAACAATTTTTGTTAACGGAAGGAAGGGCGTCCATGTATATAATGAAGCAATCTGGTTGGGTCGAAGTAATTTGCGGTAGTATGTTTTCTGGTAAATCCGAAGAACTCATTCGTCGAGTGCGCCGCTGTCATTTCGCTAAACAAAAAGTAGTTGTTTTTAAACCGAAAATAGATGATCGTTACAGTACGGTAGAAGTCGTTTCACATAATGGTGAGTCGATAAAAGCAATTCCAATTGCGAAGGCTGAAGAGATTTATAACCATATATCCGAAGAAACAAATGTAATAGCCATTGATGAAGTTCAATTTTTTGAAGAAGAAATTGTCGAGATTGCACAACATTTAGCAAATAGTGGATATCGCGTAATTACAGCTGGTCTTGACCAAGATTTCCGTGGCGAACCCTTTGGACCGATGCCTACGCTTTTATCAATCGCAGAACAAATTACAAAACTACAAGCCGTTTGCACAGTATGTGGATCTCCAGCTTCAAGAACGCAACGTTTAATTAATGATGAACCAGCTTCCTACTATGACCCAGTAATTATGGTCGGTGCAAGTGAAAGTTATGAACCTCGTTGCCGTCATCATCATATTGTAACTAACCATCCAAGAGAAGAAAAAATGCAAAAGCGAACAGTGTTAAAATCAGCAGAATAAATATTGAAAACTAGAGTAAAGAGGGTGAACATCTATGTCGTTATTTGATCGACTACAAGCATTAGAAGACCGATATGACCAATTAAATGAATTACTTAGTGATCCCGATGTCGTTAGTGATCCGAAAAAATTACGGGAGTACTCCAAAGAACAATCTGATCTTCAAGAAACGGTAGATACGTATCGTGAATATAAATCGCTTACTGAACAATTACAAGATGCTAAATCAATGTTAGAAGAAAAGCTAGATGCAGAAATGCATGAAATGGTAAAAGAAGAAATTCGTGAATTGGAACCACAAGTGGAAGAGCTAGAAGCGAAGTTAAAACTTCTTCTTGTACCGAAAGATCCAAATGATGATAAAAACGTTATTATGGAAATTCGCGGAGCTGCAGGTGGAGATGAAGCAGCATTATTCGCAGGTGACCTTTATCGCATGTATACGAAATATGCAGAATCTAAAGGTTGGAAAACTGATGTTATTGAATCAAACCAAACCGGTATCGGTGGTTACAAAGAAATTATTTTCATGATTAATGGACATGGTGCTTATTCTAAATTGAAATATGAAAATGGTGCACATCGTGTTCAACGTGTTCCGACAACAGAATCCGGTGGAAGAATCCATACTTCAACAGCGACAGTAGCTGTTTTACCAGAAATGGAAGACGTTGATATCGAAGTTAATGAAAATGATATTCGTGTTGATACGTATGCATCTAGTGGTGCCGGTGGACAGCACGTTAACACGACAATGTCTGCGGTCCGCTTAACACATATTCCAACGGGAATCGTCGTAACATGTCAGGACGAGCGTTCTCAAATTAAAAACCGTGAAAAAGCGATGAAAGTATTACGTGCGCGACTTTATGATATGAAACAACAAGAAATGCAAGCTGAATATGATGCTAACCGTAAATCTGCGGTAGGTACTGGTGACCGTTCAGAGCGTATTCGTACGTACAACTTCCCGCAAAACCGTGTAACAGACCATCGCATCGGCCTAACAATCCAAAAACTCGACCAGATTTTAGAAGGTAAACTAGATGAAATTATCGATGCCCTTACTATCAACGAACAAGCAGCAAAACTAGAGAATGAAGGGTTATAAGAGATGAAACAAGTATACGAAGCTCTCAATTGGGCTTCGTCTTTTTTAAAGGAACATGGTCGAGAAGAAAATGTAGCACAGATTGCGTTGGGCTTTGTTTTGGGAATGGATCGAGTACAAATGTTAGCAAATTTACGTCAAGAATTAACGGAAGATGAATGGCGGGAATTCAAACAGTTAATTTTGAAGCATGTGGACGGCGAACCAATTCAATACTTAATTGGTTATGAGGAATTTTATGGTCGAAAATTCCTTGTTAATCCGAACGTGTTAATTCCAAGACCTGAAACAGAAGAATTAGTTTTTGGCATATTGGATCGTGTGAAAAAGCGATTTAATGTTGGCGGAGCTGAGAATGGTGTGAGTAGGCTTGACTGCGTAGACATCGGTACCGGTAGTGGAGCGATTGCTGTTACATTGAAGCTGGAAATGCCTGAACTAAACGTAACAGCGACTGATATTTCGGTAGGAGCACTTGTTGTTGCTGAAAATAACGCTAAACGGTTAGGAGCTGAAATACGTTTTGTCGAAGGCGATTTACTAACTCCTTTTGTTGGGAAGGAACGATTCGACATCATCGTATCAAATCCGCCGTACATTCCGTTAGCAGACCGTAAAGACTTATCCGATGTCGTAAAAGACCATGAACCAGAATCAGCTTTATTTGGTGGTCTTGATGGATTAGTTTTATATCGAAAAATGATAGGTCAATTACCGAAAGTAATTAAAGAAAAAGCTTTAATTGGCTTTGAAATTGGCTATGATCAAGGTGTAGCTGTATCCAATTTATTGAAAGAACAATTTCCACTAGCTGAAATAGAAGTTGTACAAGATATTAACGGTAAAGATCGAATGGTATTTGCTTATGTAGAATAACTTTGGAGCAGGGGGCGGTCCTTGTTCCGGAGTTTTTTTGTTTTTTGGGATTGGATTGGGGAAGGTCACTTGTGTAAAAGACAAAAGATCAAAGAAAGAAGCTAGATTTGGCTTTAATGAGCTTCCTAAAGGACAAATCATCAAAAAAATCGCTGAAAAGTCCTTCATCGACTTAATAATGGACAAATCCTCGAAGAAATCAGCCTGAATTGTCTTTCATCGACGTGCTGAAGGACAAAATGTCGAAGAAAAAAGAGAAAAGTGTCCCTCATCGGCCTAATGAAGGACAAATCATCGAAGAAAAAAGAGAAAAGTGTCTTTCATCGGCCTAATGAAGGACAAATCGGCGAAGAAAAAAGAGAAAAGTGTCTTTCATCGGCCTAATGAAGGACAAAATGTCGAAGAAAAAAGAGAAAATTGTCTTTCATCGACGTGATGAAGGACAAAATGTCGAAGAAAAAAGAGAAAAGTGTCTTTCATCGGCCTAATGAAGGACAAATCGGCGAAGAAAAAAGAGAAAAGTGTCCCTCATCGGTCTAATGAAGGACAAATTATCGAAGAAAAAAGAGAAAAGTGTCTTTCATCGGCCTAATGAAGGACAAATCGGCGAAGAAAAAAGAGAAAAGTGTCTTTCATCGGCCTAATGAAGGACAAAATGTCGAAGAAAAAAGAGAAAATTGTCTTTCATCGGCCTAATGAAGGACAAAATGTCGAAGAAAAAAGAGAAAAGTGTCTCTCATCGGTCTAATGAAGGACAAATTATCGAAGAAAAAAGAGAAAAGTGTCCCTCATCGACATGATGAAAGTAAATTAAGGGAGAAAAAGTAACAGACCTATCTTTCATAAGTACTGTAAAGGCAAAGTAGCTACACAAGTGTCATCAAGACAATTAAAAAGAAGCTACCGAACCCAATCAAAGACTCGTTAGCTCCTTATTTTATAATCGCGTCTGTGCGCCGCAAATCTGCAAGTTCAACCACCTCAACTATCTCAAACGCCACTCACCCAAATACCATCCCTACAATAGATCCGAAAAAGGAAAAGATTTTTTCAAACAACTCTACTAAGAAAAACTTTACTTCAACTTCTTCCTCTTCATGAACAACAATCTCTTTAATCTCGATTTGACCGTCATCGGCCCTAACATCTTCAACAGGCTTACCGTTAGCTTCTTGCGCCGCATCACTATTGTCTTGATATGCTTCAACCGCCTGGTCAGTGCCATCCATAACTTCACTTGCTTCATCTTCAAATCCTTCGCTTACTGCTGTGCCACTTGAAAAATCAAGGAAACATAACGGTGGAAAGAGTACACACCACCAATTTGCACCTTTACCATCACCGATTCTAATTAAAACTGCCTCATAAACCCCTGCTGGATATAACAAATTTCCGTATAATTTCGTTGGAAAGGCAACCTCATCAAATTCGATACTCACTGTTTGATTATTAATACCTTTTTCTTCTAAAACATCATATGCAATCTCTTGTAACTTATCCAGGTTATCCACAATTACAGAGCGAGCTTCTTCTAAACTTGTTAATTCACTTACCCACTCCGTAATTTGTTCATTGACTCGATCACGAACAATTCTTTTAATCTCTTGATCCGCATCTGAATTACTATTCGCCAAAATTCTTAAGCGAATAGCATCATTGGGGATAACTTGAACTTCACCGTTTTCCGTTGCGGCCCAACTTTTTGGTATATATAAACTTAAAATACTTGCAAACGTTAATAATATAAAGAAAAATGCAATTGCATGGGTTTGTCTCTTTCTCATGTAATCCTCTCCCTTCTGTCAACCAGTGTTAACAGAATCTAGTAAACTTATACATGAGAAAAAGAAAAATGTAGCTTTCCGGAAAAAGCCTCCCGCACCCAAACAATCATGCTTAAAAATGAACACAAACTTAAAAAATATCGGGACAAATAAAGCAATAAATAATAAAATAAGTTTTGGCCGACGTCAATCCAAATAGGCACACAAATTTTTATTTCTATACATACAACACCATTAGCTTGAAGAAGATAGTAATACATCACAAAATTTGAAAACTAGTATAATAAAAGTTATAGTTTGAATATTGATGTTGACGACTTTGTTGAAAAAAACAGTCCACACACTAAAAATGTGAAAAAACCTGTGTATAACTCACACTTATTAACAAAGTTATTCACAAAAACTGGATAATTATCCACATTTTGTTGATAACCCTTGCAAAATCTGCATATAAAACAAACAGATTCTGTTAAAAAATAGTCGTTACATTTTGGTATAAATGACTTTCTACATTTTTATATAAAGAAGGAGTACGAGATGAAAACAAAGATTTGGAAAGTGGATAAGTATGGGGATAATTTATACACATATCCACAAATAAAAGAAGCAGCTGAACTTTTAAAACAAAATGAAGTCGTTGCCTTTCCGACTGAAACAGTTTACGGATTAGGTGGGAATGCGTTAAGCGATGAAGCGATAGAAAAGATATTCAAGGCGAAGGGGCGTCCAAGTGATAATCCGTTAATTGTACATATTAGTGATCAACAGGATGTTCAAAAGTTTGTTGAAACGATTCCTGAAAAAGCAAAACTTCTTATGGAATCCTTTTGGCCGGGCCCTTTAACAATTATCCTCCAGGCAAAACCTGGCATTATTTCTGAAAAAACGACAGCAGGATTATCCACAGTTGGAATTCGCATGCCGGACCACCCAGTTGCCTTGTCACTTATAAAGGCTGCAGGATTACCAATCGCAGCACCAAGTGCAAACTTATCTGGAAAACCGAGTCCGACAAACTTTGTCCACACATTCCAAGATATGAATGGAAAAATTGCAGGCATTGTGGATGGTGGGGAAACAGGAGTTGGTGTAGAATCCACAGTAATTGATTGTACAGACAACATTCCAATCATCTTAAGACCGGGTGGTGTTACGAAAGAAGAAATTGAAACGGTAATTGGACCGGTCAAAATTGATAGTCAAATTAAAGAAGAAGTGGAAAACCCAAGATCGCCGGGTATGAAATATAAACATTATGCCCCAAATGTTCCAATGGTGCTTGTTGACGGTAGTCCGGAATTTTTGCAGAAAATTATTGATGAAAAACGTCAAGAAGGGAAAAAAGTTGGGGTTCTTACAACAGAAGAACGTAAAAACATTTATGATGCGGATAAAGTTCTCGTCTGTGGCAATCGCAATAACTTATCCACAGTTGCCCAATCATTATTTAAAACATTACGTTCCTTTAACCAAGAAAACGTTGATTATATAGTGAGCGAAACCTTTCCAACGGAAGGAATTGGCATTGCAATTATGAATCGTTTAATTAAAGCAGCCGGTCACAATGTAATTTATGAAAACTAACTTATCAACATACACATTCACAATCTCACGAAACATAAGACTAATCTAGTTTTTACATACGTGAAGTCTATTCCCCTTTTTTGGTGCATATGTTATAAAAGCTAGTCCAACTTTAACTCTCCTGCCAATAGGGGGAATTCATTTTGTCTCAAGCGTTAAATGAATTATTAACATTGTCCTTAATTGCTATTGCTGTTGGGATGGATGCCTTTTCCGTCGGTCTCGGTATGGGTATGATCCCCATGCGACTAATGCAAATTTTTAAAATTGGACTCACCGTCGGAGCATTCCATATTTGGATGCCACTTTTAGGTATTATGCTTGGAAAAATTTTATCAGAAACCCTCGGAATGGTCGCTACCTATATAGGTGGTACTCTACTTATCTTCATTGGCATTCATATGTTTATCTCTAGTTTTCAAGATGATGAAAAAGTAAGTTTAAAACTTAAAGGAATCGGGCTTATCCTATTTGCCTTCAGTGTTAGTATCGATAGTTTTTCTTTAGGATTAAGCCTCGGTATATTCGGCACAAAAATCATCACCGCTGTACTTCTATTCGGCATTTTTGCAACCGTATTAACTTGGTTTGGATTACTTTTTGGAAAAAAAATAAAGGGGATATTAGGTCAATATAGTGAAGCCTTCGGTGGATCAATTCTACTCTTTTTTGGAATAAAATTAATTTTAGCATTTTAGTATAAAGGTACTATTATATAATTGTAAATTTTCAGAGGAAACACTTTCAACAATTTTTTGAATGGATTATAATAAGGTTAGGAGGTATGAAATGACTAATATACTATTTGTCTGTACAGGTAACACATGCCGAAGCCCTATGGCAGAAGCCATTTTAAAAAGTAAAAATATATCAAGTATAGAAGTAAAATCTGCAGGTGTGTTCGCTGCACCTGGTGTTGATATGTCTCCACATGTAAAACAAGTATTAAATGAAAATAATATATCACTCAACCATCAAGCAACTCAACTAAATCAAAATACAGTTAATTGGGCCGATTTAATACTCACAATGACAAATTCCCATAAACAAATGATTCTACAACAATTTCCACAAAGCAAACAGAAGACTTATACATTGAAGGAATTTGCGTTAAACCAAGATGGTGATATATTGGATCCATTTGGAGGAACGATCGATACGTACCGTGAAACGTTCAAGGAGTTGCAATCAGTAATCGAGCAATTATTAAATAATGATACTATTAAAATAGAATGAAGTAATCTATGTACTTAAAATACATATAAGGGGAGAACTGGAGTGAATAAAAATAAATATAAATTTGGGTTACGGAAAAAGTTAGTTTGGTTTACGCTAATCCTTGGAATCATTACATATTCAACGAGTGGCTTTTTTATATATGTACTTTACCCATTATTTTTCGAACAATTTTTTGAAAACCATACACTTTATGTCATATTAGTGCTTGCTGCTGGTGCGATGTGGATGGGGATTTTAGCGTTTTTTGCTGCCGTTTTAATAATTAAACCGTTAAAGGACTTAGAAGAAGCAGCAATTAAAGCGGCGGAAGGGGATATGACCGTAGAAGTGAAAGTATCAAAGTCAGATGATGAAATTCGAGCGGTTGGCTTAGCCTTCGAATATATGTTAGATAACATCCGACATATGGTACAACTAATTAATAAAAACTTCACATCAACAAATGAAAAAGTAGAAATTATTTCTGCTGAAGCGACTAAGGCGACAGAACAAGCTGAAAACATCGGAAATACGATTACGGAGATTTCTCAAGGAGCTGAAAACTCAGCAGAATCGATTCAGTCAATTGCCGAATCGATTGAAGACGTTACAAACATTGCTAATCAAGTGCAAATGAAGGCAAAAGATTCTGAGGAAAAATCAAATGAAATGCTGGATGTTTTACGAGAAAGTCATAAAGTAATTACTTCTCTTGTCAATGGAATTGAAAACGTTTCGAAATCAAACCGTGAAACGATCAAGTCTGTGAATAACTTAACGGATAATGCGAATCAAATTGAACAAATTATTCAACTTGTTGGTGATATCGCTGAACAAACAAATTTACTTGCCTTGAATGCATCCATCGAAGCAGCTCGAGCCGGTGAACACGGAAAAGGTTTTGCAGTCGTAGCTGAAGAAGTACGAAAATTAGCCGATGAAAGTGCTAAAGCAGTTAGCGGAATTGCCGAACTTATTCGGAGTATGCAAAATGAAGTAAGCCAAGTTTCAAATTTAATCAATACCCAAGTTGAATCTGTTGATCATGAAGTGAAAAAAGGTGCAACAACTCGTGAAATGATGGAACAGATGACTCAGACAATTTATCAAGTTGCTGATGCTGTGAAGGAAATTTCCTTATTAGTAGATAAACAAATGGAATACATCCATAACACATCAATGCAATCACAAGAAGTTTCTGCAATCTCTGAAGAAACATCAGCCGGTGCACAAGAAGTAGCAGCTGCAGCTCAGGAACAAACAGTCGGTATTGAAACTGTCGAACAGCATATTAAAGAATTAAAAGATTTAGCAAATAACTTAAAACAAACGATTACAAAGTTTAAAATTAATTAAAGGACGGATTTATCGTTCCATAATTATGTGTTAAAATGTAAGTGGAATTAGTCGTTTATAAAAATAGTAAATTATGATTTGGTTGTGTTTTTAAATAGGAAAAGTTTAAGAGGAGGACATCATGAAAGTAGCTATTGCCTGTGATCACGGCGGTTTTAATTTAAAAAATGAAATTGTTTCATTATTAGAAGAGCTAAATATTGAATATGAAGATTTCGGTTGTGACGGTAGTTGCTCTGTCGATTTTCCAGACTATGCATTACCTGTAGCGGAAAAAGTAGCTAATGGCGAATTTGACCGCGGTATCTTAATTTGTGGTACCGGTATTGGCATGAGTATTATGGCTAATAAAGTAAAGGGGATTCGCTGTGCGTTATGTCATGATGTGTTCAGTGCAAAAGCAACCCGTGAACATAATGATTCCAATATTTTAGCGATGGGTGAACGTGTTATTGGACCTGGTCTTGCAAGAGAAATTGCTCATACATGGTTAACGACTGAGTTTACTGGTGGACGCCATGAGCGTCGTGTTGGTAAAATTACAGAATACGAAGCGAAAAATTAATCATCTCAACGAAAAGGTAGAAATCGAGTAAAGAAGAGTTCTTAACAACCAAAAGGTCTGACCTACACAATGCAACAATCTAGGGGAGGTACTTCAAAAACTAGATTTTGTAAATTGTGCATGGTCGGCTTTTTTTATAATATTAAAAGAAGTTTTAAAAGGTGGAGGGTAACGAATGGGACAAGACTTACGTAAGTGGAAGCAGGAAGCAGAAACGATTTTTCAAGAATTTAAAGAGCAAATCGATCCACGGAAGAATCAAATTCTTGTGATTGGTTGTTCGACTTCGGAAATTATCGGTGAAAAAATTGGTACGGCAGGTTCAACGGAAGTAGCACAGGTTATTTTTGATGCTGCACAAAAGTTTCGTGAGGAAACTGGAGTTCAACCGGTATTCCAATGTTGTGAACATTTAAATCGTGCGTTAGTTATGGAACGTCATGTTCAAGAAAAGTTAAATTTTGAAGAAGTAACCGTTGTACCAGTGCCAAGTGCTGGTGGATCAATGGCTACTTATGCTTATCGTCATATGGAAGATCCTGTTGTCGTAGAACATGTTAAAGCGGACTACGGTATTGATATTGGTGATACGTTTGTTGGAATGCATTTAAAACATGTGGCTGTACCGGTTCGTGTATCGATTAACAATATTGGCAGTGCCCACGTAACTTTAGCAAGAACTCGTCCTAAGTTAATCGGTGGTGAACGTGCAGTTTATAGAGTAACTGAAGATAATACTTCGTGTCACTAAAATATTTGTGTTTGGGTATTTATTTTGCATAATAACACTATTGTATCTACAATGTAGGCGTGAAACACGAACGTTATAATCTTATTATTTAAAAAATAATTATAGTTTCCGAACGAGAAATGTGGTACAATGGAAATTGAAAAATAAATCGATTCGATATGAAAGGGGAAGGCTGACTGATGAGTAATATTGCGAATCAAGATCCTAAACTATACCAAGCAATCCAAGATGAATTAAAACGTCAACAAACAAATATTGAGTTAATTGCTTCTGAAAACTTTGTATCAAGAGCGGTTATGGAAGCTCAAGGTTCTGTTTTAACTAATAAATATGCAGAAGGTTATCCAGGAAGACGTTACTACGGCGGTTGTGAATTTGTTGATGTTGCCGAAGACATCGCTCGTGACCGTGCAAAAGAAATTTTTGGTGCTGATCATGCCAACGTTCAACCCCATTCCGGTGCACAAGCGAACATGGCGGTTTACTTCTCTGTACTTGAAGCTGGCGATACAGTACTTGGTATGAACTTATCCCATGGTGGACACTTAACTCATGGTAGCCCAGTAAACTTTAGTGGTGTTCAATATAACTTTGTTGAATATGGTGTTGATAAAGAAACACAAACAATTGATTATAATGATGTGTTAGAAAAAGCACGTACTCATAAACCGAAACTAATTGTAGCTGGTGCAAGTGCTTATCCACGTGTGATTGACTTTAAAAAGTTCCGTGAAATTGCCGATGAAGTTGGCGCATATTTAATGGTTGATATGGCTCATATTGCCGGATTAGTTGCTGTTGGCCTTCACCCAAATCCAGTGCCTTACGCTGACTTTGTAACGACAACAACACATAAAACACTACGTGGCCCACGTGGCGGTATGATTTTATGTAAAGAACAATATGCAAAACAAATCGATAAAGCAATCTTCCCAGGTATTCAAGGTGGTCCGTTAATGCATGTTATTGCTGCAAAAGCTGTAGCCTTCGGTGAAGCAATGCAACCTGAATTTAAAACGTACATCCAAAACGTAATTGACAATGCAAAAGTCCTTGGAGAAACACTTGTTGAAGAAGGCTTAGATTTAGTAAGCGGTGGAACAGACAACCACTTATTATTAGTTGACCTACGTCCACTTGGTATTACTGGTAAAGTGGCTGAAGAAGTTCTAGACGAAGTTCATATTACAGTGAATAAAAACTCTATCCCATTTGATCCAGAAAAACCATTCGTAACAAGTGGAATTCGTGTAGGTACAGCTGCTGCAACAACTCGCGGTTTCACAAAAGAAGACATGATTGAAGTTGGTAAAATCATCGCCTTCACTTTGAAAAACCATGAAAATGAAGCAGCATTAGAACAAGCTCGTGCTCGCGTAAAAGCTTTAACAGACAAATACCCATTATATGCATAGGAATAAAGGGTGTTCTCCGTGAACGGCTGCTTTTAGTGGGGGAACCGGACACGGAGGGGCATTCTTAAGCTCACGTTTAGTGAGCTTTTTTTTGTTTGCATGGTGGTACACGGGTGGTGGTACACGGGGACGGGTTCCTTGTTTCATTTGATATTTGAGATTTCGTATCCATATTTTACGTGACAATTGGAAAAGATAAGGTGGAAGTGTTCTATGGGACAAAATATAGAGGATAGTATAATGAAATGTCCAATAGAGTGTTTCTCGTGGACATTTTGGTGCGGGAATTCGTATGGAATGTCCAATAGAAGCGTTCTCGTGGACATTTTGGTGAGAAAAGTAGTGTGAAATGTCCAATAGAGGCGTTCTCGTGGACATTTTAGTGAAAATAGTAGTGTGAAATGTCCAATAGAGGCGTTCTCGTGGACATTTTAGTGAAAATAGTAGTGTGAAATGTCCAATAGAGGCGTTCTCGCGGACATTTTGGTGAAAGAAGTAGTGTGAAATGTCTAATAGAGTGTTTCTCGTGGACATTTTGGTGCGGGAATTCGTATGGAATGTCCAATAGAAGCGTTCTCGTGGACATTTTAGTGAAAATAGTAGTGTGAAATGTCCAATAGAGTGTTTCTCGTGGACATTTTGGTGCGGGAATTCGTATGGAATGTCCAATAGAAGCGTTCTTGTGGACATTTAGTAGAGAAAACTCTTTTGAAATGTCCAATAGACCTTATCTCACAGATATTTTTGAAATTATAAAGATCAAGCAACATATATAACACTAGCCCGAACCCAAAGACATTAAATTACCTACTGCATATTTGAAAGTTTTGTTATAATACGTGTAGACTATTGCCGAAATATATGATTTTTTGTAAAATAAATCGAAGTGAAATTTTTTTATCATTATCGGGTTGGTTAAAAAATCCTACAGTTTCCATTTGAATGGACAAATATCACATCAGTACAATATTTTTTTGTCCAAAAGTACATATATTAATTGACCATACTCAAAATATAAAAGTTGAACTACGTTTGTTCCTAGTAACCGACTAAAAAATGAAAGAGGCGATAACCATGGGAAAAGTATACGTATTTGATCATCCATTAATTCAACACAAATTAACACATATTCGTAAAAAAGAAACCGGTACAAAAGAATTCCGTGAATTAGTAGACGAAATTGCTACATTAATGGCATTTGAAGCAACAAGAGACTTACCATTAGACGAAATTGAAATTGAAACTCCAGTATCAAAAACAAAATCAAAAGTTTTATCCGGTAAAAAATTAGGTATCGTACCAATTCTTCGTGCAGGTATTGGAATGGTTGACGGAATTGTGAAATTAATTCCAGCAGCCAAAGTTGGCCATATAGGATTATACCGTGATCCAGAAACATTAAAACCAGTTGAATATTACGTTAAACTTCCATCTGATATTACAGAACGTGATATTTTTGTTGTTGACCCAATGCTTGCAACTGGTGGTTCAGCTATTGAGGCAATTAATAGTTTGAAAAAACGTGGTGCAAAGCGTATTAAATTCCTATGTTTAATTGCTGCGCCAGAGGGATTAAAAGCTTTAGAAGAAGCACATCCAGATGTTGATATTTACATTGCAGCTTTAGATGATAAATTAGATGAAAATGGCTATATTGTACCAGGTCTTGGTGACGCTGGTGACCGGTTATTTGGTACTAAGTAATTTCTCTATCGAAGGCTGGAAATGATTTTCCAGTCTTTTGTTTTGTGTTGGGAATTTCATATTTAAACAAACAAACGTTTGATCAGTAAATCTTGAAAAGCATTGTTCTCATTGCTTTCGCCAATATAGTCAATCAAACGCTCGATTAACATTTTAAAAAAAGTTCTTTCAACAATTGTTCTAAGCTTTGCCATAAAAGTTCTTGCTTACACAATCAAAATACTTCAACTCACTCACTTTCCATTCAAACTAACAATCTAAAAAGTTCAAAAATATGACAAAAGTTTTATAGACCATACTAAATGTAAATGCTAACATAGAAATAATAGTTTTTATTTTTTTAGGGGGAGAGCACTAGTGAAAAAGTTCAGTCTATTTTTTATTGGGATATTTGCAATCATCGCTCTAGCTGCTTGTGGCAAATCGCTAGATAAATCTGAAGTCCTTTCGAAATCGATTGAGGAAAGTAAAAAAATCGAAAGTTACTCAATGGATATGACAATGGGTATGGAAATTATGGGAATGAAACAATCAATCGAAATAACGGGAGATATAACTAACAATCCTAATACGATGTATGTAAAAACGGATATGGGTATGTTAGGTATGGATTTTGAAGTTTATGCAAATGAAGACGAAGCATATATGAGTATGGATGGTCAGTGGGTTAAACAAAATCTAGAAGATCTAGGCATGACTGGATTTGAACAAATTAATGAAGAAGAACTTGAGAAACTAAAGAAATTCGAAGAACATTTTGAAATGGAAGAAGAAAAGGATCAATATATTTTAACCTTATCTGGAGATAACGAAGAGTATATTGAATTAGTTGAAGACTATATGTTTTCTTCAATGGGTGATGACTTAGCCGGAGATGATGAAATTCTAGCTACATTGATGGAATCATTAAAAATTAATAAATTTGAATTAGTCATATACGTTGATAAAGAAACATTCCATCAAACAAAAGAAACTTTTAATATCGAGTTAGAAATAGAAGAAAGCGGCATGACCATGGCGATGAAAATGGATGGGGAAGTCACCCTTTCAAATATCAACAAAGTAGATCCGATTGAAATCCCAGCAGAGGTCATCGAAAATGCCGTATCAGAAGATGAAATCTCAAGTCTATTTGAAGATGAGTTCGATTCATTTGTTGAAGAAACTTATACACTTGATGAGCTAAAAGATTTAGCATCATATGAAATTCCTGAACCTGCCCAATTACCAGACGGTTATGTGTTTACAGAAGGGTATTATGAAGAGGAACTAGAGCTTGTTTCATTAAGCTATGAAAAAGATTTAGAGAACTGGATTTATGTAGAAATCAATCCCGTTGATGTTTACAGTTTAAGTGACATGGAAGGCGATCCTATAACTGTAAATGGAAGTGAAGGCCTTCTTTATGAAGAAGAGGACTTTCATTCTGTAATGTGGGAACAAGACGGTTTATTAGTTGATTTATCAGTATCAAGTACAGAACTAACAACAGAACAAGTACAAGAAATAGCAGAAAGCTTTTAATAAAAACTAATAAATGTGCTGTCATGGTGGGAAACACTAATCCTAACCAAGACAGCACTTTTTTGGTACAGGGGTGGTACAGGGGGACGGGTTCACTGTTTCAATTTTGAAAGTGGAACACTGGACCCGTCCCTGTGTTTCACCCCTGTGTTTCACCTACATAAAAATTAACACCAAAACATTGACAAAATTAAATATAATCTGTACTATTCCTATAATTCCACACATAAAAAATCCAACTTTAAACGATTTGAATTTTAATACATATAAAATTACTCAACCATCTTATGAAAAAATTTTCCATACAGCAAAGGCGGGGAAATTACGTGAAGGAGTTATTAAAATCAAGTAACTGGCTTTTAGGGCTTCAATGGCTCTTTTTTATTTTTACTAATATTGTAGTAATCCCAGTAACGGTCGGGGCTGCTTTCGGACTTTCACAAGGGACAATTGTCGTTTTACTTCAGTTATCCTTCATAGTCACTGGAATAGCCTGTATCGTACAAGCTTTGCTTGGTCATAAACGAGCAATTATGGAAGGTCAATCAGGTCTATGGTGGGGTGTCATACTGTCTTTAGCTTCAACAGCAACTGCACAAGGGTTACAATTAAGCGAAGTTGGCGGTAGTTTTTCAGTAGGAATTATTATTTCAGGTATCATAACAGTAATTATCGGCTTAAGTGGAGTAGGTCCTCGAATTGCGAAATTGTTTAATCCTGGAGTAATGGGTGTATTTATGTTTTTATTAGGTTGCCAATTAATTAGCATATTTTTAAATGGTATGCTCGGCATTCCTTTTGGCAACGAAGCACAACATGCGACTATTAATCTATCTATTTCTCTACTATCTATTATTATTGCAATACTAGTTGCCGTTATAAATATTAAAGGACCTTCAAGTATAAGGCGCTACGGTTTATTGATTGGAATCGTAGTCGGATGGATCGCATTCTATCTAATTTTTGGACAACAAAAACTAGTTGATCAATCAAATTCAGCGAGCATTGAAATATTTCCACTTGGCGAACCATCGTGGCATATCGGCATTATTATGACTGCGGTTCTTACTGGGTTACTCAATACGGCAAACACGTTTGGAGCTTTAAAAGGAACAGATGAAATGTATAAAAATGAGACAACGAGTTCTCAATATCGCTCATCTTTTACAATTACGGGCATTTTCACAAGTACAGCAGGATTATTCGGCCTTGTACCTTATGCACCATACGTCTCTTCCATTGGTTTTCTTAAACAAACGGGAATTATTAAACGACTACCGTTCATACTTGGTGGATTTATGTTCTTTGTAATGGGAGTAATTCCTCCACTGGGCTACTTTTTTTCCATGTTACCTTTAAGTATTGGTAGTGCTGTGTTATTTGTTGCTTATTTACAACTCTTTAATTCATCGTTAAATTTCTTTAGTCAAATTAAGTTTACAACAAACAATATATATCGAGCAGCCGTTCCAATCTTTGTTGGAGTGATAATTATGACATTCCCTCCTTCTTATTTTGAAACATTACCTGTTGTACTACGTCCGTTGTTAAGTAATGGCTTGTTAGTAGGAATTACGTTAGCACTTCTACTTGAAAATTTATTTAATTGGGATCGTGAAAAACAACGAAATTAACCGAGGAGTAAATAATTACATATACGGTTGACGAATGAAAAAAATTACTTTTGAATAGAGATAAGAAACGAAAACCTTTTTAAAAAGGATGTTAAAACATGAAATTACAATGGGATTTATTTGTCGCTTTTTTACGTGTAGGATTATTAGGATACGGTGGTGGACCAGCTTCCATCCCGCTTGTCTATAAAGAGGCAGTTGATCGATATAAATGGATGGAAGCTGAAGAATTTGGAGATATTATTGCGCTAGGAAATGCACTCCCAGGACCAATTATTACGAAGCTTGCTGGATATGTCGGGTATCGCGTCGGCGGCATTCTTGGTATGATTAATTCTCTTATCGCAAGTGTCTTACCTACAGTCATTTTAATGATTGTTTTATTAAAATCTTTATCAAGTATTAAACAATTTGACTGGGTCGGGGGAATGGTCGCTGCAGTTATTCCTGTTGTTGGTGTCATGCTAGCACAAATGACATGGACCTTTTTAAGTAATGCTAGTAAGGGGTTAGGTTGGTTAGTAACGATCTTTATGCTTGGCATTATTTTCTTTATACTACATATATTTTCCGTTCATCCTGCCATCGTTATTGTGACATTACTAATAATGGCCTTAGTTCAAAAAGATAAACAATCAGTACAGAAAAAGAATGAAGGTAAAGTATCATGATATATTGGCAAATCTTTTTAGCATTTTTCATCCCTGGAATTTTAGGATACGGCGGTGGTCCAGCATCCATTCCGTTAGTTGAACATGAAGTTGTTGACCGTTATAAATGGCTTACCGTAGAAGAATTTAGTGAAGTGTTGGCCATTGGTAACTCACTCCCAGGACCAATCGCAACAAAACTAGCCGGATTTATCGGGTATGAGGTAGGTGGAGTAGTAGGTTCGATTGTTGCGATTTTTGCCAATGTTGCTCCATCTCTCATTTTAATGATTGTTTTGTTAGGCATTTTATTAAAATATAAAAACTCACCAAAGGTAAAACGCTTGACTCTTTATGTACGCCCGGTTATTGCAGTGCTTCTAGGTGTAATGGCGTTTGAATTTTTTTCCAGCTCTTATTCAGGAATTGGTCTTTGGCAAACGATTATTATAGCGGTCGTCAGTTGGCTATTAATGGAAAAGTTCAAGGTACATCCAGCTTTTGTTATTCTCGCAGCCTTTGTGTACGGCGGTTTCTTTTTAGCTTAAAGTGGTGTATGTAGATGCAAATTGGGCTTGTAGCCTCCAGTTGCATCTTTTTTTATGAGCTAGGGAGTGGAATAAATGCCGAAAATTGGCGGGCACTTTGTAAAAAAAGTGACATCACAATGTTTTTGGAGCAGATAAAAAATCTTTCACTCCATTTATTCCATCCAATATTTAACTTAATAAAACAAACCTTCCTCTCTAATAATAAATTTACAACTAATAAAAGGAGAGGTTACGATGAAGGGAAAATTTCAGATAAATATAAACTTAAAAACCCATAAATCAGTTAAATACTTCTACTTCTTCGTAATCGGGATCCTTTTTATGTTTTCTAATATTAGTCAATCAAACGCTCGATTGAATGGATTTGGACAACTTACCAGTGGTGCCACAGGGGTTACTGCAAATACTGTTGACCTAACACAAATATCCAATGATGAAGTAAAAACTATATCAATTGAAATTCCACCAATATCCAAAAATAACAGTAGTACAGAAACAAAACCATACGATTTTCCACCCTTACCAAAGGAAACAGAACAAGAAGTTGCTATTTTAATTAGTCAGGAACCAATCACAAAAGAATTAATTCAAAAATTAAAAGCAAGTTTTCCTGAAATTCAGTTGCGTCATAAATTTGAACATGTTTTTCATGGAATCTCAATTAAAGGGCCTGTAGAAAAATTAGAAGAAGTTGAAAAATATGTAACTGGTCTATCAAACGAACGATTGATTGAAAACAACGAAAGTCTTGATGACTTAAATCGAACAACTCAACTTGATTTGTCAATCAAACGATTGATTGAATCCGAAAACCAGCATAACATCAAAGAAAATCAGCAAATTAACCCACCAATCAAACGATTGATTGAAACGGAAAATGACCGTGACTCCAAACAAGAAAACCGAAAAGGTGCTCAAGCTTCCCTATCAATCAAACGCTCGATTGAACAGAAAAGCCAACACGAAGCCGATCAATCCAATCAATCAGCACAAAATAACTTAACCGAAGGAACCGCTCAAAACAATACATTCCAACTTTTCCCTTCCTATACTTATGAACTAAAAACGAATCCATCAGTACAAAAACAATTAATCAGCAAAAATAGTATCAATTACATTGGAACGGATGCAGTTCGACATATTAAAGATAAAAACGGAAACCGTCTAACGGGAAAAGGGATTAAAGTTGGCATCATTGACACAGGAATTGACTATACCCATATTGATTTAAGAAAGTCGTACGTAAAGGGCTTTGATTTTATCGATAATGATCTCGACCCAATGGAAACAGAAAACTTAGGACCATTAAGTACTTTCCATGGAACCCATGTTGCGGGTGTCATCGCAGCAAATGGAAAAATGACCGGTATTGCACCGGATGCAGAAATCTATGCATATCGAGCCCTCGGGCCTGGTGGCTTTGGTACAACAGAAATGATCATTGCAGCAATTGAACAAGCGATTAAAGATCAAGTCGATATTCTCAATCTATCCCTCGGTGTTAGCATAAACGGTCCCGATTTACCAACGAGTATAGCCCTTGATAAAGCAGTTGAAAAAGGAATTATAGCTGTTACTTCGAATGGTAATTCTGGTCCTGAAATATGGACAGTTGGCTCTCCGGGTACATCAGAGCGTGCAATCTCTGTGGGCGCAAGTACACCAGAAATTGAAATTCCCTACCTTGAATATGCCGGACAACAATTCCGCTTAACTCCGATGATTGGCTCCGCACCTTGGAACTTAAACCGTTCATACAAAATTGTTGACGGTAGTCTCGGCAAACGAGAGGATTTAGCGAACATCCCACTTGATGGAAAAATTGTGCTTATTAAAAGAGGAGAAATTACCTTTACTGAAAAGGTCCTCAATGCAAAAGAACAAGGTGCAAAAGCAGTACTCATCTATAACAATGAAGAAGGAGAGTTTTTTGCCCAACTAGAAACTGAAGTTGATATCCCAGCAGCACTATTAACTAAAGAAGAAGGTGAAAAACTTTTACAACTCAGTCAACAAAACCAAACCTTTGCCAAAATCATTCGCAAAACAGAAGAAGATTTACTAGCTGATTTCAGTTCCCGAGGACCAGTCACATACACTTGGGATATTAAACCTGATTTAGTCGCACCAGGGGTTGAAATTGAAAGTACGGTACCAGGTGGCTACCTCACTTTACAAGGGACAAGTATGTCTGCTCCCCATGTTGCCGGGGCTGCTGCTTTATTAAAACAGGTCTATCCTGATTTTACTCCTGCACAAATTAAAGCGTTACTTATGAACACAAGTAAATTACTACAAAATGAACAAGCACAAACATATCAACCGTATGAACAGGGAGCGGGTCGGATTGATCTCGTAAAAGCTCTACAATCCAATTCAATTGTTCATCCGGCTTCTTTAAGACTAGGTAAAATTACTGGTACAAAACTGGTAGAAAAAACAAAATACGTTACCGTTGAAAATATTAGTGATGAACCCGTCCATTACACATTTTCAACACCACCCCGTTCTGATGAAATTAACTGGGATTTACCGTTACCCTTTACGTTAGAGCCAAAACAAAAAATGAAAGTTAAAATCGGTATGGAAGTAAAGGACCAACATAAACAAAACGATATTTACAATGGATATCTAACAATGCATGCTAATACACAAATGATTCATATCCCATACTTATATGTTGTCAATGAACCAGACTATCCAAGAATCATGGCTTTTTCTATGGAAACAACGAATCAAAAAGACGAGTACGAATATGAAGTTTATTTACCAGGTGGTGCGGATGAATTTGGTATTGCCTTATTTGATCCGGACACCTTCCAATTTGTTGAATATTTAGATTGGGGGAGGAAAATAAAACGAGGTACAGTTACAAAAAAAGGAAAAATAAAGGAAAATATTAAACCAGGTATTTATATCGCTGTTGCCTTTGCTAAAAAAGAAGGTAGAGAGGACTATTTAGATCAGCTAGTTGAAATAGGTTCGTTATTTTAAAATAACAAAATCAAACAAAAGTTTACGAAATGTCCCTCTACTAATTTTATTAGAAATCCAGTAAAAACTTGGCAAAAGGTTGGTCATAAAATGTTCACAATTTGTAAGTTTTCCTACTTAAAAGATTTGTTAAAATAAAAACGCATTAGGAAATTTTAAAAAACTTATTAATTTCCTTCGCACAGTAAAGAGATTTGTGACAAAACTGTGAAAACGAAAAAAACTGTTTTAAGTTAACTTTCACTTTTTTATGACTTATAAATTGACAGAAAATGTTTACTGTTGTACCCTTAAGTAGGATAAATGATAGGGTTTCCAACTTCACAATAAATGCGAAAATATTAGTTTCCTACAGCAATTTTTTGTCCTTTTTTATGCCTAAAAATGTAAAAAATCAAGTGTGAAATTGTGAAATTATGACCAAATTATGAACGGTTCGAATTTATTTTGGACACGAATCATTAATAATCTTTTCACAAATCTAACAAAATTCCTATTGTATAATTGAAATATGACTTTTTTTAGGGGAACTAACTTATGCCAGACATCGGATATTTATTTAAAAAGTACAGACAATATTTGTTTTACTTCCTCGCTCTTTTAGTTTTAGGCTGGGGATTTACTCCATATAAAACGATCTTCCTAGGATTAATTCTAGGTACCACAGTTAGTTTCATTAATTTATGGTTACTTTACAAAAAAACCATTAAATTTAGTGAGGCAATTTTAAATGGTAAAAAGGCGTATTCCCTCGGGATGCTGAGCCGGTTTGCTTACGCAGGTCTAGCTATACTTATCGCGATTAAATTTCCAAATTATTTTAATATAATTGCTACTGTAATTGGTTTATTGGCATCTACTGGTGTCATCTTTGGAGAATATTTTCTTATGTTCATTACTAAACGCAATCAGGAAGAGAGGTGAGAAAGGTGAACCATGAAAATCCATATACAGAAATATTAGGGATTCCTTTTAACTTATCCAATGTTCTTATGATTACTGTTGCATGTGTTATTGTGTTTTTGATTGCAGTTTTATGTTCTCGAAGACTACAAATGAAACCTACTGGAGCCCAAAACTTTATGGAATGGGTTTTAGACTTTGTAAGAGGTATTATTGATAGCAATATGGATTGGAAAACAGGGGCAAGATTCCATCTGTTAGCCTTAACATTAATAATGTACATATTTGTATCGAACATGTTAGGTCTACCATTTGCTATTGTAATTGATGGGGAACTTTGGTGGAAATCGCCTACAGCTGATCCATTGCTTACATTAACCCTTGCAAGTTTAGTAATTGGTTTAACCCATTATTACGGTGTCAAACTGAAAGGAACAAAAGAATATATTACAGGTTATAGTAAACCTCTAGCTTTCTTGACACCAATTAATATTATTGAAGAGTTTGCCAACACCTTAACGCTTGGTCTCCGTCTATTCGGAAACATTTATGCGGGTGAGGTCCTTCTTGCTTTAATCGCAAGTTTAGGAATTAGTGGTATTGTAGGTGGAGTGTTAGCATTCCCACTAATGATGGCATGGCAAGGTTACAGTATCTTTGTTGGATCTATCCAAGCCTTTATCTTTACTATGTTAACAATGGTTTATATGTCACACAAAGTGAACAAAAGCCATTAATATAATACGTTCATTTATTGAACAGAAAAAACTATTTTTATATATTCTTATAATTTAAAGGAGGAAATTTTAATGGGAGCTTTAGCAGCAGCATTAGCAATTGGTCTAGCGGCACTAGGTGCTGGTATTGGTAACGGTTTAATCGTTTCTAAAACTGTAGAAGGTATGGCACGTCAACCTGAACAAGCAGGTATGATGCGTGTTACAATGTTTATCGGTGTAGGTCTAGTTGAGGCTATTCCTATCATGGCCGTGGTTATTGCATTTATCGCACTATTCTCTTAATAGTAGAAGAAGTGTATTCATTTCTAATGGCGGAGTTATCTGTAAAAGAACCTTCGCCATTCCTTTATGACAATAATCTAGAATTTTCCAAATATATGATGTTAAACTATGAAAATGTAAACCCAGCCTTTGAAGGGAGTGAAGCTAAGCGTGTTATCTGAAGGTTTAGTAATTGCAGCAGCTCAAGGCATTGCATGGGGAGATGCTCTTTACCAATTACTTGCATTTCTAGTCCTCATGTGGTTACTAAAGAAATTTGCCTGGGGCCCATTAGTAAATGTAATGAAAAAACGCGAAGAGCATGTCGCGAATGAGATAGATCAAGCAGAAAAAGCTAGAAAAGAAGCTGAAAAGTTATTAGCTCAGCATCAACAAATGGTTAAAGAAGCACGCCAACAATCGCAAGAGTTTATCGAACAAGCGAAACTTCAAGGGGAAACCCAAAAAGAAGAGATTATTACGGCTGCAAGACAAGAAGCAGAGCGCTTGAAAGAATCTGCTCGCTTAGAGATTCAACAAGAAAGAGAAAATGCAGTTAAAGCATTGCGTGAACAAGTGGCGAGCCTTTCTGTATTAATTGCTTCAAAAGTTATTGAGAAAGAATTAAACGAAAAAGATCAAGAAGCACTAATTCAAGAGTACATTAAGAAGGCAGGAGAAGAGTAATGAGGGATACAGTAGTAGCTAATAAGTATGCGCTTGCTCTTTTCCAATTAGCCGAAGAAAACAATCTCGTTGATCAAATTGAAGAACAATTAAAAGTTGTAAAAGAAGTTTTCAATCAAGAAAAAGATTTTGAGTCCTTTCTAACATCTCCAAAGATTGGAAAAGACACAAAACGAGAACTGATTAAGAATGCTTTTGGAGATTTAAATCCATTTATTCTTAATACATTACTACTTTTATTGGATCGTCAACGTGTTTCATACATAATGGCGGTTATTGATGAATTTATCAACATTTCATATGAATCGAAAGGGATTACAAAAGCTCGTGTTGAGTCTGTGCGCCCATTGAAAGACGAAGAAAAAGACGCGTTAGCGACTGTCTTTGCTAAAAAATTGGACAAAAACACGTTAGAAATAGAAAATACCGTTAACGAAGATTTACTTGGCGGAATAAAAATTCAAATTGGTAATCGCATCTATGATGGTAGTCTGCGTGGAAAACTGGACGGCCTCAAACGCGAACTAATCGGATAAATCGTATTTAAGAGGGGTGAAAGCATTGAGCATTAAGGCTGAAGAAATCAGCGCGCTGATAAAAAAGCAGATTGAAAATTATCAGGCTGATATGACCGTAACCGATGTCGGTACCGTTATTGAAGTTGGTGACGGAATCGCTCGTGTACATGGTTTAGATAATGCTATGGCTGGTGAGCTATTGGAATTTGAAAACGGGGTAATGGGTATGGCCCAAAACCTTGAACAAAACAACGTCGGTGTTATTATCATGGGACCTTACACTGATATTCGTGAAGGTGCTCAAGTTCGTCGTACCGGCCGTATTATGGAAGTACCTGTTGGTGAAGAGTTAATTGGACGTGTTGTTAACCCGTTAGGACAACCACTAGATGGTTTAGGTCCAATCAACACAACAAAAACTCGCCCAATTGAAAGTCCAGCACCAGGGGTTATGGATCGTAAATCCGTTCATGAGCCTCTACAAACTGGTATTAAAGCGATTGACGCACTTGTTCCAATTGGCCGTGGACAACGTGAATTAATTATCGGTGACCGTCAAACAGGTAAAACAAGTGTTGCAATTGACACAATTATTAACCAAAAAGAAGAAAACATGATTTGTATCTATGTTGCCATCGGACAAAAAGAATCTACTGTTCGTGGTACAGTTGAAACATTAAGAAGATACGGTGCAATGGATTACACGATTGTTGTATCAGCATCTGCTTCTGAACCAGCTCCATTATTATACCTAGCTCCATATGCAGGTGTATCTATGGGAGAAGAGTTTATGTACAACGGACAGCACGTTCTTGTTGTATACGATGACCTATCTAAACAAGCAGCGGCTTATCGTGAGCTTTCCTTGCTACTACGTCGTCCTCCAGGCCGTGAAGCATATCCAGGGGATGTTTTCTACTTACACTCACGTCTACTAGAACGTGCAGCGAAATTAAGTGATGCAAAAGGTGGCGGTTCATTAACTGCTCTACCATTCGTTGAAACACAAGCAGGAGACATTTCTGCATATATCCCAACAAACGTGATTTCAATTACAGATGGACAAATCTTCTTACAATCTGATTTATTCCACTCTGGTGTTAGACCTGCGATTAACCCAGGTTTATCTGTATCACGTGTTGGTGGTGACGCGCAAATTAAAGCGATGAAAAAAGTTGCGGGTACACTACGTCTAGACTTGGCATCTTATCGTGAACTAGAATCCTTTGCGCAATTCGGTTCAGATTTAGATAAAGCAACTCAAGCAAAACTTGCTCGTGGTGCACGTACAGTTGAAATCTTAAAACAGGACTTAAACAAACCAATTCCTGTTGAAAAACAAGTTATGATTCTTTACGCTTTAACTCGTGGTTTCTTAGACGATATTCCTGTACAAGATATCCGTCGCTTTGAAAATGAATTCTACAGCTGGATTGATCAAAACAAACCTGCTGTTGTCAACGAAATTAAACAAACTCAACAACTACCTGCAGATGATGATTTAGCTGAAACAATTAATAGTTTCAAGAAAACATTTATCACATCTGAATCCAAATAGGCATCCTGAAACTCAGGATGTCCCAACTTTAAAAAAAGGTGGTGAATTGAGTGGCATCATTAAGAGAAATAAAATCTAGAATTACGTCTACGCAAAAGACAAGTCAAATAACAAAAGCGATGGAAATGGTATCAACAGCTAAATTAAGTAAAGCTGAACAAAGTGCAAAATCCTTTGTACCATATATGGAAAAAATCCAGGATGTTGTCTCCAGTGTTGCATCAGGCACAACTGAAGCAACCCATCCAATGTTAGAACAACGTCCAGTTAAGAAAACCGGCTATATTATAATAACAGCTGACCGTGGATTAGTTGGTGCGTATAATAGTAACGTCATTCGTAAATTGAACCAAATGATACAAGAACGTCATAAATCACCGGACGAATACGGAATCATTGCGATTGGTCGAGTAGGACGTGATCACTTTAAAAAGCTAGGTCACAATATTTTATTAGATATTATCGGACTACATGACCATCCAACCTATGAAGAAATTAACACAATTTCTCGTCAAGCTGTTGGGATGTATTCAGATGGTACATATGATGAGTTGTATCTAATATATACAAATTATAAAACTATAATTTCTCACGAAGTTGTTGCGAAAAAAATCTTGCCGCTTACGGATTTTGAATCGACAGGTAGCAACTTGTCCTATGAATTCGAACCAAATATTGAAGAAATCTTGAACGTCTTACTACCGCAATACGCGGAAAGCTTAATATTTGGTGCAATTTTATCTAGTAAGGCAAGTGAATATGCTTCAGGTATGACTGCCATGAAAAATGCTACAGATAATGCGATGGAACTTATTGATGAGCTTACTTTACGTTACAACCGTGCTCGTCAAGATAAGATTACGCAAGAAATCACCGAAATTGTGAGCGGTGCAGCAGCCTTAGAATAGAATACTCAAGTCAATTTAACATTATTGCTTGAGTACCGAGTATTTTTAGTCAGGAGGGAAAAACATGAATAAAGGGACCATCCTTCAAGTAATGGGTCCGGTTGTTGACGTAAAATTTGAAAACGGACAACTACCAAAAATCTACAACGCTTTGCGTGTAGAGTATAAAGCCCAATCTGCATCAGAAGTAGATATTAACTTAACTTTAGAAGTTGCTACACACTTAGGTGATGATGCAGTTCGTACAATTGCGATGGCTTCAACTGATGGTCTGGTTCGTGGAATGGAAGTTATTGATACAGGTGCTCCAATTTCCGTACCAGTTGGTGAAGCAACTTTAGGTCGTGTATTTAACGTTTTAGGTGATCCAATCGATTTAGATGGAGAAATAGATAAAGATGTAAGAAGAGCACCAATTCACCGTGAAGCTCCAAAATTCGAAGAGCTATCAACGGAAGTTGAAATTTTAGAAACAGGAATTAAAGTTGTTGACTTACTAGCGCCCTATATTAAAGGTGGTAAAATCGGTCTGTTCGGTGGTGCAGGTGTAGGTAAAACAGTTTTAATTCAGGAGTTAATCCATAACGTTGCGCAACAACACGGTGGTATTTCCGTATTCGCTGGTGTTGGTGAGCGTACACGTGAAGGAAATGACTTATACTTTGAAATGAAAGACTCTGGCGTTTTATCCAAAACAGCGATGGTATTCGGTCAGATGAACGAACCACCAGGTGCACGTATGCGTGTTGCTTTAACTGGTCTAACAATGGCTGAATACTTCCGTGATAAAGAAGGACAAGACGTTCTATTATTTATCGATAATATTTTCCGTTTTACTCAAGCAGGTTCTGAAGTTTCAGCGCTACTTGGTCGTATGCCTTCTGCCGTTGGTTACCAACCAACACTTGCTACAGAAATGGGACAACTACAAGAGCGTATTACATCTACAAATAAAGGTTCTGTAACATCTATCCAAGCGATCTACGTACCAGCCGACGACTATACAGATCCGGCTCCAGCAACAACATTTGCTCACTTAGATGCGACAACGAACCTAGAGCGTAAACTATCTGAGATGGGTATTTACCCTGCGGTTGACCCATTAGCATCCACATCTCGTGCTTTAGCGCCAGAAATCGTTGGAGAAGAACATTATGAAGTTGCCCGTAAAGTTCAAGAAACTTTACAACGTTACCGTGAATTACAAGATATCATTGCAATCTTAGGTATGGAAGAATTAGGCGACGAAGACAAACTAGTTGTTCACCGTGCACGTCGTATCCAATTCTTCTTATCACAAAACTTCCACGTGGCTGAACAATTTACTGGTCAACCAGGATCCTTCGTACCAGTAAAAGAAACAATCCGCGGATTTAAAGAAATCTTAGAAGGTAAATGGGACCATCTTCCAGAAGAAGCATTCCGTCTAGTTGGAACTATTGAAGATGCTGTTGAAAAGGCAAAACAAATGGGCGCTGAAGTTTAATTGGGAACCGAGGGGGATTATAAATGAAAACAATCGCAGTAAGTATTGTAACTCCTGATGGCCCAGTTTATGAATCGGAAGCGGAATTAGTTGTAGCAAAAGCAACGAGTGGAGAGCTAGGTGTCATGGCGGGACACGTTCCACTTGTTGCCCCACTTGCAATCGGATCTGTACGAATGAAAACAGGGAACGATCAAGATGTAGTAGCTGTTACCGGTGGATTTCTTGAAGTACGTCCAGACAAAGTAACGGTTCTTGCACAAGCTGCTGAAAGAGCTGAAGAAATCGATGTTGACCGTGCTTTAAGAGCAAAACAACGGGCTGAAGAACGTTTAAACCAAAAAAGAGAAGCAAATATTGATCAGAAACGTGCTGAGTTGGCACTAAGACGTGCGATTAACCGTATTCAAGTTGCACAACTTGGCAAAAAATAAATTTTACCCACATAATTTTGTGTCAAATCGTTTAACGCAAAAAACTATGTCCTCTTAGTATATTAAACGGCTAAGGGGACTTTTTGCGTGAACATCTCGCTTGTCAAGTGATAAAAGTCACAAAGATATTACAAAGTGAAGATCCAGCTCCAAGAAAAAATAGACTAGCCATATAAAATTCACTTCAACTTATTAAATCCCAACAATCATTTTATTAATAAAATCAACAAAATGTGGATAAATCCGTTAACAATGTGGATAATCTACTTAATACTGTGGACAACGTAAAAAGTTTTGTTAGTAAAAAAGAACCTATTTGAGGGTAGAATATTGTCGAAATTACACACAATATGTTATAAAATGTATTGTGGGGCTTCAAAACGTAAAATGTGAAAAATGTGGATAAAATTTATTCACACAATGTGGATAATATGTGAATTACTTTTTAGAAAAGTCTTTACATTTAGACTTATGTAATCTATGTATTATCGTTTTAATGTGAATGCAAACAAACAGTAAAAAATCTAACTTAAAGGTATGCTAAAATGATAAAAGATGTCTTTAAGTATACAAGGGAGTGGAACCATGCTTTTTAATTACAGCCTATTTAGTGTATTTGGTATTGTAACAAATTTAATTTTTATTGGACTAGCATGGTGGGCCCTACAATCACTCAACTTTGAAAAGTTTTTACGAAAAAATCGCGTTGGCCAAGCACGTATGTTATATATTTTATTGGCAATTGCGATCGGGACAACGGTTAGCGATTTCTTTTTGAAATATTTCGACTGGTCTCAACAAATTCCATTTTTGTTCGAGTAAAAACCATTGGAAGTTTAGACTTGTCAAAACTTGACGACATTTACCATGTATGACAATCCCCTTTTTAAGCAACAATTGTAATAAAGGGGAGAGGAATAGATGGTAAATAAATTATTAGTACAAGTGACAGTATGTACGCTATTATTCGTTTTTATTCTCAATACTTTTGAGAAAGAGGCAAAAGTAACAAACGAATTTGATTTGAATAAAATGAATGAAGTTGTAATAAAACATAATGGAAAGATAACGGAATGGTCCATTTTTGCCCGAGAAGAATTGTCTAATATAGACACACAACAATTGGAAGAAATATATTCACACTTAAAGTCACAATTTCCTCAATTTTTGTGGACAAAAGATATCAATTCCGATCGTATAAATATAACTGGGACCGTTTCTGATCAATCCCTTCATTATGTTGAAAATCTTCAAATTGTCGCTAACCTCAATGAAAAAAACATAATCCATGGCTTTATTTTATACGAAATAAAAGGATCAAAATGGAATAAAAATGTACAACATGTAATAAAAGTGAAATTAGACGACATTTCATCAAACATATTCCATAAAACAACAGTTTTTTTCTCTTGTCTAAAGGGAGAGTTCGGTGATAAGATTGATGGTGTCATTGCGAAAAAATCGAAAGAAATGGTAAATGATTTTAAAGGAAAAATTATCGAAAAATTAGAAGAAAAAGACTTTACTTCGTTAACCGTTCAAAGTCCGTATTTTTCCTATGAGATGCAAACGGAAAATGGTAGTTTTAATGTGCAAATTGCTCTTAGGGAAAACGGCATCGATGAGAAAACAACCTTTGTAATTGGAACACCTATAATAACGATTGAATATTAATATAATTAGATACTGGACGCGGAGGGGAATACATTTGGAAAAAATCATCGTCCGCGGCGGAAAGAAATTGAACGGCACTGTCAAAGTAGAGGGAGCAAAGAATGCCGTTTTACCTGTAATCGCCGCATCGCTTTTAGCTAGTAATGGAAAAAGTATCATTCATGATGTACCGGCTCTCTCAGATGTGTACACAATTAATGAAGTGTTACGTTACTTAAATGCTGAAGTTAAATTTGAAAATAATACAGTTTATATAGACGCATCAAGAGAGTTAACCTCGGAAGCTCCATTTGAATACGTTCGTAAAATGAGAGCATCTGTACTTGTGATGGGTTCATTACTTGCTCGTTTAGGTCATGCTCGTGTTGCCTTACCTGGTGGATGTGCCATTGGAACAAGACCGATTGATCAACATTTAAAAGGTTTTGAAGCGATGGGAGCTATAGTTCAAGTTGGTAATGGCTTTATTGATGCAAAAGTTGAAGGAAGACTAAAGGGTGCTAAAATTTATTTAGACATTCCTAGTGTTGGCGCAACTGAAAATATTATGATGGCGGCAACATTAGCTGAAGGAACAACAATATTAGAAAACTGTGCGAAAGAACCTGAAATTGTCGATTTAGCGAATTATTTAAATAGCATGGGTGCAAATGTAGTCGGTGCCGGTACAGAAACGATTCGTATTGAAGGTGTAGATGAGCTACACGGTGCAGAACATACAATAATTCCTGATCGTATTGAAGCAGGTACATTTATTACAGCAGCTGCTATTACTGGTGGCAATGTTTTAGTTCAAGGTGCTGTTCCTGAACATATATCTGCCCTTATCGCTAAATTAAAAGAAATGGGCGTTGAGTTTGTTGAGGAAAAGGATGGCTTACGTGTTATCGCACCTGAAAAATTAAAAGCTGTCGATATTAAAACGATGCCGTATCCTGGTTTCCCTACAGATATGCAAGCACAAATGATGGCATTGCTACTCACAGCTGAAGGAACTAGTATGATTACGGAAACTGTTTTCGAAAACCGTTTTATGCACGTCGAAGAATTTCGTCGTATGAATGCTAACTTGAAAATTGATGGACGTTCTGTCATTGTGAACGGTCCAGCTGATTTACAAGGTGCTGAAGTAGCAGCTACTGACTTACGTGCAGGTGCTGCATTAGTTATTGCTGGTCTTGCAGCTGATGGTATTACTAGGGTTACTGAACTAAAGCATATTGATCGTGGCTACGTAAACTTCCACGGCAAATTAGCTGCCCTAGGTGCTGACATCGAACGCATTACCGTTGAAGAAACAACTCAAGCACCAAACACAACATCTATCGCGATTAACTAATGGGTCAAGGACATGCTCCTTGTCCCATTTTTTGGTACAGGGGGACGGGTCCCTTGTTTCATTTTTAATGCCATTGTATGCATTTTGGTACGGAGGGACAGGTCCCTTGTTTCAATTTTGACGTGATGAAAGCATCACACTGGTGATTGTACGAGATATTCGCTCCAAAGCCGGTTATATTCGCTCATAGACCACTTAAAAACGCTCATATAACGTTGAAATGAATTTTTTATTAGCAAAATCGCTCAATAGCAAGCTTGAGTCGCTCATTAAAAGGGTAAAATCGCTCATAAAGTTGCGATTCGCTCATAAAAAGTTTAAGTCGCTCATAGAATTGGTCAAGTCGCTCGAAAAACAAAATTAATCGCTCACATATTAGCTCGATTCGCTCATAAATTACAGGAAAAACCATTAAAGCCGTTATTTTACCCATTTATTCAGACAACATAACGCAAGGAATACAATGAATCGAATATCTGACAAATGATATGTTACCCAATTCCAACAAAATCATTCCAATTAATCCTTTTATTTTTAAAAAATATGCGTCCAATTTACTTAATATTCTGATGTTAAGTAACAAAATCATTAAATTTTTCCTACGAATATTACAAATGTAAAAATAATACTTCGCCAACTCTGTAATGACTTCCACGTAACGCGGTCATAATTAAATATATCTCAACTTTTCCCATCATCTTCATACATAATAAAACATCACCCGTCAGACCTAGCTTTTTGCTATACTCGTCCAAAAAATAATAGAAACGATTAATAGATTGGTATAAAAGTTCGTCCAACCCCATATAAATAGAATGTAGTATTATTTTTGGGGAGGCGAAACGGTTGAAAAAATTAAATCCAATAGTGATTGTCGGTGGTATTTTACTAGTAGCTATAATACTTATTCCAAGTATTCTTGTTCTCCCTTTTGCATCAGGTAAAACAGGTACAACATCGGTAGAAATCCCTACGAAAGAAACAACGAAAGATTGGGATGAGGTTTTAAAAGAAGCCTCCATGATTGATGTGTCCGTTTACCGAACAGCAAAAGATGAAATTGAAACTGTACCACTCGAACAATATATTGTCGGCGTAGTTGCTTCAGAAATGCCAGCAGAATTTGAAGAAGAAGCGTTGAAAGCTCAAGCACTTGCTGCAAGAACGTACGTCATTAAACAAATGATGTCAGACGTACAAAGGGGAATTGTAAAAGGTGCCGATATTAACGATACAGTTGAACATCAAGTATATAAAGACGAGGAACAATTACAAGAACAATGGAAAGGAAATTATGAAAAAAATATAGAAAAAATTAGAAGAGCGGTATATGAAACACGAGGACAAATTCTTGTATATGAAGATGAACCGATAACAGCGTCGTATTTTTCAATGAGTAATGGCTATACAGAAAATAGTGATGATTATTATTCCAGTGCTTTTCCATATTTAACGAGTGTAGAAAGCCCATGGGACACAGAAGCACCTAAATTCACGGTAGAAACAACGATTCCGGTTAATGAATTTGAATCCGCATTAGGAGTAAAAATTGAGGGGTCCCATGTTGGTAAAATAGTCTCCCGTACAAATAGTAATCGCGTAGAGAAGGTTAGAATTGGCAATAAAGAATTTACCGGTCGAGAAATTCGCAACAAACTCGGATTACGATCTACTGATTTTACTTGGGAATTATCAGGACAAAATGTAGTCATTATAACAAAGGGTTATGGTCACGGTGTCGGGATGAGTCAATACGGTGCGAACGGAATGGCCAAATCTGGAAAAACCTTTGAAGAAATTGTTAAACATTATTATCAAGGCGTAGAAATTACCGATGCTACTAAATATATTGAACAACACGTCGTAAAAAAATAGTGAAACAGGGGTAGTGAAACAGGGGGACGGGTCCGTCGTACCATTTGAAACAGGGGGACGGGTCCATCGTATCATTAAGCGGCGATGTCTCGTCAAAACGTTTAGAAAATGCAACAAGGGACCTGTCCCTCCGTACCAAATAAAATGAAACACCGGACCTGTCCCTCCGTACCAAATCCCTCCGTACCAAATCCAGGTTTTTATTTTTTACGTAAAAAACTACCCGCGCCCACGATTTACGACTTTCGCGAACTGATCCATCCATATCCCCAATTTATTTTTCTTTTTAATATAAGAAAAATGAACAATCAAGTAACAGGCAACAACCCCAATAATATCCTTCATCACATCAATAACCGTTGCTGAACGATACGGTACAAAGTATTGATGAATTTCATCGGTCACACCCCAAAGGCCAGCCACAATAGCTGAAAACACACTCGTTCTCATCGTTAATTTTCCATCTACTAAAAAGAATAAAACAAATAGTCCATATAAAATTCCGAACTCTACTAAATGAAGGGACTCTTTAATCAATCCGTCATAAACTTTAAATGTTACATAGGCATCAGCAGGTTTACTAGATAGCAACCATATTAAACCCATATATATAAAGGGTAAAACTTTAATAATCAGTCGCATTATTTTCATATATACCACCTTTTGCAATCACCTTTACTAGTTTTAATAAATATTTTACAAGAAAAACACACTTATCTTAACTATAATTGCGTAAAAAATCCATATAAACCACCTTAGCCATCTAATAAACAAAAATTCAACGCAATTTTGCATAAAAAAGCTACAATTGCGCAAAATAATCAAAAAAAATTAATTTTATGAGTATATAATTCTCTTTTTCTGTTCAAACTATGGCTGAGGTGATGAAAATGAGAGAGGAAGAAAAGAAAAGATCTTCTCGCAAAATTGGCATGAAAAACTTCTTCAAAAAGAAAAGGGTATTTCCTGCAATTTACATTGGGGCTGCTGCTATTTTACTAACAACTTTTTTAGTATGGCAAGCAAGAACGCCAGATAATGTAGAACAACCAGACTTTAGTTATGAAGAAAATGCAGAAAGACAAATTGCTGATGAAGATGCACTAGAAGTCGGAAAACCAGTAGAAGACTTCTCATGGCCAGTAGCCAATGAGGACGACATCGAAGTTGTCACATACTTCTACGATACAACGGCATCAGATGAAGAGCAAGAAGCAGCAATCATTTATGACGGAAACAATTTTTACCCAAGTACAGGAATTGCAATTGCAGCTAAAGATGGGGAAACCTTTGATGTACAAGCAGCAATGAGCGGTAAAGTAAAAGCTGTAAAAGAAGATACTGTATTAGGAAATGTAGTCGTCATTGAACATGCAGAAGGTATTGAAACTGTTTACCAGTCCCTTCAAAATGTAAATGTAACAGAAGGTGATGAAGTAAAACAAGGTGAAGTTGTAGGTAAAGCAGGGCGCAGCCTACTTAATGAAGAAGCAGGTATCCATGCTCATTTTGAAATCCGTAAAGACGGAGTTCCTGTGAATCCGCTAAATTACTTCAAAAAATCCTTAACAACCCTTCAAAATCAAGAAGTAACTGAAGGTGAAGAAGCGGATGAAGATGCATCTGAAGAAACAGAAGAACAAGATGAAACAGGAACTAGTGAAGAAGATTCTTCAAATGAAGATGAAGAAAATCGCGATGCCAATGAAAATGATCAAGAATAATTTTCTAGTTGTATAGTAGTTATCCCCCTTTGTGAAATATATGTACCTGCTAGTTTATGCTAGCAGGTTTTCCTTTTTTATAAAAAGTATATCAAAACTAATTGAGCGCATGCCAAACTGTAACAATCCCCCTTAAATTTTTACAAAGCCTTCCCTATATCCACAATTTCCGATATATTTCTCAGGAAATACCACGAAAAATGTCAATGTATATATTTTTTTATAAAAGAATGTAAGAGTTCATCATATTTTGACACGATAGTGATTATTGTTGTCCAGACTTGTTGTCCGACGGAATAAAATATAGGAAATTATTGAAAAAACCGCATCCAACCTTGTCCTTATTCACTTTTTTATGAATATTCTAGTCCTAGAAATAATACAATATTACAAAATTAAAAACCTTATTGGCATTTCAATCATATAAGGAAGCTCATTACATTTTTAATAGTCGGGGGAAATTTCCCCAAAACAATCAACAGGAAGAACATAAGAGAAAGTGTTTGAGGTGAGGATTCGTATTTAAGCAGCTTAGTTGGAATTGTAGACAAAAAGTATTCGTCCTCCAGAAAGCACTGATCGCTTTCTGCCGCATAAAAGAAAAACATAAAATGAAACAAAATACATAATTCAAAAACTATAGCCTAAAAGAGAAAAATATCCCGAACCGTTTATGCGGAGTAATAGCAGTCATCAAAGTAACCACGTGTCCCATTTCACACTTCTCTAATCCAAAGGGAGGCGAGTTGTGTGCACGATTACATCAAAGAAAGAACACTTAAAATTGGGAGATACATCGTGGAGACGAGGAAAACGGTTCGCGTTATAGCGAAAGAGTTTGGAGTATCAAAAAGTACGGTTCATAAGGATCTGACGGAAAGACTACCGGAAATTAATCCAGAATTAGCTAATCAAGTTAAAGAGATTCTGGAATATCATAAATCAATCCGTCATCTTCGTGGGGGAGAAGCCACAAAATTGAAATACAAAAAGGAAGCTAAGAAAGAAACGGTTATGAAAAAATAATACATTTAAAACAGGTGTTAAACAGATAAACACCTGTTTTTTTAATTAATAGAGCAAAAAACCTAGCCGAAATTTACAAAGTCGAAATATAAAATTAATATGTCTTTACAAAATTTGACATAATCCAGTAAAAAATGAAATATATTGACAAAAAATCCTCCATTATTTACTGCGAATATGTTAAAATCAGTAATTAGGGAAGTTTATGAACGGAAAGTTTAAGGAGGAAAATTTAGAGATGTTTGCCAAAGATATTGGGATAGACTTGGGAACTGCAAATGTTGTAATAAATGTAAAAGGAAAAGGCATTGTACTGAATGAACCAGCAGTTGTTGCAATAGACACGAACACAAATAAAGTGTTAGCTGTAGGGGAAGCGGCTCGAAAAATGGTTGGTCGTACTCCTGGGAATATTGTAGCGATTCGTCCGCTAAAAGACGGAGTAATTGCTGACTTTGAAGTTACTGAACAAATGTTGAAACACTTCATTAATAAAATCAATGTAAAAGGCTTTTTATCTAAGCCGCGTATTTTAGTATGTTGTCCAACGAATATTACAAGCGTTGAACAAAAAGCGATTCGTGAAGCAGCAGAAAAAAGTGGCGGTAAAAAAGTATTCTTAGAAGAAGAACCGAAAGTAGCTGCAATTGGTGCCGGAATGGATATTTTCCAACCAAGTGGTAACATGGTCGTTGATATCGGTGGCGGTACAACGGACGTAGCTGTCCTATCAATGGGAGATATTGTAACATCTCAATCCGTTAAAATTGCCGGCGACCAATTTGATATGGATATTCTTAATTATATTAAGAAGAAATATAAACTGTTAATTGGGGAACGTACTGCTGAAAGTATTAAAATCAACATTGGAACAGTTTTCGAAAATTCTCGTGATGAATCAATGGATATTCGTGGACGTGACTTAGTATCTGGATTACCACGTACAATTTCCGTACATTCTTCAGAAGTTGAAGAAGCTTTACGTGAGTCTGTCGAAGTAATTGTACAAGCTGCTAAAAATGTATTGGAAAAAACACCACCTGAGTTATCTGCTGATATTATCGATCGTGGCGTCATCTTAACTGGGGGTGGAGCATTACTCCATGGAATTGATACATTACTAGCTGAAGAGCTAAAAGTTCCTGTTCTAGTTGCTGAAAATCCAATGGATTGTGTAGCTATCGGTACAGGCTTAATGTTAGAAAATGTAGATAAAATTGAAAAACGTAGCCTAGTTTAGTCTGCAAATAAAAATGCTAAATATGAAACGTTTAACAGCTTGCCAATATCGCAAGCTGTTTTTATAAATTTTTCCTAAACCACGCACACCAATTCAATCAAACGTTTGATTAATTATTAAAAGACTATGACATTATTTGACAATTTTAAAATTTTACTGCCTAAAATTGAAAAATCGTTTATAATTAAAGGTAATGATTTTGCACGTTTAAAGGAAAAAACGACTTTTTTCATACATAAAAAATTTTCCAAACTGTTCGGAGACATCCTAATTTATAAAGCAACGGCGGAAAGGGGTTCAACTTATGTTTCGTGGTTTTTATCATGCTGCATCGGGAATGATTACACAGCAGCGTCGCGTAGAAATGTTTACGAATAATTTAGCGAACATTAATACACCTGGTTATAAGGCAGACCAATCATCGGTTCGTGCTTTTCCAGAAATGCTTTTACAACGGTTAGAAACGGAAAAGTCACCTTCAGGACAAGTAACAACAAAAATGTCCCCAGTAGGTTCCATTAATACGGGAGTTTACGTTCAAGATTTAACACCAACATATAAACAAGGGGATCTAAACAAAACAGAATTAAATACCGATGTTGCATTAAACAATATTTTCATGCCAACTAATGCAGAGGGCATTACGGGTAGTATCTTCTTTACAGTGGAAAACCCGGATGGCGGTGTACAGTATACACGGAATGGAAACTTCACATTAGATGGGTATGGCTTTTTAACGAATGCAAACGGACACTATATTTTAGATACAGCGGGAAATCCGATTCAATTAACGAGTGATCAATTTACAGTAACGGCTGATGGTTGGATTCAACAAGGTGGTCAAAATGTGGCCAGACTAGGTATTGCATTTGCAGAAAATCCGAATGAATTAGCTAAATCAGGAGAAGGACTTTTCCAATGGAATAATGGCCAAGCTCTACCTTCTGCTTATGAAAATGGTCAAGTATCTTTCGCGTTACAACAAGGGTATTTAGAGCGTTCGAATGTTGATGCGACAGAGACGATGACTCAAATGCTAGCGGCATATCGTACGTTTGAAGCGAACCAAAAAGTATTACAAGCTTACGACCGTAGTATGGATAAAGCTGTAAATGAGATTGGTAAAATCTAAGTGAGAAAATTGCGCCAATGAACTAAAAATTTCACAACAACATTTCTTGTTTAAATATAGAGGTGAACAGTTTTGAGTCGAATTACATATACCGCAATGAATACGATGAGTCAATTGCAAAAACAGCTAGATATAATTAGTAATAACGTTGCCAATGTCGATACAACAGGATATAAAAAACAACGGGCAAGCTTTCAAGAACTACTCATTCAACAACATAATAATCATCCGTTACGAGATAACTCACCACGGTTGACTCCTCAAGGCGTTCGCATCGGTACAGGTGGAAAAGTTGGTCAAGTTCAAACAGTTGCCAATCAAGGTGCTATCAAAGAAACTGGACGTCCTTTAGATTTTGCTTTAACAGTTCCTAATCAATACTTTAAAGTACTTGCGCCAAATGGTAATGAGTTGAATGTTCATTATACTCGGGACGGGGCATTTTATTTATCACCAATTAATGATACAGAAGTTGCACTTGTAACAAGTGAAGGCCATCGTGTTTTAGATGAAGACAACAATCCGATAATTTTTAATGGTGATCTGACGAATGTATCTTTAGGTGACGATGGTATCGTAACATTTTCCAATGAGCATGGTGCATCAGCTAGCTTCGCCTTAGGCGTGGTTCAAGTTAATAATCCGCAAGCCCTTGTAAAAACAGGTAACAACTTGCTAACGTTACCAGACCATCTCCAAAACGAGGATATTACTATTGATGATTTAATCGTTAATTTAGTAGGTGCAGCTCGTGACCAAATCGGCTTAAATCATCAAGCTCTAGAGCAATCAAACGTAGATTTAATTGAAGAAATGACAAATCTTATTCAAACCCAACGTGCTTATCAATTCCAAGCACGAGCAATTACATTAGCGGATCAAATGTCCGGCTTAGTTAATGGCATTCGCTAATTTAGTAAATAATAACAAGCATGTTTTTTACAACATATCATAAACATAAGTTTAGGGGTTCATTCACTTAAAAATTAAACTGAAATGCTTCACAACATATATCGAGCAAAAATGTTAAACCTCCTTTATTATAAGTGTAAAAAACATTGCTGTACCATTTCGAATGAAAGTGATATAAACTTTCATGCAGTTTATAAAGAGGGGAATGGACGATCGTGGAAAATTTGGATGTTCAACAAAGTGAAACCCGTCAAGAACGACGTCAACAAAAATTAAAAAATGATAAAGAAAAGGTAAAGGGAGAAAAACGAAGCGGAAAAAAGAAAAAAAAGTTACGTGTTAAACTGATTCCTATTTGGTTGCGAATTATTATTGTCTTTGTACTTATAGTTTTGTTCTTCTTTATTGGCACGATGATCGGTTATGGTGTGATTGGTGAAGGCGAAGCTTTTGATGTATTCAAACCATCAACATGGACACATATTACAGATATAATTGATAAAGGTACACCTTCGGAAGCGGAATAGTTTTCACGATAACTATTCCGTATTTTTATTTTGATGCAATTTTACAAAGAAATTAACCGGGACCGCGGGTTGCATTTTCATAATACATATGAGTTAATAAATTCGTACATAATGCCATTCTTTTATAGAGGAGGAAATACATAATGCTTGATATAAATCAAATTAAAGAAATTATCCCTCATCGTTATCCGTTTTTACTAATTGATAAAATCGTTGAAGTTGAAGAGGACAAGCGTGCTGTTGGGATTAAAAATGTAACAGCAAACGAACCGTTTTTCCAAGGTCATTTTCCTGACTATCCGGTAATGCCAGGTGTGCTAATCGTTGAAGCATTAGCTCAAGTTGGTGCTGTGGCAATTTTAGGTAAAGAAGAAAACCGTGGAAAGCTTGCATTATTTGCAGGCATTGACAATTGCCGCTTTAAACGCCAAGTAAAACCAGGTGATACATTACGTCTAGAAGTTGAAATTACGCGCGTTCGCGGACCAATCGGAAAAGGTCGCGCTATTGCAACAGTAGATGGAGAAGTAGCTTGCCAAACAGATATAATGTTTGCGATTCAATAATAATGAAAAAAGTCCAAGATTCATGATTATTCCATGTTCTTGGACTTCTATTTTTAGTGAAAAATGAGATATTACTCTACATTTGCTTGCTCCATTAATTTTAAAAAATCATCTTGTAAAATATATTGATTGTAGTAAAGTGAGCTTTTATCTAACTCACGGTTTACATATTCATAGCCTAACTCTTCAACAAGTGTTGGTTTATCTGAAAAAAGATTTGTCCCAAAACCAAGCCGATCCCCGTCAATGTTCACCCCAATACTCGCGAGGATGGTTGGATATAGATCGAAATTAGTAAATTGTCGATTATGTGGATAAATCGGCTCTATTACTGAACTAATAAAAACATTATATGTAGTTCTAACGTAGTCATCTGGAATCTTTGATTCATAATAATCGACCGGCTGCATACTGATGTGGTCACCTACGATAACTAAAGTTGTATCTTTGAAAAACTCTTGTTTTTGTACCCACGCAACAAAATCATGCACTTGTTTTGAAGCGTGAGCATGGACGTTTTCATACTGAGTTGGGAATATGATATCTGCTTCACTTTCTAAAAACCCATCAGGAAAATGTGTATTTACTGTTAAAAGAGAAAGATGAAACGGCTGCTCGCTATTAGCATAGTCAGTAAGGATTTCCTTTGCCCATTTAAATAAATTCGAATCATCAAAACCCCAACCGACTCGTTCGTCCTCTGTCATCCTTCCCTCAGCTATTGCTCGCTTAACATCAAAAATCTCATAATTGCCATGTTTTGTATAATATTGATCCCGCCCACCGTAGCCAGCGTCAGATCCGACTAATAATCCAAGTCTATACCCTTCCTTTTTTAAAATATCGCCTAACGTATAAGCACCAGCTAAAAAGTTTTCCGAGTTCGTATAATCATTCCCGTCTATTGGGATACTTAAAGGAATTCCGGCCGTAAGTGATACGAGTGCTGCAACAGTCCATTGCGTCCGTGATGCAGGAAGAGCACCGCCAATTTTATCCGAATGAGAAAAATTTAAATGCTTTTCCGCCAGCGCTCTTAATTCAGGCATCACATCGTATTCCCATCCTCCACCAACTTTCTGGTCCATCATTGTATTTTCGACAGATTCCAAATAGAGCACAATTAAATTTCTTTTATTCTCGGGAAACGTAATCTTTACATCTCTTCCATCGATATAATAGTCCTCATATATAGAAGAGTATTCAGAAACTCTTTTCATATAATCTGCAATTCCAATAATTTGATACGAAAAAAAGATTACTAAAACAAGCGTAACAATTGCGTACGATGTTTTATGTTTATAAAGCATTTTTAAAGGAAAGGCATTAATACGATATTTTCTATTTCGAAAGTATAGTTCAACAATAAATTGCTTTTTTGTAGCAAAAATTGTGGGCGAAATGAGAATAAAAAAGACGATGAAAAAGGGAAAAATAATTTGCACGATAGCAGACATAAAAATATCAGGTGATGCACCTTTTAATCCGTAAAAAATTGTGAAAATGATTTCATCAATACTTTGATTAGAAAAATTTGCTTGTAAGTAAATAGTTACTGTAATAATCATTGTTGCGATAAGAAGAAACAGCCCTGTTGCAAGTGTCCTTATCCTGTTAATCATTTTCGGTATTCTCCACCTTCAGTTTTACTTTAAAATTTAGTTCAATAAATCTGTAGGCAATGACGATGATTATAACTACAACCACAGCAGTTAAGCAATATTTAATGGTAAACAATGGTGTAAACAAAAAATCTTGCCGCCCTTTGAAAAAATATAAAATAGCATAACAAATACAATTTGTCACTAAATTAAATAATACAGTAATACCGAGAGCCTCAAGAATGGAAAGTGTTTTATTGGTAAATTTTACGTATAAAAGTATTCCGATAATAGATGGGAAAATGAGTGCCATGATTTCATTAAATACCAAAGGAAATTCTCCTTTCATAGTCTAGGGAACTATCCTATTTATAACTATTGCCATTAAGTGGTAAGTGTAGACTTTTTTACATGCAAATTTTTAAAAAGTTTGGGCAACATAACAATTGACCCTATAAAAGGGAAATACTTATACATGTAGAAAGGAGTAAAACAATGACTCGTTGGATAAAAATATTAGGTACTTCAATTTTAGCTTCAGCATTGTTATTTGGTTGTGCAAATAATGAAGAAGACCCAGCCCCTCCCGCAGATAATAATGTAGACGAGAATCAAGATTTGAATGATACAAATGTAGATGATGGCTTAATGGAAGATGATAACGTCAATGATAATGATCGTGGTACGAACGATGATGACGGATTACTAGAGGATAACCGAGACGACGGGGTTTTAGACAATGATGGCAGAAATGATGATGATATTCTCGATGAAAACAATCGAGGCAATGAAGAAGATATCATTGAAGATCCAAAAGACGTGCGTGATAAAGACCTAAAAGATGAATAATTTTTTTGTGCAAATTTAAAAGGGGGAAATTTCCCCCCCTGTTTTTATACTCTCTTACTACGTATTATTTTTGTCTTATCTTTCATCTTTTGTTTAAAGGAGGTGAGTAATTCATTACCGTCCAGCCCGGTTTCTAATAAAGCCTCTAATAGTTGCTCAGCATAACCGGTTGTCCGATCTAATTTACCTTCAAATAAAATACTTACATTATCCCCAATTTCTTTTTGCGAAATGATTTGAACAATGAATGGAGCGGGTTCATTATCTTTCTTTGTTATGACCGTATACACTGGAATTTTCTCTTCTGCTGAAAAATCTTTAAATAGTTCCTGATATTTCTTTTCTACAAATATTTCAATAATCCACGTATTTATCTCATTTTCTTTATTAATGATTAGTGCATCAATTAATGGGATTGAAACAACATCACCTTTTTTATCTACTAAATAAAATGAAACTAATTTAAAGGTCTTCAACAAGCTCCCCCCTAAAAGTCAGACTCCTCTTGATTTTACTTTACCACTTTTTTTCTGATTTTTCACTTTATTTTAGTAAAAGTACATTGCTTTTTTAGTAAAAATCGATTTATAAAAAAATGTTGATGTTTGTAAAATTGATTTTTTGAAAGTTGAATTTAGTAAAAAAGGATTATTTAGGCTCGATTTTGCTAGTAAAACTATAGTAAAAACATATCAAAATTGAAAAATCACAATTTTACAAAGGATGAGTAATGGACTAGAATGAAGGCAACAAAGCGAAAGGGGGGAAACAATTGATTAATCAGGTGACACTCGTTGGCAGACTAACGAAAGATCCGGAATTAAAAATTACACAAGATGGTATTGCAGTCGCAAATGTCACCTTAGCCGTTAGTCGTAATTTTAAAAACAGTAATGGAGAAGTCGAAACAGATTTTGTCCAATGTACTCTTTGGCGGAAAACGGCCGAAAACACTGTCCAATATTGTCGGAAAGGGACAATTGTTGGAATAACCGGCCGAATCCAAACGAGAAGCTACGAAAATCACGAAGGTAGAAAAGTTTACGTCACCGATGTTGTCGCAGATAATGTTCGTTTCCTAAGTAGCAAACCACAAGAGCGAGAAGAAAAAGTAATCGCAGCTAGTCAATCTTAAGAGGATTGAATCGTAGCTTTGTGAAAGGAGGGAGGTGGTATGTCAGAAAAGTTGGATTCCAACCATCAACTTGAAGAAATGGTCCAATTACTGATCCGAATATTAGGCAAAACAAATCAAAAAATTGTTGAACTTGAAGAAAGATTGAAACAACTGGAATTAGAAAAAGAGGATGAATATCGAAAAATTGAGAAGAAAACAGGATAAGGAGTTATAGGAAAAGGATTAATTTTTTTCTGAGGGATATTAAATAGTTTGGAGATATTCAGAAGTAAAAGGGAACAAAAAAACGGTAAAAATAATTTTTAAAGGCAAGGTATATATTAAAGTATTTAAACGACGCAAAGGAAAATAAGGGAGTATTTGCATCAGACGTTGAAGTTGATTTGGGAGATAAGCATTTTGAAAAAGAGGCAGAGTAAAACTTTGTTTTAAGGAAAAATTAAATATAGGGTTACTGAAGGAAAATATTTGTGGGTAAATTTGTGACACAAAATAGATCAGAAAATCCCATCACTAATTTCTTTTGGTTCCTCTAAATTATCCTTCCAACAAGCCAGGTGCAAGACATCTGGCTTTTTTTTATTTTCTAGAGGCGGGGGATAATGGACAAAATGGGATAGAAGTCGGTTTGAAATGTCCTCGAGACGCGTGATCGGTGACAAAATCTGTATGTAGAATTTATAAAATGTCTTCGAGACGCGTCCTCGATGCCAAAACGTGCATATAGAATTTATAAAATGTCTTCGAGACGCGTCCTCGATGCCAAAATGTGGATGCAGAATTTATAAAATGTCTTCGAGACGCGTGATCGGTGACAAAATGTGGATGAAGAATTTAGAAAATGTCCCCGAGACGCGTCCTCGATGCCAAAACGTGAATGTAGAATTTATAAAATGTCTTCGAGACGCGTCCTCGATGCCAAAACGTGAATGTAGAATTTATAAAATGTCTTCGAGACGCGTCCTCGGTGACAAAATGTGGATGAAGAATTTAGAAAATGTCCCCGAGACGCGTCCTCGATGCCAAAATGTGAAAGTAGAAATGAGAAAATGTCCTCGAGATAGGTTCTCGATGCCAAAACGTGAAAGTAGAAATGAGAAAATGTCCTCGAGATGCAACAAGGGGACGGGTTCCTTGTATCATTTTCTGAATACAAAATTGAAGCCATGTAAATAAATTTAACTGCAAAGTGAAACATGAGGTCTGTCCCTGTGAACCACCACCCTGGACCCGACAACAAAAAAGGAACACGGGCTTTTCCCGTGTCCCATTAATCCAATCGTAATATATCAAACAATTCATCATCCGACATATCAACAATCCATTGATCACTTTGAATAATTTCTTCATTCAATGCTTGTTTTTTCTCAAGCATCGCGTCGACTTTTTCCTCCAGCGTACCTGTTGCAATAAACTTATGCACGTGAACGAATTTCGTCTGCCCGATTCGATAGGCCCGGTCTGTCGCCTGGTTTTCTACAGCTGGATTCCACCAACGGTCATAGTGAATCACGTGGTTAGCGGCCGTTAAATTCAAACCAGTACCACCGGCTTTCAACGACAACAATAAGATTGGAAAATCGCGATTTTGAAACTCAGCAATCATCGTATCCCGTTGTTGTTTACTCGTACTTCCGTTTAAAAACGGCACCCGCACGCCATATCGCTCTTCTAGTACAGATTGAATAATCTCACCCATGCCAATATACTGGGTAAAAATTAACCCACTTTCATTTTGGTCTAACACCGTATCAAAAATTTCCACTAACTTTTCCAATTTAGTTGAACGTTTAATTAATTCCTCACTCGATGACCAATTCGACTCCTTCAAGTACAACGCCGGATGATTACATAGTTGCTTCAACCTTCCTAACAATTGCAACACCAACCCTCGACGCTGAAATCCAGATAATTCAGCAATCCGGTCAAACGTATCTTTCACAACCTGCTCGTAAATCGCAGCCTGCTCACCCGTCAATGGACAATAGGCCTTTTGTTCAATTTTATCTGGTAAATTCAATGCCACTTCTTCGTCCTTTTTCGTACGGCGCAATAAGAACGGGCGAATTAATCTACGTAACTCTTCAATTTTTTCCTCATTATGTTCCCGTTCTATCGGCACAACAAACCGTTCCTGGAAGCGGGCGAGACTTCCTAAATACCCTTTATTAATAAAATCAAAAATCGACCATAACTCTGTTAAGCGGTTTTCCATCGGTGTACCTGTCAAAGCAATATGATGTTCGCCTCGTAACTTCCGAATCGCGCGAGACTGCTTCGTTGCCGCATTTTTAATATTTTGCGCTTCATCTAACACAATCGTACCCCATCGGACCGAAGACAACTCCTCAAAGTCTAGATGGGATAAGCCATATGTTGTTAAGACGACATCATACTGTTCAGAATCCAATAATTCCACTTGCCCGGATCCATCGCCACCATCAAACAATCCCGTAAACTTCTCACCCTTCGCCCGATTCGCACCATAATGTAAATACACATTCAGGCTAGGTGCAAATTTCTCCAATTCCTTTTGCCAGTTTCCTAACACAGAAGTCGGACAAATAATTAACGTTGGTCCAGCCTCCGGGTTCCGTTCCTTCACTAACAATAAATACGAAATCAACTGAATCGTTTTACCAAGCCCCATATCATCGGCTAAACAGGCACCGAAGCCATACTCCCGCAAGAAATACAACCAGTTCATCCCTTTACGTTGGTATGGCCGCAATTCGCCTACCAAAGCATCCGGTACATCTAACTCCGGTAGCTCCGACAAATCAACTAAGTTTTCAACAAAATTTCGCAGTTTCGGATGAAGTTCAATTTGAATTCGCGCAAACACATTCGGATCGTTTTCCTCATCCACTACATCCTCCCCAGCTATCTCATCATCCCCATACAGCAACTGCTGCTGAATTAAATCTTGGACCCGCATACCTTCCTTATCAGCTTTTTCCATCAACGTCTGCATTCTCCGAATAAACTCAGAGTCCAACTTCATCCATTGCCCATTAATATTCACGATGCGTCGATTTTCCTCCAACAGCCTGCGAAACTCAGCTTCCGACAAATCGACATTATTCATCGATACACGCCACTCGAAATTCAACAGCGCATCTAAGCCAACAAAGGACGGTCCCGATGACCCCGACTTTACTTGTGCCTTCAAGCGCATATTGGCACTTTTCAACGATTCCCACCATGATGGTAAAAGAATTTCCACACCAAGGAGCAATAACTTTTCACTTTCACTTGTTAAAAAATCAAGGGCCTCGTCTTCAAAAAGTTCTTCCTTAATAAGAAGGGGAGGTCGCGCCACATCTTCCAACTCAAACTCCTCATCTAAAGTAAAATCAACGTCTTCATTTGCCAACCATGGTATAAAACGACAAATTCGTCTTTGTTCCTCAACAATTTCCTCCGCGAAGGCCTGCCAACGTTTTGGAATCCGCACCCCACGTCCAGCGCGATTTTTTAACACAATTACCGTATCCGGCTTTTTGCGATCCCGTAAAATCGTCGTCAACCGCCACATGTCGTGATCTTCCTGCGGTTCTTCAAGCTGCAGCGCAAATGTAAACGGCAACCCGCTTTCTTCAATTCCAACCCATTGTAAAAAGCGCTTTTTATCAAAGAAGGAAGCTAAATCCATCCCTTGTTCCAATGCATTTTCCAACACGGCTTTTTTCTCACGCCAGTTTCGTTCAGCAAGGGGCTTCCGGGATAAAAAGATCTCAACTCCGTCATTGAACAAATTGGAAACAAATTCGCGCATACTCACCGATTCCGGCTCAAAACCATCGTCATACCAACCACTTACTTTCGTTTCCCAAAAGCCAGGTAAAAATTCCTCCCAAACTTGTTCCGGCACTCGCCACTGAAAACTACCTTCACTCCAAGCGTCAAAATCCGGACCGAACTCTCCTTTAACAATACTTTCATAAATAACAGGGGAGATCGCCATCATCGTTTGGGAAAAATCATCAAAATCCCAACGGACAAATTCGTTAAAAGGTTCCATACCGAATAGTTCCAACGTATCAAACGTATTGATCGTCACACCTTCAACCCGCATCGTCTGACTTGAGCCAACGACTATATCAACTTCATTCGGCTTTAAAATTGATCCGTAAAAAGTTCCCTCATGCCATTGGAATAGCGGCTCCACCCACTGCTGGCAACTGGCAACTCCATTATCATTATAGGCGTATAGAAAAAAGAACCCTTTTCGAAGTGGTATGCAATTAACTTCGTACTGCTTGATCTTCAACATAAATTAACTTTCCCCTTTGAATTTCTTCTTGAAAGGCGCGTAGCCGTTTCGTTTCTTCTAACAGATTTTCCAAATAATATTCCCAAGTCGTTTCCTTTTTTAACTTTTTATAAATCGTCCGTAACTTTTTCAAATACCGGACCGCCTCTTTATAACTTTTACGATTTTTCCGTTCAATCGCTTGGACTACTTCACGATGATAGTAAGGAAGTAAACATTCCGGCGCTTCCTTTTGAATAATCCGTAACTGTTCGGTACTCGGTTGCCAAAATCCAGATACTTGTAAAAAGTCGAGCATCCGACCATATTCTTTCCATTCAAAATATAAATTAGCTAACCGTTGTCTACTGTATGGAAGCATTTTAATTAATACTTGTTCATGTAAATCGAAGGATGAGGTTTGTTCAGAAATTCGTTCAAAAATCGAATCAACATAACTCATAAAACGCCACGGATTATCCGCTTGTTCCATATATTTTTTTACATTTTGAATAAAGGTCGGCGCAAGTCTTTCGGCACTAATCCATTCATTTCGTTCAACAAAGTAAAACATATAATCTAAAACATAAACAAATTGCTTTGCATCAGCAGATTCAATCGCTTCAATGGCTTGCTTTACTTGACCGGACATTAGTAAGTGGAACGAATAGGCCACTCGCCATGATGAGTTTGGATTACTTTTAGCGGCAGCTCTTTCTGCAAACTCTAACTCTTCTTCACGCAACTTCTTTTGTTGAAATAAATTTTGCCAAAGTAACCAATAAATGCGTAATACTGTACGATCAAAGGCCCCTTGTAAAAAGAGCAGTTCCCGTACATTGCCGCGTAACTTTTCACATATCGGATCATAGGAAAAGGGAAGGGGTTTTGGTAACTGAGGCGTTACCGTTTCTATATTGGCGTAGATCGCATCCATCAGTTGCCCGCACATATCCTCGATCTCTTGATAACTGTAACGGCTCGAAATAAACCAGTCCAACAGCCTTTCTAATAAACGCACATTTACAACAATTTGAAACAGCTTTTGATATTCATACCCCGCACCATGATAGATCATTAATTTTTTTGCCAAAACTAAACCGTGCAGATTTAAAAGATAAGGAGCCATCGATTTATTTGATAAAATTTCTTTTTCAAAAAGCTTGTCTGTTAAATCAATCCATTGTTGATATAAATCTGTTTCGCGGCTCGAACTTTGTGTCGCCACGGTCTGCGTTTCGTTTTTTTCTTCAAAATCATGATGAGACTTCCACTCTGCGATCCACTGATTCGCATTATCTCTTTCGCTATACATGGAAAAGAAGCATGCCACCATATGCTTGCACAACTTTTGATTACAACTGCACGTATTTAATGAAAATAAATGGGTGTGAAATAAACAATTAAATTTTTCTTCATCATAAACCGATGCCATGATGAAATTTTTTTCCACAAATACATCTTGAATCATCCCTTCCTGAAAAAGGGCGAGTCCATCTTCAACCTTTTGAAGGTCATCCGCTTGATGTGGATTTAAATTGTTGATTAAAAAATCACTATACTTATGTAAAAACAGTGACGGAACCGAACTCACTGAACAAATCCTCCTTGGAATATGTTGACCGCAATTTGCTGAGGCGGCCATCTCCGTAAAATTCTTTATTTCTTTATTATACCAATAATTTGCTTGTTTTTTTAGTGGGGAAAGAAATAGAAAGATTATTGTAGTTAATACCTTTAGAAAGTATCTGAAATTTAGTTAAGGAAAGGACTTGTTTATTTGGCTGGGGGACTTGCAATTTCGGGAAATCGCACAAATTTTGTAGATTTCGCACAAAAATGGAGGGAAATCGCACGAAATTTGTGGTTTTCGCACAAATAACAGGAAAAATCGCACAATATCTATGAAAATCAATCGTGTTTTAAAGGAAGAGGCAAAAAAAGCAGTGAAAGGATAGTATTTTTAAGAAAAAATCGCTCATAGACATGGTTATATTGCTCATAGGTGAGGTGAATTCGCTCATAGGTTGAAAGCATCAACTTTTTCAAAATACTTTCGCTCATAGACCAATGGAAGTCGCTCCTAGATGAGGCGAAGTCGCTCGTAGAATACCGATTCGCTCATAGGTTGAAAAAGTCGCTCATTAAATCGGTCAACTCGCTCCATAAATTAACAAAATCGCTCCAAAAACAGGACGAATCGCTCATAGAATTGATCAAACACGAAAACAGCGTCACTTTTCGTTATTGAATAAAATCCCATATCAACAAATCCTCTAAATTAGTAACGTATCATCATTAAAATCCACGTCTAAAAAACAAAATCGACCTACCATCATATAGCAGGTCGAAAAAGACGCGCACCTTACATCATAAAATTACATTCCATTACCAAGCCCAACAAGATCCATAAGTTGCGGTGTAATAAAGGCTTCAATAATGGCTGCAATCACCAATAACGGCACAACGACAAATACAAAGGTTTTCCCCGCATTCGCTGCACATTTCCGAAAAGAATACTCACTGTTATTAAGTTTTCGATAAATACCTACCGATAAATAAAACGCAATGGCACCTGATAAAATAACCGCCGGAATTTCAAAAATACCGTGTGGAAGAATTCCCGACATAAACATCGTAAAAATGGAAACTTCACTCGCATTTATGTTCATAAAGGCAAATAAGACGCCAATAATCGCTCCATTTACAAATAAAATACTAAGTGCTGGTAAAAAAAGTGGAATAAATCCAGTAGCAGCAATTAATAATGATGCCCGCGTGTTGTTCACAAACAGACCGATAGCAAGCGGAATAGGGGACAAATCCGGACTTAACAAATCGGTTTCTTCGAACATTTCATAAATTTTAAGCATAAGCTCATTCAACAAGCCTTCATTATTTTGCATGTAAAAATAGCTTAGGAATCCTGCGATGATAAAGAACAAGAATAAGCCAATAAAGGTTTTTAAGTAAGCCGTCTTAAACAAATCCCACTGTTCCTGATAAATTTTTTTCAAAATGAAACCTCCTAATTACGGTTCAAATCATCGTAAAATGTCCATCTACAAAAGATTCTATCTTACAAATGAAATGATGTGCAAGGAATAAATTCGAAAATGATAATGATGGGAAAAATCCCACCATTCTCTCTAGAAAAAAAGAGGCACTCATCCTAAAAAACTAGGACAGGCCTCTTTTCAAACATATATATTTTAAGGAACTAATTTTTTTACAATAGGAATACGTCTAATGATCGCGATTATAACTGCACTTAAAACAAAAGTAATTAATATATTTAAAGGAATCCCAATGAGTGGAAAAAGAAAATACCGCTTTGTGCGCGGCATACAAATAAAATATTACACTTCAGCCAACGAGGGAAATGACGACGTCTTTTAGAAAAATTCTAACGTAACATATAGAAGAAGCCTCAATAAGTTGAGGCTATTTGAATATATTACGATTTGTTAGTTGGTTGAACTAACTTTTCAAATATTGGTACCAAATACAATGAAATAAAGTTATTTCGAAATATTATTATAATTTAAAACTGATACGTTTATTTGGTATTTGTAGAAAATTATACTTATATTATATAGCTAAAAAGAATATGATGATATCATGTAATAAATTTATTACGTATTAATGGAAAACTATGATATGATATTGCTCGGTAGAAGTTTGTGATGTAAAAAAGTTTTTTAGATAGTATTCGAAAAAACTAATAGTAGGCCATCTATATTAACGGTAAAAGAACTGGAGACTTATTATGAAAGTATTTGCTAAGTTTGGCTTTGTTGGTATATTTAATACTATTATAACAATATGCACATATATAATCTTAGTGCATCTTGGTGTATATTACATTTTTGCAAACATTATAGGCTATATTCTCGGTGTAATCAATAGCTTTTACTGGAATAAAAATTGGGTCTTTCAAGTTACAGATCGGAAAAATCATCTATTTTTAAAGTTTGTAATCGTAAATTTAATTACGTTAATAGTCAACAATATCGTCTTATATGCTTTAGTTAACTACTTAAGTATCGGTGCCATAATCGCACAAATTTTTGCAACAGGTGTAGGAATGGTACTTAATTTCTTCTTAAATAAATTATGGACATTTAAATAATAGGACAATTAGCATATAATTATTATTA
>NZ_JAACYS010000019.1 GCF_009996845.1 Pallidibacillus pasinlerensis | reverse complement strand
ACTTAGTATGAGGGGGTATGAAAATGAATCGACCGATAGTTTTTCAAACAGATTTTGGCAGAAGTGATGGAGCGGTAAGTGCAATGTATGGAGTGGCACTTTCAGTCAATCCAACACTTCAAATATATGATTTAACCCATGATATTCCACAGTTTAATATTTGGGATGCATCCTACCGGTTGTACCAAACGATAAATTATTGGCCAGCCGAAACGGTGTTTGTATCAGTAGTAGATCCAGGAGTTGGTTCAAATCGTAAAAGTGTTGTTGCTAAAACAAAATTCAATAATTATGTGATTACACCAGACAATGGTACTCTTACCCATTTAATAAATGAAATTGGCATTACAAAAGCGTGGGTGATTGATGAGGAAAAAAATCGACTTCCAAATTCAGGTGTGTCATATACATTTCATGGACGGGATATTTTCGCTTATACAGGAGCAAGAATTGCTTCAGGTGTGATAAAACTAGAAGACGTTGGTGAAGAAGTCCCAATTGAACAGCTCGTAAAATTACGAATTCCAAAGGTTCAAAGTGAAAATGGAACGATTATTGGAAACATTGATATTTTAGATATTCGTTTTGGCAATTTATGGACAAATATTAATTACGATTTATTTAAGGAATTAAAGGTGAGTTTTGGTGATGTTTTTGAAGTGACGATTGAAAATGGCTCCCGCCAAGTTTATAAGAGTAGGATGAGCTTTGTCCGTACATTTGCAGAAACTCATTTAGGGGATCCATTATTGTTTGTCAATTCCTTAGATAAAATTGGTGTGGCAATTAATCAAGGCTCCTTTGCTAATGCATATGGTATAAAATCAGGAGTGAAATGGCGGATTTGCCTGCGTCCGTTGTAAAATTAAAGTTCTAAACTATGATTTTCTTGAATTGTTATTACCGTTAGAACAAGCAGAGAAAGGCTACGGGGTATTTGATACAAAGCAGGAAAGCTGTATAAAAGTCATTCTGAAACCATAAATATTCTTAAAAATTTATCATTACTTAAAAGCTCGCTTACTAGCGAGTTTTTTTATATCTTTTGTAGAGTTATGAATGAACAATGTTATAATATACATATGAATATATTGTTAAGATAATTAGGATAATGTAAATTTTTCTACTACGGGGGTTAAAGAGTTGAATAGAAAATACGCCGACAATTCTTTGGCTTTACATACGGATCTATACGAGATTAATATGGTTCAGTCATATTGGCAGGATGGAATACATAATAAACGGGCAGTATTCGATGTTTATTTCCGGGAGATGCCATTCGGTAATGGCTATGCCATTTTTGCTGGGTTAGAAAAAATCATTGATTATATCGCTAACTTTAAATTTTCTGATGATGATATCGCGTACTTACGAGAACTTGGTTATCAGGAAGACTTTTTAGAATACTTAAAAACCCTCCGTTTTACAGGTAATGTTCGTTCTGTTGTTGAAGGTGAAATAGTATTTGCTAATGAACCATTAATACGTGTAGATACAACGTTGGCTGAAGCGCAATTAATTGAAACCGCTTTACTTAATATTGTGAATTATCAAACGTTAATTGCTACAAAATCATCGCGAATTAAACAAGTTGTCGGAGATGAACCGATTGCTGAATTTGGTGCAAGACGTGCCCAAGAGATGGATGCCGCAATTTGGGGAGCGAGAGCAGCGGTAATAGGTGGCTGTGGTTCTACATCAAATGTGCGTGCAGGTAAACTGTTTGGAATACCTGTTTCAGGTACGATGGCTCATTCAATGATCCAAGTGTACCATGATGAATATGAAGCATTTTATAAATATGCAAAAGTCCATAAAGATTGCGTATTTTTAGTGGATACATATGATACGTTAAAATCGGGTGTTCCTAATGCTATTCGTGTTGCCAAAGAATTAGGAGATGAGATTAACTTTATTGGTATTCGTATTGATAGTGGTGATCTTACATATTTATCGAAGGTTGCTAGAAAGATGTTGGATGATGCTGGTTTTCCGAATGCGAAAATTTTTGCATCAAATGATTTAGATGAGATAATGATATTAAATTTAAAATCCCAAGGTGCGAAAATCGATAGTTGGGGAATAGGTACGAAATTAATTACAGCCTATGACCAGCCAGCTTTAGGTGCCGTTTATAAATTAGTTGCGATAGAAGAAGATGGTAAGTTAGTAGATACGATAAAAATAAGTGGTAATCCAGAAAAAGTAACGACACCTGGATTAAAACGACTATATCGTATTATTAATAAACATAGTTGGAAATCTGAAGGCGATTATATTGCACTTGAATGGGAAAAACCACAAGAGGAAGAGCCGCTAAAAATGTTCCATCCAGTTCATACATTTATAAGTAAATATGTAACGAACTTTGAAGCGAAAGAATTACATCAAGATATATTCATTAACGGTGAATTGGTTTACGAATTACCAGGGATTAGTGAAATAAAAAAATACGTTGATGAAAATTTAGATTTATTATGGGATGAATATAAGCGAACATTAAATCCTGAACAATATCCAGTTGATTTAAGTCAAGCTTGTTGGGATAATAAGATGGCCAATATTGAAAAAGTGCGACAACAAGTTGCCATGTTAAAAAAATAATTTTAACAAAAAAAGAGTGGAGGAATGATTCCCCACTCTTCTCGTATTGGGCGCTTTATTTTCTAATGAATAATTGTGTCCAGTAATGTCCACCAGTACCGCCTTTAGCATAGCCTACACCTATTTCAGTAAAGTTCGCACTTAATATATTAGCTCGATGTCCCGATCTATTCATCCATGATTGAACAACGGCTTGTGGCGTGCTCTGGCCCATTGCAATGTTTTCCCCGGCTGCAGAATAACGGATCCCATAATTTTGAATCATTGTAAACGGACTACCATATGTTGGAGATGTATGAGAAAAATATCGACGATCCCGCATATCCATACTTTTATGTCTTGCGACTCGAGATAATTCCCAATTATGTTCTAAAGGTTTTAAACCGCGTTTTGCCCGCTCATGGTTAACAAACTTAACAACTTGTGTTTCAAAGTTTTTCTCTGAGATGTCTGGTATCGTTAATTTTTGATTTGGATAAATTAAAGCAGGATTTTTAATATGTGGATTCGCACGTATAATTTCACTCAATCCAACTTGGTGCTTCATAGCGATTTTCCACATACTGTCTCCAGGTTTAACGATATATGTTGTTTGAGCGTATGTCGAAGTCGGAATTAAAAGAGTAAGCATTATAATAAATAAAATAAATCTTTTCCTCATATGAAACCCTCCTTTTCCTTCATTAATCTACCCTTTTTGCGAATATGTAGTATGGAAAATATAGAAACAAGAGGGTAAAAAAGCTGTTTTAAAAAAATATTTCAAAAATATAGATAATTATAAATTTTACAAAGAAAACCCTTTCAATTCTGAGGGTTGTCATGTATAATGAAAATATGAATATTCTGTGAACAAAAGGTGAATATTTTTTGAACGAGTAATATAAAATTAAATAAGGAGGTTGAATGATGGGTAAATTTTTAGCTTATTATTGTCTTGGAGCAGGGCTTTATTGCATGATCGCCATTATTATTGGAGTAATGTCTGGTCAAGTATTAAGTACAGCGTTCTTATTGTTTTTAGGTGCTGCAAACTTCCTTATATTTTATTTAGTAAAAAAAGAAGAGCAAACGAAAAAAAGACGTCCAAAATTACGGCTAATAATAACAAAATAAATGTGCGGGTCATGCTATTGAAGTTTATATAAAAACTTTAATAGCTATTTTTTTCTTCGAGTTTAAAATGATTTTGCTTAGGAAAGGAATAAAAATAGTAACAATACGATTATCCATTTTAGTTGGAGAACATTACTAAAACAAAAATATGTTAAACACTATACAAACTATGTTAAAATAAAAAACAGTGACATTATATTTGGAGTATAAGGGAGCGAATTTTAAAAAATGGATTATCGAGTATTACTATATTATAAATATGTAGATATTGAAGACCCAGAGACTTTTACTCAAGAACATTTACAGTTCTGTAAAGATTTAGGCTTAAAGGGTCGTATTCATATTGGTTATGAAGGCATTAACGGGACTGTTTCAGGTACTGTTGAACAAACAAACAAGTATATGGAAGCAATGAAACAAGATCCACGTTTTAGCGATATGGTATTTAAAATTGATGAAGCAGAAGGTCATGCTTTCAAAAAAATGCATGTGCGTTTCCGTAAAGAAATTGTAAACTTAAGTTTAGAAGAAGATATTGATCCGAATGAACTAACAGGTCATTATTTAGAACCGAAGGAATTTTTCCAAAAGATGCAAGATCATAATACGGTTGTAATCGATGTGCGGAATGATTATGAATATGATTTAGGTCATATTCGTGGTGCGATTCGTCCTGATGTGAAAACCTTCCGTGAAACTCCTGAATGGTTCCTTGAAAATAAACATTTATTTGAAGGTAAAACAATTTTAACTTATTGTACTGGTGGAATACGTTGTGAGAAATTCTCCGGCTGGTTAAAGCGTGAAGGTTTTGAAGACGTTTATCAATTACATGGCGGAGTTGTTACTTATGGTAAAGATCCTGAAGTAAAAGGTCAAATGTGGGACGGTAAATTATACGTCTTTGATGAACGTATTGCTGTACCAGTTAACCAAGTGGAACATGTTGTAGTTGGCCGTGATTATTTCGACGGTGAGCCATGCGAACGCTATGTGAACTGTGCCAATCCAGAATGTAATAAACAAATTTTATGTTCTGAAGAAAATGAGTATAAATATTTACGTGGATGTACTCATGAATGTCGTGTTCATCCAAGAAACTTATATGTAAAAGAACATGGTTTAACTGATGAGCAAATTAAAGAGCGCTTAGCAGCAATTGGTGAAGAATATATTAACGCTTAAATGAAAAAAGAGGTTTTCCTTTTATATGGGAAGCCTCTTTTTTATCTTTTATTAAAATAATAAGATAAACATTAATGGGATTAAAAAGGAACTAAATATTGCTGATAAAATCATTCCTGTCGTGCTAATTGAACCAGTGGCTTTACCGTACTCTAACGCTTTTGCTGTACCGATTCCGTGTGAAGCATTTCCGAAGCTCATTCCTCGCGCCAAGTCACTTTTAATATTAAACCATTTGAAAAGATAAGGACCGATGATAATACCTGTAAAACCCGCCATCATAACAAAAACGACAGTTAATGAAGGAATGCCACCGATTTGATTTGCTACTTCTATTGCAACTGCATTCGTAATTGATTTTGGAATCGCCGATAGAGTAATCTCCTTTGAAAAACCGGCTAGAAATAAAAAAGCTGATACTGAAATGATATTTACAATTATTCCTATCATAATACATGAAATTATAATTTTAAAATGTTTCATAATAAGACTAATATGTTTGTATAAAGGGTAAGCTAAAGCAACAACGGAGGGACCAAGTAATTCATGAATCCATTGCCCACCAAACATATATGTATCGTATGAAATGTGAAATAGCTGGAGGATAATAATAACTGCAATGGTCGTAATTAAAGCCGGGTTTAAAATAGGAAGTCGGAATTTATTATATAATTTAGTTGCAATCATATAGATACATATAGTCATTAAAATGAAAAAAATGGTTACTATTATAATTTTCATGCCGTAAAATGATCCTCCTGTTCTACTGATTTTTTACCCCACTTTTCAGCGACAAATCCAGAGCTTAACATTACAAGAACCGTACTTAAAATCATGAATAAAATGAGTAACCATCCTTTCCCTTGGAAAATATGGAAGTAATTCATAATGCCGACAGTTGCAGGTACAAAAAGCAATGTCATAATCGATAATAAAAAGTTAGAACCATCCATAATCCATTTTTCTGGAATGACCTTTGCAATTAGAAGAATAAAAAGTATTAATAGACCGATAATACTACCAGGGATAGGGATTTGAGACCAGGCTTGTATTGCTTCTCCTAGTTTACAAATAATGATAATCACAGCTACTTGGATTAAAATTTTCATCGCTTTTTTCATATGAATCTCTCCCGTTAAATAAACGATACTTAAATTTGCTAGTAAACCTGTCAGTCCCGTAAAAACTGATTGAATCCAGTACATATATGAAGTAATGTTGTTAGTACTTTATATAATTAACAACATAATATGATTTGCAGGTAATTTCAATAAGAAAGATTTCAAAAAAGGCAAAAGAAAAAAGAACGCTGAGAAATTAGCGTTCTTTTTATAAAGGTTAATTATCCGATTGGGTGTCCTGCAGTCATAACCCAGATGGATCCAAACACAACTATAATACCCATGAAGATTGCATATACTGTGTGAACAACTTTTGCATCTCGATCTTCACCTTCAGACATATGCATGAACATGAAGAGTTGTAATCCAGCTTGAATGATAGCAAAGATTGAGATTATCGTCCATTTCATTGATGTTGCTAAGGAAGATTCTAAAACAATCCAGACAGCTGCAAATGTAAGAATTAACCCTAAGACATAACCGACGATATTACCTACACCAGATGCATGTGTTTTGCTACTCATAGCTTACATCAACCCTCCTAAGTAAACGAATGTGAAGACGAAAATCCAAACAACGTCTAGGAAGTGCCAGTAAATACTCCAGATGTGTACTTTACTTGCTGTGAAAGCAGTAATACCTCTTTGAGCTAACTGAATTGCTAAGATGATACCCCAGAATAATCCGAATGTAACGTGGGCACCGTGTGTTCCTAGAAGTGTTAATAAGCTTGAACCGAAAGCACTAGTTTGAATTGCTAAACCAGCGTTCACATAGTGAATAAATTCATTGATTTCCATAACAAGGAAACCTAAACCGAACAGAAGAGTAATTGCAATCCAAACAATTGCTCCTTTTACATTACCTCTACGCATAGATGTAATTACATAACCACATGTAAAGCTACTTGTTAATAAGAGAACTGTTTGAATAACAACGTCTTTGATAACAAATACCTCAGGACCTGCCGGACCATCACCAATACGGTCATGGTAAACGCCATATAGAGCAAATAATGTTGCGAACAAAATAATTTCTGCTGCGATAAAAATCCAGAATCCTAATATATTCATTTTTCCTAGTTCCGACTGATATTCAGTCGGAACGGAATAATTTGTTATTTTGCTTTCCATTGTTGTTCACCCCCGCCTTTGCGTTCTGTTTCGATTACTTCCTTCGCCGGGATATAGTATCCTTCGTCATAGGATGTGAAGGAGTTTATGGCCATTCCTAAGAATGGAAGAGCTAGAGATGCAATTGCTAAAGCTTGGAATTCCCAAACGAACAAGAATCCAGAGATAAAGAATGCGACAAACATATAGAATGGTAATCCAGAATGACTAGGCATATGAATATCTTTAATTTCTTTTTCATCAAAAGCTAAGGCTTTACCAGTTTCTTTTCTGTGCCATACTTCATCAAGTGCTTCAACTTTAGGGATTACTGCAAAGTTGTAAGCTGGTACTGGAGTCGGTACTAACCATTCTAATGTTCTACCTGTACCCCAAACATCACGATCTGTAATACGTTTTTCTTTCAATGAACTGTAAACCATATTGATTACAAAGAAGACTACACCAGCTGCAATGAGTAACGTTCCGATGAAACTTAGCATGTATAATGGTCCAAACCCTGTTTCTGCAGAGTAAGTGTACATACGTCTTGCTGCTCCGTCTAATCCAAGGAAGAACAGTGGGAAGAATGATAAGTTAAATCCGACATTGAATAACCAGAAATGCCAGTTTCCAAGTTTATGGTTAAGTTTGAAACCAAAGAACTTCGGCCACCAGTAATAGATTGCCGCGAATACTGCGTAAACAACCCCACCAACTAATGTGTAGTGGAAGTGAGCAACTAGGAATAATGTATTATGATATTGGAAGTCGGCGGAAGCCATTCCAAGCATAACCCCTGTTACCCCACCAATTAAGAATGTTGGGATAAATCCAAGTGCCCATAACATTGGCTGTTCAAAAGCAATTCGTCCTTTACGCATTGTAAAGAGCCAGTTAAATAATTTAATACCTGTTGGTACCGCAATTGCCAGAGTTGTAATTGAGAATACAGAGTTAACTGTTGGTCCTACACCCATTGTATAGAAGTGGTGAACCCATACAAGTAAACTAAATACAGAGATTACGATAACAGCCCATACCATTGAATGGTAACCGTATAGACGTTTCTTAGAGAATGTTGCAACGACTTCAGAGATAATACCGAATGCCGGTAGGACAACGATATAAACCTCTGGGTGAGCCCATAACCAGAATAGGTTTGCCCACATCATATCTAGACCACCGTCTGCAACGGTAAAGAAGTGAGAACCGAATACACGGTCTAACATACCTGCAAGTAAAGCAATTGTGAAAATAGGGAAAGCAATAATCATGATTAAACATGTGATTAGCGTTGTCCAAGTAAACATTGGCATTTTAAATAATCCCATACCTGGAGCACGCATTTTTAAAATTGTTACCATAAAGTTAATGGCAATAATCATTGAACCGAATCCAGAAATCTGAAGTGCTACATAGTAATAGTTGTTACCGATACCTGGTGTGAACTCTTTACCTGCTAATGGGAAGTAAGAAGTCCAACCTGCATCCGGTGAACCACCAACTAGGAATGCGATGTTATATAGAACTGCAGCAGCCGTTGTAATCCAAAAACCAAGCAAGTTTAGTTTAGGGAATGCAACGTCTCTTGCTCCGATTTGTAATGGTACTACGAGGTTCATAATACCGAATAGAATAGGCATTGCCATGAAGAAAATCATGATTGTACCGTGTGCCGAGAATACTTCGTTAAAGTGTTGAGAACTTAAGAATGTGTTTTCTGGTACAGCTGTTTGATATTTCATCATTAACGCATCGATACCACCACGTACTAGCATTACAATAGCGAGTACGATGTACATGATGCCGACTTTCTTAGCGTCAGTGGAAGTTAACCATTCTCTCCACAACCAACCCCACTTTTTAAAGTAGGTTAGCCCAGCGACAAGACCAATTGATGATACAATCAAGCCGATAAAAGTCCAAAACATTATCGGTTCTTCAATAATTAATATTTGATCCCATTTAATGTCCACTATGGCCACCTCCGTTTTCATTTTCATTTTCTGGTACTTCTGCAGGATCATGGAAGATCTTACCTGGGTATCCATGTCCGCGATATGCTTCAGGGTTTAAAATTCTTTCGTTTGCATTACCACCATGTTCAGCGTGGTTAATCCATTGTAAGTGTGTGCCTACATATGTTTCTCTTCCAAGATGTGATGGTTGAAGTTTTTCATAATATTCTTCTTCAGTTAATTCAGGAGCATGTGCATGTACTTCCTCTACCCAAGCATCAAAGTCTTCTTGAGAAACTGCTTCGACACTAAACTCCATTTCTTGGTAACCTTCACCGTTAAAGCTTGTATTTCTACCAAAATATTCGCCTTCTCTTTCAGCTACAATTGGTAATTCTGTTTCCATGTTCGCCATTGTATATTTTTGACCAGCTAATTGTGGAATCCAGAATGACTGCATTGTTCCTGCAGAAGTTAATTTAAAAATAACCGGACGTTCTGTCGGAATTGTTACATAGTTAATTGTTTCAATGTTTTCTTCTGGATAACTGAATATCCACTTCCAGTCAGCGGAAGTTACATGAATCACTAGTGGCTCTTGATCTGCATATTCTGCTGGTACTTCTTCAAGTGCGTATAGTGATTTCACTGTAGGAACTAGTAAAATTACAACAATTACGATTGGAATTAAAGTCCAAATTACTTCAATTACTTTGTTACCTTCTTCTTGTGGAGGCATATAATCTTCGTTATCTGGACGAGCTCGATATTTCCATACAAAAACTATAAATAGTGCGAGTACTACTACTACGATAAGCCCGATCCAGATAAGTGACCAGTTGATGACGTCTGTAATAATTTGCGCCATCGGTCCTGCTGAATCAAAGACAATCAATTCACAGCCGCTTAAAAATAGTACTGCTAAAAGTAAGCTGGCTGAAAGTATGAGGCCTTTAAGCTTTTTCATACAACTCTCCCTTTCTATTAATTGTTTGTAAACTTAATAGGTAATATTTTTATAAGTTCACATTTTTGACAAAATGTTTTCACAAAATTGTCAAAAATGTTACTTATTTCACAAAACCTCAAGTAATACTTTGTAAAGGTTTTCTTTTCGTCATTGAGAAAAATGCCACCTTGAACAAAGTAGTTACCACTACACTCACATTGTAAACCATATACGTGAAGTATGGGGACTCAATTTGTGACAAAATGGTTAAGGATTAAATTGGTACTTGCAATTTCAAAATAATTTATTTTGACAATTACTTGCACTAAAAATTATCTTGATATAACTCAACAGTAATGTAAAGAAAAATGCATTTTAATTACAACTTATAATTTATAAAAAAGTACATAAATTAAAAATGATATTCTTTTTGAATATCAAATCCTACCACGAGGTGATTACATGCGATTTCATAATAGTGTCGATCGTACCCATGAATTGTTCCGTCGAAATTGGACAAGATCGAAACGCACGAATTCGCAAGTGAATGGCCAAACAGAAATGAGTCAATCTACATTTATTTTGTTAAGAAATGCAAAGGCAAATCATCGGTAGGTAGGAAAATATCACATAAATGTGATGATAAAGGGCGGGAATATCCTGCCCTTTATTGTCTTTCCTATTAAAATCTTTTGTACGTTTTTATATGTAATCCTCATGTAAATCTTTCCATCCAATTTATAAGATGATAATATTAAACAAGTGAGTTTATAGTGATTTTAAAAATATTGATGAAATAATCATACATATCTATTTGAGAAATACATTTATAATGGACAAGTAATAAAAACGCTACAATGAATTTTATTAGGAGGATAAAGAACTGCAATGGAAAATTGGATTATGGATATAATGGATCAGTTTGGATATTTAGGTGTTTTTCTTCTTATTTGTATAGAGAATTTGTTTCCGCCTATTCCATCTGAAATCATCTTAACTTTTGGTGGGTTTTCTACCCATTCGACAAATTTAACCGTAATGGGTGTTATTTTTTACGCGACATTAGGATCGGTTATTGGTGCGATTATTTTGTACTGGCTCGGTCGTGTCTTACATATTGAACGATTAGAAAAAATTATCGAGCGCTGGGGCCATATTTTACGTCTTAAAAAAGAAGATTTATATCGGGCGGATGATTGGTTTCAAAAGTATGGGTACTGGACGGTATTTTTCTGCCGAATGATTCCGTTGTTACGTAGTTTAATTTCGATTCCGGCTGGTATGGCACGAATGAACTTTTGGATATTTTTATTTTTTACGACGGTAGGGACTATTATTTGGAATTCAATTTTAGTTGGCCTCGGTGCAAAAGTTGGTGAAAATTGGGAAGCAATTGTACATTACATGGATATTTATTCAAACATTGTTTATGCAATTTTAGCTGTTATTGCCGTTTTCGTGCTTATATATATCTTCCGTAGAGGAAAAAATAAACAATCCTAATTGAAACTACCAATTTAAAAATAAGGAGTTTTTTGTATGGATTTTTTAATCTTTTTAAAAGCACTTATACTTGGAATGGTTGAAGGCTTGACGGAGTTTGCACCTGTTTCTTCCACTGGTCATATGGTTATAGTGGATGATTTATGGTTAAAGTCACAAGAGTTTTTAGGAAGTCCGTATGTCGCAAATACATTCAAAGTAGTTATTCAACTTGGCTCTATTTTAGCTGTTGTAGTTGTCTTTAAGGATCGTTTTATTGACTTACTTGGATTAGGAGAAAAGTCACATAAATTAGGGGAAAAACCTAAAGGTCATTTGAAATTAACACATATTCTTATCGGGATACTTCCAGCAGGGGTTTTAGGTGTACTTTTTGAAGATATTATTGATGAAATTTTATTTGGTGTTGAATATGTCGTAATTGCGTTGTTTCTCGGTGCCTTTTGGATGATTTTTGCTGACGTGTTTTCAAAGAATCGTCCGGTAGTTGCGGAAACAGTAGACCAAATTACGTATAAACAAGCTCTTTATATGGGGATTTTCCAATGTATGTCTCTCTGGCCTGGTTTTTCTCGATCGGGTGCCACAATTTCCGGTGGCGTTGTTTTAGGGCTTAGTCACCGTGCTGCCTCGGATTTTACCTTTATTATGGCTGTACCAATAATGGCAGGAGCTAGTGGGCTCTCTTTAATAAAGAACTGGGAATATTTCACAATGGACGCCCTTCCGTTTTTTATCGTTGGTTTTATCGCAGCTTTCATTTTCGCACTCGTTTCGATAAAATTCTTCTTAAAACTTATTAATCGAATTAAGCTTGTACCGTTTGCAATATATCGAATTATTGTTGCGATCATTATCATGCTGTTTATTTTCTAATAATGTAAAAGGATTTGAAAGATAACATGCCTATCTTTCAAATCCTTTTTTTATATGAACAATTTTGAAACTTCATTTAAATTAATACGTCTTATATTATGAGGTGATGAAATGAATCGGGCGTTTATTAAAGATAAGTTCTATTTGCTTTTTACTGTAATCATAGTTTCGTTATTAGTTGGATGTGGGAGTAGTAACGAAGGGTTAAACAATGCGAAAGTTGATAATGGAGAAGAAGGTGTAGATTTGAAAGAAGAAAAGCTTGATTTGGATGAAAAGCTTAAAACGAAAAAGGTAAATTTCAAAAAGATAGAAACTAGTGAGGGAGAAACTTTCCAAAGTACGTTAAATATAAAAAAGGAAGATCAAAAACTTCTATTGGATTTTACACTAGAGAATATTTCAGAACAAGGACACACCTTTACCTTTTCTTCTGGACAGGAATTTGATTTTTGGGTGTATGACAAAAATAGTAATTTAATATATCAATGGTCTGATGGACGTTTTTTTACGATGGTTATAAAGGAAGTGACACTAGACCCTGGAGATCAACTGAACTATAGTACGAATTGGGATTTTGTGAATCAATTAGGAGAACAGGTTTCTGAAGATGAGGTATATACAATCGAATTTAGTGTAACAGCTCAAGTTAAAGGACAAGATGAAACAATTGTAAATCCAGCAGAATTACAATTAAAAGAAAAATATATTCCTTAAATTTGTTAACGATTGATTTAAAAAATCTAATAAAAAACTGTTGTAATTAATGATGAATGAAGGGAGGGAGTTGTCCTTGTATGTGGAAGTATTCACTTTAGGACAACTCCGAAATCTATATAAAAGGAAGGAGAGCCTTGATAATTTAACTATAAAGAATAAATATGAAAAAACTATGAAAAAACTATGACCCAACCATTAAATTTTTAATAAAGGTTTTCGGTCCTTTTTTGTCCCTTTTTCGTTATAATAAATGTAATAGTTAAAAATCGAGGTGTAACATAATGAAAGTTCTCGTAGTTGAAGATAATGAAAATGTATGTTCAATGATTGACATGTTTTTTATAAAAGAAGGAATTGAAGGTGTCTTCATTCATGATGGAAATGAAGGGTATGAGCGTGCAATTACGGAAGATTGGGACTTAATTATTCTCGATTGGATGTTACCTGGCATGGATGGGGTGACCATTTGCCGTAAAATACGAGAAACGAAAAATATGGTTCCGATTATTATGTTGACGGCAAAGGATTCAGAATCTGATCAAGTGTTAGGATTGGAAATTGGGGCAGATGATTATGTGACAAAACCATTTAGTCCTTTAACGCTTATGGCACGGATAAAAGCGGTGACTAGACGTGCAAATCATAGAAATCAATCCCAAGGACAAATGGAGTTGATCGAGACTAATCATTTTAAAATAAATAAAGAAACGAGGGAAGTCTTTTTAGATGGAGAAGCAATTCCTGATTTAACACCGAAAGAGTTTGATTTACTTGTGTTTTTTGCTCAACATCCTAGACAAGTGTTTACGAGGGAACAAATTTTAGATCGTGTATGGGGGTATCAATATTACGGCGATGAACGTACCGTCGATGTACATATTAAACGTTTAAGGAAGAAAATTGGAAGAGAGAAGCAACCGTTTTTCCATACGATTTGGGGTGTCGGCTACAAATTTGATGAGATGGTGGAATAAATGAAATTTAAATATATGTATCAACAACTGCTAAGTCACATTGGCATCATAACAGTATCCTTTATTATAGTTGGTATCATTGTTTCCCAGTTTGCGGAAAACTTAGTATATAAAAATAAAGAAGAAGAACTTATTAGTTATGGAAATGAAATTTTACAAGAATTAAAATTCATCTCTATTTATGACACGGTTACGTTAAATGGGTATCAAGAAGTACTAGACAATCGAAACATCACCATTTGGCAATTTAATGCCCAAGGAGATATTCGCTATCCTCCAGATAAAAAAAATGTACGAATTCGGTTCTCTGATGAGGAATGGTCGAGGATAGTAAATGGTCGAGGGGTTACAGTGACAATGGACGACAGACTAGGTAATCCGTCTTCGATTGTCGTCCTCCCTTACGTAAAGGGTGATTATTTATATGGCGGTATTATCCTTACTGCTCCCATTAGTAATACACAGGCAATAGTTAAAGAGTTTAACGATTATTTAGTGATGACTGTATTAGTAACGATTATTATTTCCTTTATTATAAGTTGGTTTTTATCACAAATCCACGGCAGACGGATTAAGCAATTACAAAATGCAACATCTGCGGTTGCCCAAGGGAATTATGATATAAGAGTACAAGATTCGGATTTTGATGAAATAGGTGAGTTAGCTAGCGATTTTAATAAAATGGTTCAACGATTAAAAAAATCGAATGAGGAAATAAAAATATTAGAAAACCGCAAACGACAATTTATCGCAGATGTCTCTCATGAAATGCGAACGCCATTAACAACGATAAGTGGCATTATTGAAGGCCTCCAAAACGATATGATTCCTGAAAGTGAAAAGGAAAAGGGGCTTCAGTTAGCGAGTCAGGAAACAAAGCGGCTCATTCGGTTAGTGAATGAAAATTTAGATTATGAAAAAATACGTTCTAACCAAGTGAAATTAACTCTAGAAGAAATCGAATTAGCCGATATATTTGAAATCGTTGAAGAACAACTAGCAATCCAAGCCAAAAACCGAGGAAGTCAAATATTAGTAGAACTAGAAGGTAAGCCAATTGTATTTGCAGACTATGACCGTCTTATTCAAATCGTATTAAATATTACTAAAAATTCGATTCAGTTTACCGAAAACGGAAACATTTTTTTAAGAGGAAAACAGACAGAAAACTATACTATAATAGAAATTGAAGATACAGGAGTCGGAATTGATCCAAAAGATATTGAAAATATATGGCAACGATTTTACAAAGCGGATGTTTCAAGAAGAAGTAATCCATTCGGTGAATTCGGACTAGGTTTGTCAATTGTTCAACAGCTTGTTCGTTTACATCGGGGTGAAATATACGTTGAGAGCGAGAAAGGAAAAGGTACGAAATTCACGATTCATTTACCGTTAAAAATAGAAAAAGACAGCAAAAGTTAATATGTGAAGTTAAGGGAGCTAATCCACATCACATAATATCTAGTGTTAATGGAATAATAATGCTAGAAATTGGTAGTAATATGTGGAAAAGCTCCTTTTTTATTTTGCTTTTTTTCGCAAAAAAATTTCTTAAAAAAAAACCATTGCAAGACATACAAAAAAATGTATAATAGGGAATTGGAATTTCAAATTATTAAACTTTAAGTTTAGTTTTATAAAACTTTATTTACTAATGGTTTACTTTTAGTAAACAAGTATAGAGGTTGAATTCATGTATAAAGGTATAGGGAAAAAAATCAAAAATTTAAGGTTAAAAAAAGGTTTAACACAAGAAGAACTTGGAGAACGAACAGATTTAACGAAAGGATACATATCGCAAATTGAACGGGATTTAAGTTCACCTTCAATAGAAACATTCTTTTCAATCCTAGAAGTATTAGGTTGTTCGCCAAAGGAGTTTTTTAACGATTTAGAACATGAACAAAAGGTTGTTTATGATAATGAAGATCAAACGGAATTTATTGATGAGGAATTAGGTTACCAGATTCAATGGCTCGTTCCTGAATCTAATGAAAATGACATGGAACCAATTATTCTTACGTTAGAGCCAAATGGAAAATTTAAAGAATTTGAACCTTCTTTATCTGAAACCTTTGCATATGTTTTACAAGGACAAGTAGCAGTTAAATTAGGGAAGAAAATGTATTTCGCTCGGGCTGGAGAAGCGATTTATTTCCATGCTTCACATGAACATCAAATAATAAATGACTTTGATGGAATCTCTAAATTATTACTCGTTGCAACAGAATCATATTTATAACAAAAGCCATATAAAGGAAGAAGGGGGAGTCTGAAATGACAAATCAACCAATCATTCGCTTTGAAAATGTAACAAAACAGTACGATGATAGTAAACCTATTCTTAATAATGTAAGTTTTGAAATGGAAAAAGGTAAGTTCTATACCCTTCTTGGCCCTTCAGGATGCGGGAAAACAACCATTCTTCGCTTAATTTCTGGACTAATAGAAGCAACAAGTGGAAAAATTTACATAAATGATCTATTAGTAAACAATATACCGGCGAACAAGCGCCAAGTGAATACAGTTTTTCAAGATTATGCTTTATTCCCGCATTTGAACGTATTTGATAACGTGGCTTTTGGGTTACGAGTTAAAAAGTTACCAAATCATGAAATTGAAAAGAAAGTTAAAGACGCGTTACGTTTTGTTAACTTAGATGGTTATGAAAATCGAGAAATTACGGAAATGTCCGGTGGACAAAGACAACGGGTAGCCATCGCGAGAGCCATTGTTAATGAACCAGAAGTGCTATTGCTTGATGAACCATTATCTGCCCTAGATTTGAAGTTACGTTCAGAAATGCAGTATGAACTGCGTGAACTACAACAACGACTTGGAATAACATTTGTGTTTGTTACCCATGATCAAGAAGAAGCGTTAGCGATGAGTGATGAAATCTTTGTTATTAATGAAGGGAAAATTGAGCAAAGAGGTACGCCGAAGGATATTTATGATGAGCCAATTAACCGTTTTGTTGCGGACTTTATCGGTGAATCGAATATTATCCCAGGTAAAATGATTCAAGACTTTCTTGTAGAATTTGCAGGAAAACAATATGAATGTGTTGACCAAGGATTTAAGCCGAACGAAACAGTGGAAATCGTCATCCGTCCAGAGGATTTAGAGATTACTACGAAGGAACGAGGTAAGTTTACAGTAAAAGTAGATTCTATTTTATTCCGAGGCGTACATTATGAAATTATTGGTTACGATGAAAAAGGAAATGAATGGATGATTCATTCAACGAAAAGAGCAACGGTAGGCGATGAAATCGGGTTATACTTTGAACCGGAAGATATTCATGTTATGAGATTAGGTGAGACGGAAGAAGAATTTGATGCCCGTTTAGAAAGCTATACGACACAAGGGGATGAGGAATAATGGTAAAAGATCGAAATTGGTATCTTGTCCCTTACGTTGTTTTTATTGTACTTTTCGTTGTCCTACCAATCGTATTAATCGTTTATTATTCATTTTTTGACATACATGGTGATTTTACATTTGAAAATTATATAAAGTTTTTCACACCTGTTTATTTAAAAATGGCTTTAAGTTCCTTTTGGTATGCCTTTTTAATTACAGCATTTTCATTGCTTATTGCTTATCCAACGGCATACTTTTTAACGAAATTAAAATATAAGCAACTATGGTTATTATTAATTATTGTTCCTTCTTGGATTAACCTATTATTAAAAGCTTATGCCTTTATTGGAATTTTTGGCACGTATGGTTTTGCAAATGCGATGTTAGAAACATTCGGGATTGGTAGACAGCAATTATTATTTACGGATTTCAGTTTTATTTTTGTGTCCGTTTATATTTTTATACCATTTATGATTTTGCCAATTTATAATGCATTAGATAAATTAAATCCATCATTAGTAGATGCTTCTAAAGATTTAGGAGCATCAAATTGGACGACGTTTAGTCACGTGATTTTTCCTTTAACACTTGATGGAGTGAAATCTGGGTGCCAAGTAGTATTTATCCCAGCATTAAGTTTATTTATGCTAACACGTCTTATTGCTGGAAACCGTGTGATTACCCTAGGTACAGCTGTTGAACAGCACTTTTTAGTAACACAAAACTGGGGGATGGGTTCTACGATTGCGGTATTTTTAATTATCATCATGGTATTCATCATGGTAATTTCAGGAAGTCGGAAGCGGGGGATTAAATTATGAAGAGAAAATTTAAACCATCAACAATATATTTAGCGATTGTCTTTGTCATTTTGTACGCTCCGATTTTCTATTTAATGTATTATTCATTCAATAGTGGCGGTAAAATGTATGCATTCGAGAGTTTTACTTGGGAATGGTATGGAGAACTACTTTCAGATACTCGACTACTCATTATTGTTTTAAATACGATTATCATTGCGCTACTTTCCGCAGCAATATCTACAATAATCGGTACGCTAGGTGCGATTGCTGTTTGGTATATTAGAAAAAATAAGATGAAAAATCTCTTATTATCATTGAATAACATTTTAATTGTTAGTCCTGATGTTGTAATTGGTGCATCCTTTTTAATATTATTTACTTTTATTGGAATACAGTTAGGATTCTTTTCTGTTTTGTTAGCCCATATCGCTTTTTCTGTGCCAATTGTTGTTATCATGGTACTACCTAAATTACAAGAAATGAGTCCTTCGTTAATAGCTGCTGCCAAGGACTTGGGAGCGAACCGATATCATGTTTTGACAAAAGTAATTTTACCATATATTACACCAGGGATTTTTGCTGGTTTTTTCATGGCGCTAACGTACTCTTTAGATGATTTTGCGGTAACTTTTTTCGTGACAGGGAATGGATTCACAACTTTATCTGTTGAAATTTACTCGATGGCTCGTCAAGGGGTTTCCTTAACGATTAATGCTTTATCGACAATATTATTCTTGTTTACAATTCTTCTTGTCATTGGTTATTACTTTATTTCGAAAAGAACGAATGCCAACGGCCGGATGTTCGGATTGGGGGCTAGAAAATGAGAAAATTAGTTCAAGCTTTTGTTACCGTTTTTGTCATTTCGTTTCTGCTCATTTTTATTGTCAATCGTTTAAATGCTGCGGAAGGTTATGCTGGTAATAATACAATTACAGTATATAACTGGGGCGAGTATATTGACCCTGACTTAATTGATCAATTTGAAGAAGAAACAGGTATTAAAGTCATTTATGAAACTTTTGATTCCAATGAAGCGATGATGGTGAAAATTGATCAAGGTGGTACAGCGTATGATATCGCCGTTCCTTCAGAATATGCCATTGAACGGATGAAGGAAAATGACGCGCTCATCCCATTAGATCATTCTAAACTGCCGAATTTAAAAAATATTGATGAGCGTTTTCTAGACTTGGCTTTTGATCCAGGTAATGAGTATTCTGTTCCATATTTTTGGGGAACGGTTGGGATTGTATATAATCCGACGATGTTAGAAGAAGGAAGAACGTTTACTAGTTGGGATGATTTATGGGCACCTGACTTAAAAAACCAAATTTTACTTGTTGATGGAGCCCGTGAAGTTATCGGATTTGGCTTGAACAGTTTACATTATTCTTTAAATGATACAAATAAAGATCATTTACAGGAAGCAAAGGACAAACTTGTAAAATTACAACCGAATATTAAGGCTATTGTCGGTGATGAAATTAAGATGTTAATGGTAAATGAAGATGCTCCAATTGGTGTTGTTTGGAGTGGTGATGCAGCAGATATGATGTGGGAAAATGAAAATCTCGACTATGCTGTACCAGAAGAAGGATCGAATCTGTGGTTTGATAATATGGTCATTCCTAAAACAGCTAAAAATGTAGATGGAGCCCATAAATTTATTAATTTTATGCTAGATGCTGAAGTTGCAGCACAGAATGCTGATTATGTTGGATATTCCACCCCGAATAAAGCTGCCATGGAACTGTTACCAGAAGAAACGGTGACTGATGAACGTTTTTACCCATCACCGGAATTAACAGACAAACTGGAAGTGTACGAAAACCTAGGTCCAGATATGTTGAATTACTATAATGAATTATATTTAGAATTTAAAATGCATGCGAAATAAGAAAAGGGGCTAACAAATATGTAGCCCCTTTTCGTTACTTATGTTAATTATAATGGACGAAGTTTTTTTATTAGTTTTAAAGGATTAAGATGTTCCAACATCCGATTTTCCGATTTTGCATTTTCTAATAAATCACGATCCAAATAAGGATAATCGTATAATTTTCCTTCGTATACAAAATCAAATCGGCGATGAACGAAAAAGTCAACTGGTGTGACTAAAGCTGGAGGAAAATTCCATAATTGAACACCGCTATCTTGTAAAACTTCCGCTACAAATTGAGAGCAGAAATAAGAATCGTTATTATGAATTGGATGACTCATAAGTATACCGATTAAACCTAATAAATTGTACGAAAACCTATCTTTATTCATTTCAAAACTTTCAACTTTTTCTCGTATATTTTTATACTCTTCAACAGACACTTCTAATTTTAAAATTAAGCAACGTGTATCTTCAAAATATCGGTACGTACCAAAATAAACATCCTCACGTATAAAACCTGCTCGAAGAGGGTTACGTGGATTTTTTCTTCCAAAGCTATATATTTCATTTAATTCATCGTCAAAAACAATGGATACATGGTTATATGGAGCGTTCGTGAACCACTTGATCATTTTTGTGAACAAGGTTCCCGTATCAGTTAAAAGTATATAAATACTATTTTTTTTATTATTCATGCTCTCTCTCCCTATTTATCCCTCGTATCGTCATAGCAAACTTGTAAACTCTAAATATAAACTTAAGATAATACTTAATATACCATATAATTAAACGAATGGATAAAGAAAATAATGACAAGGAAGTTTTTTGCAAGATTTAAATTAATCCCTTTTTAATAAAATCTCTATTTGATTATCCGCGAAAACAAATTATTATAGATATATGAGATAAGTTTTTACCTAAATAAATTAGGAGTTGAATGTAAATGAAAAAAATGAAGCAATTGATGTTATTGTTATTAAGTATATTCTTGACTCTTAGTATTGGTAATTCTTTTGTTTATGCAAATGATAATGTGATTGATGAAAAAGACGGACCAACCATTGTTGTATTAGGAGAACGGTTGTCAGAGTCACAAAAAGAAGAAACGAGAAGACTTTTAAAGGTTGATGAAGAAGGAGAAGTAAAGGAAATTATCGTTACTGGAGCGGATGCAGCAAAATATATTAATGGAGATCCAAACTCCAATATGTATTCTTCCGCCAAAATCAAACGATTAGATAAAGGGGAAGGTATTAAAGTTATCCAAGCCACTCCTGAAAATATTACAGAAGTAACGGATGAGATGTATGCCAATGCATTGCTCACTGCAGGGATAGAAGATGCGGAAATTACCGTTGCATCACCGGTTCGAGTGACAGGACATTCTGCTTTAACAGGTATTTTTAAAGCGTACGAAGAAACGGGTGAAGAATTAGATACAGCAAGGCTAGATGTAGCGAATCAAGAACTTGATTTATCAACGAAATTGGCTGAAGAAGCAGGACTAAATGAGGACCAAGTCAGTCAATTGATGACTGAAATTAAAAAAGCAATTGCTGAACAAAAGCCAGCAACGAAAGAAGAAATCCAACAAATTATTGAAGAACAATTGAAGAAGCTAAACATCGAAATCCCTGATGAATATAAACAAATGCTCATTAATTTATTTGAGCAAATGCGAAATTTAAATATTAACTTTGATGAATTAAAAGGTCAATTAGATAAATTGACAAATGTTATTAAAGATAAACTAGGTGAAGTAGATCCTAATGTGTTCGTAAAAATATGGAATTTCATTAAAGATATTTTTATGGCTATCGTCAACTTCTTTGTTAATTTATTTTCTTAAAAACTAGTGGCTGTCCCGGAAATTTATGGGGCGGCTTTTTATTTTTTTCGAAAAATAATAATGAATGTAGAGGGCTAATTAAGAGAAAATTGTCGAAAAAAGTTGTATCTTAGTTTAAAAAAATAGTGAACTTATGTATAATGTTGCTTTAGGTTAATAGAGTCGAATTTTTAATGAACAAAAGGTGTTTTTTTATGATTAAAAGGAAATTTTTTATGACTTTTATCGTATTTTTCTTTTTGTTTCCATTACAAATTGCTGCCGAAACTATCGAAGAACCTGATGTTTCAAGTGAGGCTGCGATATTAATGGATGCGAAATCTGGACAAGTTATTTACGGGAAAAATGAATTTGTGCGAATGAATCCGGCGAGTATAACGAAAATTGCAACTGCAATTTATGCGATTGAAAATGGTGTTCTATCTGATCAAGTTGTCGTTAGTGAACAGGCGACGAAAGTTGAAGGAACAACGGTTTATTTAGAACCTGGGGAAATTGTTTCGTTGGAAAAGCTGATTATCGGTATGGTTGTTAACTCTGGTAATGATGCTGCAATTGCGATTGCTGAACATATTGATGGATCGCTGACTAACTTCGAAAAGAATTTTAATGTATATTTACAAGATTATATTGGTGTTAGTAGTACTCATTTTGAAAACCCTCACGGATTGTACGGGGAAAACCATTATACAACTGCCTACGATATGGCAAGAATTACACAACATGCGATGGAAAATGAGATTTTCCGATCAATATTTAAAATTCAAGAGTATGAATGGGATGGCGAATCATGGGATACGACAATAGTCAATCATCACCGTCTCGTGCTTGGTGAATTTCCTTACGATGCAGAAATTACTGGTGGCAAAAATGGGTTTGTTAGTCAATCAGGTTTTACGTTAGTGACAACAGCGACAAAAGGGGATTTAGATTTAATAGCTGTCACAATGAAAACGAATTTAAAAAATGAACCGTATGCTGAAACACTAAGTTTGTTTGATTATGGATTTAATAATTTTAAAACAGAAGTTATCCCAAAAGGGTCAAAGTTTACAGTGGATAATGAAGAGTTTGTTGCTGAAGACGATTTAATATATACGGTGAATATTCATGATAAAGTCTCGAATAAAATTAACCCTTCAGGTGTATTATCAATATATAATGGAGAAAATGAACAAATCGCCAGCTTTAACTTAAAGTCCCTATCAGCACCTGTAACAAAAAATATTACTGATGAAAATGAAGAAAACTGGCAAGCAAATGGTTTTTTAGGCACGATGGAACTTGCTATTTTAGGTGTTTCTGCGATTATTGTCGTATTAGTAATTCAAAAACTGCGTAAAAGAGCATAGTAATTTTAATAATACGAAACCAGCTCGAGTTTGAGTTGGTTTTTTTATTACCGTAAATATGTAACGGTACATCGTTCTTTCAAATCCATCTAAAGATTAGCTCGAATCAGCCCTCAGATGGATTTCTTATAAAATGAAACAAAGTTATAATTGAAACGTAATAGTTAATGTAATTTAAATTTTCGTAAAAATAAAACCAATCAAACGTTTGATTAAATAACGGATAAGGGAGTGGAATGTTTGATGGATATAGTTAAAGTTACTAATGTTAAAAAGTCATATAAAAAAAGAAAAACGAAAGAGCTCGTGCAAGCAGTAAAGGGGATAAATTTTACGATAAAAAAGGGAGAAATTGTTGGACTTTTAGGACCGAATGGTGCTGGAAAAACGACAACAATCAAAATGATGTGTGGTTTATTAGTTCCAGATGAAGGTGAAATTTACATTAACGGTATTGATATTCAAAAACGAAGACTAGAAGCTTTACGACATATTAGTGTTGTATTGGAAGGGAACCGTAATATATATTGGCGATTAACGGTTAAGGAAAATTTAGAGTACTTTGCGGGAAATCGAGGGTTTACCAAAAAACAAATTCAAGAAAAAATGGACCATTTATTAGAACGATTCAACTTGAAAGAAAAAGAAAATGAAATGGTTAATTCACTTTCTCGGGGGATGCAACAAAAAGTGGCCATTGCTATTGCTCTATTAGCGGATACGGAAGTAATTTATTTAGACGAACCGACATTAGGGTTAGATATTGAAACGAGCTATGAAATTCGCAGACTATTAAAAGAAATCGTTCAAGAGGAACAAAAAACAATTATCATTTCGACTCACGATATGCCTGTTGTACAAGAAATATGTGAACGGGTAATAATTGTTAACCATGGTAAAGTGGTGGTTGATGATCGGGTAGATAATCTCTTACAGCTATTCGAAAGTAAGGCTTATCGATTTACATTATTAAAGCCGTTATCGGATTGGCAAAAGGAAGTGCTTAAAAAGGAATTCATAGTTACGATTTCAGAAAATGACAACAATCAAACAATTTTAGATGTGAATATTACGACGAGTGAAGGCTTTTATAAAATTACCGAGATATTAGAGAAGGAACAAACACCGATTGAAAAGATTGACCGAAGTATCGTCGATTTTGAAGAAGTGTTTATGAACATTGTAAAGGGGGAAAAGGAAATTGACCTGGCTCACACTGTTTAAAGTAAATATGAAAAGGGAACTGATTTTAATTAAGCGGTATTGGATGAATACGTTAAGTATGATCGTAAGCTTTTATATCATTTTCTTAGCAATGTTTTTAGGAATTCAAGTAGTCGGTGATCCATCCACGGCAGAGTTAAATACACAATATGTCATTATTAACTATATTTTTTGGTATTTAACGATGGCTGTCATGTCTGGAATCGGTTGGGTTGTGATGAATGAAGTAACATTAGGGACATTGGAACAGTTATATATGTCGCCCCTTGGTGCTTGGCGTATCTTTTTAGCGCGAATTGTTTCAAGTACAATTGTTGAAATCGGGATTGTAATCGTTATGTTAATTTTATCAATGTTAACGGCTGGTACATGGTTAAATTTAGACATTTTATCTATTTTCCCTATTTTTGTTTTGACGATTATAAGTATGATCGGGGTTAGTTTTATGATTGCGGGTATGGCAGTTATTTTTAAGCAAATTAATTCCTTTTTACAAATCTCGCAATTTATATTTGCTGGTTTAACCTTTGTACCGTTATCCGTTGCCCCGTTTTTAGTATTTTTCCCTGTTGTAAAGGGAGTTGATATGGTAAGACAAATTGCAATTCATAATTATACATTAGCCGATTTTTCATTGATGGATTATACTGCATTAATTTTAAATGCGATTGTTTATTTAGTGTTAGGGATAATCGTATTTTCACGCTGTGAAAGACATGCGATGGAAAAGGGAATATTAGGACAGCATTAAAAAAAGAGCAATCGTATTCAGGTTGCTCTTTTCCTTGTTTATAAAGAATAGAAAGAGGTAAACTAATTTTGCATGAAAAAGTATTTATTTTGAGTATAAGAATATGCTATAATGAAAGTTGGTCATTCCAATTATAATAAATTGAACATAAATACCCAATTATATAATAACACAAGAGAGTGTATTGAGTCAAGTTTTTTATTTTCTTAATCAAAATATTTTTAAGGGGTGTTTTTATGGCGGAAATAAATGAAAATATTAGAACTGAAGAACAAAAACGAGTGGACACGGTCATCGAGAAAATAGAAAAACGAATGGAAAAGCTGGAGAGTAAAACTGGAAATTTAAAACAAGATATCGTCTCCTTACGCAAAAGATTTTGGGAAGATGTTACGGTTAATATTGATGATCCGGATGATGTAATCGAAACTCATGCTAGTTTAAAACAGCAGGCAGAATTACTCGGTGAACGGGAGCGGAGTCATGGTCAATTTTATAAACAATATAAAAATTTACAGAGACTTAAATCATCACCTTATTTTGGTCGGATTGACTTTTTAGAAGAGGGAGAAAAAGAGGCAGAGCAAATTTATATTGGTTTATTTTCCTTAATGGATGATGATGATGAAAATTTCCTTATATATGATTGGCGTGCTCCTATCTCTAGTATGTATTATGATTATGCCCCTGGTCCAGCTCAATATGAAACGATGGATGGCCCTATAAAAGGTGAAATTGAATTAAAACGGCAATACATTATTCGCGATGGGAAAATAAAAGGTTTATTTGATACAGGAATTACGATTGGTGATGAAATTCTTCAAACGGTTTTAAGTGATCAAGCAGATACTCAAATGAAAAATATTGTGGCAACGATTCAAAAAGAACAAAATGCCATTATCCGAAATAATAAGAAACGGTATTTAGTCGTTCAAGGTGCAGCAGGAAGTGGTAAAACGTCAGCAGCTATGCAACGGGTTGCTTATCTTTTATATCGATATCGAGAGACATTAAAAGCGGAAAATATTTTATTATTTTCACCAAACCAAATGTTTAACAGTTATGTTAGTACGGTGCTTCCAGAGCTTGGTGAAGACAATATGGAACAGAGTACTTTTTATCAATATTTACAGCAACGTCTTAAAAATATTGATGTAGAAAATCCATATACACAATTAGAATATATCCTTGGTGGCAAGCGAGATGAATCCTACCAGCTTCGAAAAAAGTCCATTCAATTTAAAGTGAGTTTACAATATAAAGAGATAATTGATCAATATGTAGAGGAATTACTTACGAAAGGGATTTTATTTAAAAATATCCGTTTCCGCGGGGAACTTATACTAAGTAAGAACGAAATTGTCGATTATTTTTATAGCTTAAAACAAATTCCAACGATTCCAAATCGAATTAGCTGTGTAAAAGAGTGGATATTAGACAAGTTGCAAGAATTAGAGAAAAACGAACAGTCGAAAGAATGGGTTGAAGAGGAACGAGAATTACTTAGTAAAGAGGACTATTTGAGAATATATCGCAAACTACAAAAGCAACAACGTTTTACAGAGAATACTTTTAATGATTTTGAACGGGAAGAACAACTAATTGGTGAATGGGTTGTAAGAAGAAGGATTAAACCGTTACGTAATAAAATTATAAACTTAGCCTTTTTAGATGTTGTTGGCTTATATAAGCAACTATTTACGTGGGCAGAAGCGAATTCGGCGCTATTTTCTCTTCCTGAAGAGTGGCAAGAGATTAAAAGATTGACAGTAGAGAAACTTGCGACAGGCGAACTTTTTTATGAAGATGCGACACCATACCTGTATTTAAAAGATAAGCTTGAGGGAAAACAGATTCATAATTCAATACGTCATTTATTTATTGATGAGGCTCAAGACTATTCTCCGTTCCAATTTAGTTTTTTAAAGGAAATCTTTCCGAATAGCCGTATGACAATTTTAGGAGATATGAATCAATCGATTTTTACCCACTCTATTCATGATGAGCATGCGTTTGCCAAGTCTGAGGATTTATTCCCAGGAGAAGAATTAGAAAAAATCGTTTTAACAAAAAGTTATCGTTCAACAAAACAAATTGTCGAATTTACAGAAGAGATGCTTACAGATGAACATAAAATCGAGCCATTTAATCGCGTTGGAGAAATTCCAACATTAACAATTAGTCCGGATAAAAGTAAATTGCTGGATCATATTATTGAAAAAGTAACAGATTTACAAAATAAAGGTTTTGAAACAATCTCCATTATTTGTAAAACTGCGGCTGAGGCAAATGAAGCTTATGATGCTTTAAAAGAAAGTTTAAACTTACGACTTATTCGCAAAGAAACATCTTCCTATGAGAAAGGAATATTAATTATTCCGAGTTACTTAGCGAAAGGAATCGAGTTTGATGCAGTTATCATTTATAACTGCGCCGACGATGTTTACAATCAAGAGGATGAACGGAAATTGTTTTACACTGCATGTACACGGGCAATGCATGAATTACATTTATATTCAGTCGGAAAACCGAGTCGATTTGTGCAAGCAGTTGATAAAACAAAATATAAATTAATTGATCGATCATAAAAAAGCCAGACTATGTCTGGTTTTTTTATTTTCAAATTTTGCACGTAAAAGAATTTAAATCAAAATAGTAAAAATATGTATTGAATAATTATTAAATTTTTGTATATTTATTCATAATTAGTTATAATTATTCAACATAAAGAATGACTAGGAGTTGATTTTGTGGAAGTCGGAATCATTGGTGCAAATGGATATAGTGGAGTTGAATTAATTCGTTTATTGCAACATCATCCACATGTAACGTTAAAGAAAATATTTTCAAACTCAACGAGCGGAAAAAATATTTTAGAACTTTATCCACACTTAACTGAACTGGTGGATATGACCCTTGAACAAGTAAATATTGATGAAATTGCTAGTGAAATAGACTTGTTGTTGTTTGCAACTCCAGCGGGTGTTACAAAGGACTTGGTTCCAAGCTTTATAGAAAAGGGAATTATTTGCATTGATGTTTCAGGAGATTTCCGGCTTAAAAATCCAGAGGATTACGAACAGTGGTATAAAAAAGCGCCTGCAAAAAAGGAATTTCTGCAAGAAGCAGTATACGGTCTAACGGAATTTAATCGTAACAAAATTAAAAATGCGAAATTAATTGCCAATCCAGGATGTTTTCCAACGGCGACTTTGCTTGGATTAATTCCTGCGTTACAACATAAAGTCATTCATCCATCATCGATTCATATTGATGCTAAAACTGGAGTTTCCGGAGCTGGAAGAAATGCTAATTTAGCGAACATGTTTACTGAAGTAAATGAAAATATCAAAGCTTATAAAGTTGGGCAACATCAACATATTCCGGAAATTGAACAGCTAATTCATGAAATTAGTGGAGAGAAGGTACCAATCTCATTTATTACCCATTTAGTTCCTATGAACCGTGGGATTATGAGTACGATTTATTGCGATTTGACTGAAAAATCAACAACAGAAGAAATTTATCACATATACAAAGAATCGTATAAAAATGATCCGTTTATTCGCATTCGCCCTATTGGACAATTCCCAACAACGAAAGAAGTTTTCGGAAGTAACTACTGTGATATCAGTCTTTATGTTGATGAACGGACAAATAAACTAATCATTATATCGGTTATCGATAATCTAGTTAAAGGTGCGTCTGGTCAAGCAATACAAAATATGAATATAATCGTGGGTTGGGAAGAGACCGCAGGATTAACAAATGTTCCTTTATACCCATAAATGGAGGTAAGAAAAAATGATTCATCAAACAAAACTAGAGAAACAAGCAATTGAAATAAAAGATGGTAGTGTAACGACACCGAACGGATTTTTGGCAGGTGGATTACATTGTGGTATTAAACGGAAACGACTTGATCTTGGTTGGATTTATTCAGAAGTTCCTGCAACTGCTGCAGCGGTTTATACGACAAACCAATTTCAAGCTGCTCCACTACTTGTTACAAAAGAAAGTATAAATACAACAGGAAAAATTCAAGGGGTTATCGTTAACTCTGGAATTGCCAATGCTTGTACGGGAGAAGAAGGTTATAAAAACGCGCAATTGATGCGGAAGAAATTTGCTGATCATATTGGTATCGATGAACATCTAGTTGTCGTAAGTTCAACTGGTCTTATTGGAGAACAACTACCGATGGATAAACTTGATAAGGGCATTAATCAAATTGACCATTTGATTGATGAAGCGAACGCTTTTGAAAAAGCAATTTTAACGACGGATACAAAGGAAAAAAGGGCTTGTGTTCAATTAGACATCGATGGGAAAACAGTTACTATTGCTGGTTGTGCAAAGGGATCAGGAATGATTCACCCGAACATGGCAACGATGTTAGGCTTTGTTACTACGGATGCGAATGTTAGTGAAGATGCCTTAAACTTAACGTTAAAACAAGCCATTAATCAAACGTTTAATATGATTACCGTTGACGGTGACACGAGTACTAATGACATGGTATTAATTTTAGCTAATGGTTTAGCTGGTAATGATGAACTAAATCAACATCATAGTGATTGGGATTATTTTGTTTCAGGTGTAAAGCAAGTATGTGAATCGTTAGCAAAGCAAATCGCGCGAGATGGTGAAGGTGCAACAAAACTTATTGAAGTTACAGTAACAGGTTGCAAAACAAATGGAGATGCGGCTAAAGTCGCAAAGTCAATAGTTGGCTCAAGTCTTGTAAAAACAGCTATATTTGGCGAAGACCCGAACTGGGGTAGAATTGTTGCGGCGATTGGATATAGCGGGGTTCAACTGAATTCTACTGCCATTGATGTATTTATCGGACAATACCAGGTTGTAAAAGGTGGCTTACCTGTAACTTACTCTGAGGGAATTATCCGTTCCTATTTAAAAGAAAACAAGGACATTCAAATTTTTGCAAACCTATACGATGGTGATAGTCAAGCAACTGCTTGGGGATGCGATTTAACATACGATTATGTAAAGATTAATGCAATGTATCGGACGTAAAAGGGGTGTCAATGATGACATATTTAGTTATCAAGTGCGGTGGCAGTGTTTTAGATGAAATTCACCCGTCTTTTTATAAAAACATCGTTGAAATTCAAAAAGAGGGCTTGCAACCAATAGTTGTCCACGGTGGAGGTCCGATGATATCGAATTTGCTTACAAAACTTAATGTGGAAACAAAGTTTGTTGATGGTTTACGTGTAACAGATGAAAAAATTTTAGATGTTGCCGAAATGGTGTTATCAGGTTCGATGAATAAGGAGATTGTTCGGAAACTTCAAACGGCTGGTGGGAAAGCTGGCGGTCTAAGTGGAGTTGATGGAAAGCTTTTACAAGCTACAGCGTTAGACGACAAGTTAGGTTTTGTAGGAAAAGTAGAAAAAGTTAATGTTGAATTTTTGGAATATTTGTGTAAATGGGGATTAATCCCTGTCATTTCTCCAATTGCAATTGACGATCATGGTCAAAGGTGGAATATAAACGCCGATTTAGCAGCATCAGCAATTGCGAAGGCACTGAATGCAACTCTTTTTTTAATCACAAATGTGTCCGGTGTTTTACAAAATGGTCGAGTGTTAAACCATTTAACACCTTCCAAGATTACGAATTTGATAGAAAACGGAACTATTACAGGTGGGATGATGCCAAAGGTTACCGCTGCTATTGAATGCTTGGAAGAGGGAATCGAAGAAGTAGTTATATTAAACGGTCTAGAAGAAAATGCACTCCTCTCATATGTAAAAGGAGTGCCGATGGGAACAACAATAACAAAAAAGGAATATATATCAAGTAGGTGAAAACATGCAAACTTTACAAACTAACCATGTTATGAATACGTATAGTCGCTTTCCTGTAAAACTTGTAAAAGGAAAAGGGGCCTATGTTTGGGATGATAAAGGAGAAAAATATTTAGATTTTACATCAGGTATTGCTGTTTGTAATTTAGGTCATGTACCAGATGTGGTGAAAGAAGCGCTACAGGAGCAATTAGAACAACTTTGGCACTGTTCAAATCTTTTTTCGATACCAAATCAAGAACTGTTAGCGACAAAGCTAGTGGAAAACAGTTGTTTTGATGAAGTGTTTTTCTGTAACAGTGGTGCAGAGGCGAATGAAGCAGCAATAAAGCTGGCAAGAAAGTATGCATATGACCTTAATAAGTCACCTCATATTGTAAGCTTTAAACAATCTTTCCATGGAAGAACAATGGCGACACTTTCAGCCACTGGTCAAGAAAAAATCCAAACAGGTTTCCAGCCTTTAGTACCAGGGTTTTCGTATTTAAACTACAACGATTTTGCTGATTTAAATAAATTAATAAATTTGAAACCTTGTGCAGTCATCTTGGAACTAGTTCAAGGTGAAGGTGGCGTCATTCCAGCAACTCAAGAATGGATCGACCAGCTCCATGCTATATGTAAGGAAAACGAGATTTTAATTATTGTTGATGAAGTGCAAACAGGAATGGGGAGAACTGGCAAACTTTTTGCTTATGAATATTTCAATTTTGAGCCAGATATCGTTACTTTGGCAAAAGGATTAGGATCGGGCTTTCCAATTGGTGCGATGCTTGCTAAAAAAGAGGTTGCAAAACATTTTTCTCCTGGTACACATGGAAGTACCTTCGGTGGTAATCCCCTTGCGACAATAGCAGGATTAGCAACTGTTAAAGAGCTAGTAGAGACGGATGTATTACAAAATGTACAAAAGATGGCCGGCATACTAAAAGGGAAAATTGAACTAATAAAAGAAAGTTATCCATTTATAAAAGAAGTTCGTGGATTAGGATTTTTAATTGGGATTGAAATCAATGGCGAACCGAGTAATGTAGTTCAGTTGGCAATTAAAGAAAATTTGCTTATTTTATCAGCCGGAAAAAATACAATTCGGTTACTACCACCGCTGACAATAACAGAAGCAGAAATTGAAGTATTTATAGAAGCTTTTCAAAATACATTGAATAAGTACAAAAAGGTGGTCGGCTAAACGGAGGTGATCAAGGTGACGATAGGTTACATTATTTTAGAAACAGGTGAAGTTTTTTCTGGAAAGCTAATAGGGAATGTAAAAAGAAGTGATGGTGAGCTTGTTTTTAACACAAGTATGATTGGTCACAAACAAATATTAACGAATCCTTCAAGTACCGACCAAATTATCGTTTTTTCTTATCCAATCATCGGTAATAATCAAGTTCAAAAGACAAATCTTGATTCGAATAAATTTCATGCACGTGGTGTTGTAACCGGTGAACTTTCGAATGTACCGTCACATAATTCAATTGATTCTGTATTAGGAAAAAATCAAATCCCTTGTTTAACAGAAGTTGATACACGGGCGCTAATCAAGACTATTCGAAAACGGGGTACTGTAAGAGCGGTAATAACAAATGAAAAAAATGATAAGCCGAAATCAATGGAATGCGTGAATCCAGTAAAAGATGTTTCAACAAAAACAGTGGTGCAATATGCAGATAGTAGTTATGGACCACATATTGTTGTTGTCGATTTCGGTGTCAAACAAACGATTGTTCAATATTTACTAAGGGCAAATTATAAGGTCACTCTTGTACCTTATGATTATCCGCTTGAAAAGATTTTACTACTAAATCCAGATGGTATTGTCCTCAGCAATGGACCAGGAGATCCGATGGATTTAACAACTGAATTAGATAAAATTTATGAGTTGTCTCAAAGGTTTCCTACTTTTGGAATTGGCCTTGGCCATCAGCTTGTAGCCCTTGCCTATGGTGCAAAAACCGAAGCTCTACCCTTTGGGCACCGCGGTGGTAATTATCCGGTCAAAGATTTACGTACAGGAAAAGTGTATATTACAACACAAAATCATGGTTATACAGTTATCAATCAAACGATTGATCGAAATAAATTTGATATCGCCTTTCAAAATGTAAACGATGGGACAGTTGAAGGTTTAGTGCATAAACAAAAACCGATTCAAACTGTCCAATTTTATCCAGAAACGCAGTATGGGCAACAAGAGACAGATTTTATTTTTCAATCTTTTTTCGAAACAGTTAAGAAAAACATAGGAGTAATGTCATATGCCGTTAAATAAACAGATTAAAAAAGTACTCGTTATTGGCTCAGGTCCGATTGTAATAGGGCAGGCTGCAGAATTTGACTATGCGGGAACACAAGGATGTTTAGCACTGAAGGAAGAAGGAATTGAGGCAATTTTATTAAACAATAATCCAGCAACGATTATGACTGATCAACATATTGCTGACAAAGTTTATCTTGAACCGATGACGTTAGATGTACTAGAAAAAATTATAAAAAATGAAAGACCAGATGGCATTATTGGTACTTTAGGTGGGCAAACAGGGCTGAATTTAACTGTTCAACTCGAAGAAGCAGGGATATTAGAAAAATATAATGTAGAAATTTTAGGAACGGCAGTCGAAGCGATTCAAAAAGGAGAGGATCGCGATAAATTTAAAAATTTAATGCTTGAAATTGGTGAACCGATTCCTGAATCCAAAATTGTTGTTACTGTTGAAGAAGGTATTAACTTTGTTCGCTCGATTGGTTTCCCTATCATTGTTCGCCCGGCCTATACCCTTGGTGGTGAAGGAGGTGGCTTTGCCGAAAACGAAGGGGAACTGATTAAACTTTTAAATAAAGGATTAAAACTAAGTCCAATCGGTCAAGTGTTAGTCGAAAAAAGTATTAAAGGTTGGAAAGAGCTTGAATTTGAAGTCGTTCGGGACGCAAATGATACATGCATTATTATTTGTCATATGGAAAATTTGGATCCAGTTGGTGTGCATACCGGTGATTCCATTGTTGTTGCACCAAGCCAAACAATTACCGATGAACAATACTATATTTTGCGTAAGGCTTCATTAAAGGTAATTCGTTCTTTAGGGGTCATTGGTGGGTGTAATATTCAATTTGCCTTAAATCCAAAAACAAATGAATACTACATTATCGAAGTAAATCCGCGCTTAAGCAGGTCAAGTGCTTTAGCATCTAAGGCAACAGGTTATCCTATCGCACGAATTGCAACAAAATGTGCCCTCGGTTACCAATTAGATGAAATTATTAATCCGATAACCGGCACAACATTCGCTTCTTTTGAACCTGCACTAGATTATGTTGTAATGAAGCTGCCTCGTTTTCCTTTTGATAAGTTTCCTGAAGTTGATTCAAAATTAGGAACACAAATGAAAGCAACGGGCGAAGTAATGTCAATCGATCGTTCGTTTGAAGGGGCGTTAAATAAAGCACTTCGTTCCCTTGAATATAAAGTAGATGGATTATCTCACCCATTTGTAAAAAACATGAGTAAAGAACAAATAATTAATGAACTAAAGGAAGCGACAGATTTACGTTTATTTGCCATCGCTGAAAGTTTTCGAAGAGGGTTGTCAATTGAAGAAGTAGAAAAAATTACTCAAATAGATTTTTGGTTTTTATATAAAATACAAAGCATGGTTACATTTGAAGTTGAGATTGCACAATACACCATCGACACAGTACCGAAAGAAATTTTAACAAAAGCGAAAAAAGTAAATTTCGGAGACCGATATATAGCTAGTCTTCTAGGTTGTTCAGAACAAGCGGTCCGTAAAAAACGACTTGATTGGGGACTCATTCCTTCTTATAAAAAAGTCGATACAAGTGCCGGTGAGTTTGATGCCGTTACCCCATATTATTATTCTACATGGCATGGTCAAGATGAAGTAACCGTATCAAACAAACGGAAAGCGTTAATTGTAGGATCAGGTCCTATTCGAATTGGTCAAGGAATTGAATTTGATTATACATGTGTTCATGCGGTTATGGCATTAAAGGAATATGGTTTTGAAACAATTATTGTAAATAATAATCCAGAGACCGTGAGTACCGATTACTCTGTATCGGATAAATTATACTTTGAACCAATTACAACAGAAGACATTCTTCATATTATTTATAAAGAAAAAGTGGACGGTGTTTTCTTACAATTTGGTGGGCAGACTGCAATAAATTTAGCTGCAGATTTAGAAAAAGAAGGAGTTCCTATAATAGGGACATCAACAACAACAATTGATATGTTAGAAGATCGGAAACAGTTTTATGAATTACTAGATCGTTTGTCGATTCCACATATAAAAGGAAAAATTGCTTATTCCGTTTCTGAATTGAAGCTTGGTGCAAAGGAGTTAGGATATCCAGTCCTTGTCCGCCCTTCTTACGTCATCGGTGGTCAATCGATGAAAACAATTTATACGGAAGCGGAACTCGATGATTATGTTAATGTGATAATCAATACAGAGAAACGAACTTGGCCGTTATTAGTGGATCAGTTTTTACCTGGGCTGGAATGTGAACTGGATTGCATTAGTGATGGAAAGGACGTTCTAATTGCGGGGATATTTGAACATGTGGAAAAGGCAGGCATCCATTCTGGAGACAGTATCAGTATATATCCTTCACTTACAATTTCGAAGGAACAAAAGGAGAAGTTAGCGGAATATACAAGAAAAATATGTTTAGAAGCAGGAATTATTGGTGTTGCTAATATTCAGTTTGTCATTCATAATGAGGAAATTTACTGTTTAGAAGTAAATCCAAGGGCCTCACGGACGGTTCCAATTTTGAGTAAAGTGACGGGAACTCCAATCGTTAAATGGGGTGTTGCAGCTCAAATTGGGAAAGCATTACGGGAAACAGGTTTAGCGAAAGAAGTCCCATTTTACTCTGTCAAAGCTCCAGTGTTCTCGTTTAGTAAGTTAAATAATGTCGATCCGAGTGTTGGTCCAGAAATGAAATCAACCGGAGAAATATTAGGTGTTGGGGATACTGTTGCTGAGGCAATTAAAAAAGTGACAGGAAAAAGTGAAAAAACACACTTAGAAATGCTTACAATCTTTTGCTCAGTTGCGGATCGGGATAAAGAAAGTCTTTTACACATACTAAAAGGTATAAAACAACCATTGCAAATTTATGCAACAAAAGGGACGGCGCAATTTCTCGCAAATCATGGTTACGAGATGACTGTTGTAGACAGAGAAAGAGAAAAGTTTGAACATGTGTTAGATAAGGTAGAAATAGATGTTGCCATAATTAGACCGACAAATAGTAGTTATAAAGAAACCTTTGGGAAGTATATGAGAAAGTTTTTCTTACGGAAAGATGTACCACTTTTTACGGCATTAGAAACGTTTGCAGCATTTCTTTTTCAACCAAGTACGACTGAAATTCATGTGAAACCGATTAATGATTATTTACGGAGTGTTATTCAAATTTAAAAGGCGGTGGCAAAATGACGGATTTGTTATTAAAAAATAAAAAGAATGTGAATTTGAAAGGCAAGGATTTCTTAACATTGGCAGAGCTCTCTAGCGAGGAGATTTTATTTTTACTTGATGAAGCGAATCAATTGAAACAAATGCAAAAATCAGGTATACCTCATCCGTATTTGAATGGAAAAGTATTAGGGATGATTTTTGAAAAGTCATCAACTAGAACCCGTGTATCCTTTGAAGTTGGGATGTATCAACTTGGTGGTCAGGCACTATTTTTAAGCAATAAAGATATTCAACTTGGTAGAGGCGAAACAATTCATGATACGGCAAAAGTGTTGTCCCGCTATGTCGATGGACTAATGATTCGTACCTTTTCCCATTTAACTGTGGAGGAATTTGCGGAGCATGCAACTGTACCTGTTATTAATGGACTTACAGATTTACATCACCCAACCCAGGTAATGGCTGATTTACAAACAATCTATGAACATAAAGGAAAATTACAAGGGTTAAAAATGTGCTTTATCGGGGATGGCAACAACAATATGACCCATTCTTTAATTGAAGGTGCAGTGAAAGTTGGAATGGATATTGCTGTTGCAAGTCCGGAAGGTTATATGCCGAATAAAGAAATTGTAAAAAGTGCTCAAGCCGTTGCAAATTACACAGGGGCAACGATTCAAATTGGTGTCGATCCTGTAGAGATAATTCAAGATGCAGATGTCGTTGTTACCGATGTTTTCACTAGTATGGGATTGGAAGATGAAGCGGAAGAACGATTGAAAATATTTGCACCTTATCAAGTAAATGAAGAGTTATGTAATTATGCAAAGGAAGATTATATTTTTCTACATTGTTTGCCTGCTCATCGTGAAGAAGAAGTTACATCATCCATTATTGATGGTCCTCATTCGGTCGTTTTTGATGAAGCTGAGAATCGACTCCATGCACAAAAAGCAATTTTAAAAAATTTATTGTAGATTTATTTATAAAAATGCGGTAAAATGTATAAAAATACAAAAATGCGTTTATTTATACAAGGGAGAGATTCGTAATGACAAAAGAAAAAATCGTTTTAGCTTATTCTGGAGGTTTAGATACATCAGTATCAATCAAATGGTTACAAGAAAAATACGGTTATGATGTGATTGCGTTAGCTATTGATGTTGGTGGCGAAGGAAAAGATATGGATGCGATTCGTCAAAAGGCCCTTGATGTGGGTGCGATCAAATCGGTAACAATAAATGGTAAAGATCTACTTGCGAAAGAATATATTTTGCCAAGTATTAAAGCAAATGCATTATATGAAGGAAAATATCCACTATCTTCAGCACTTAGTCGTCCATTAATTTCTAAATTACTCGTTCAAGTGGCAGAAGAAGAAGGAGCAGTAGCCGTAGCGCATGGCTGTACAGGAAAAGGGAATGACCAAGTTCGTTTCGAAGTGTCGATTCAAGCATTAAACCCAGCTTTACAAGTTGTAGCTCCTGTTCGTGAGTGGGGAATGACTCGTGATGAAGAAATTAAATATGCGGAACAACACGGTATTCCAATTCCAGTAGATTTAGATAATCCATTTTCCATTGATGCAAATATTTGGGGGCGTGCAATTGAAGCGGGTGTTTTAGAAAACCCTTGGAACGAAGCGCCAGAAGAAGCGTATGAATGGACGAATCCAGTAGAAAAAACGCCAGATGAACCAGAATATGTCGAAATTGAATTTGAAAAAGGAATTCCTGTTGCATTAAACGGAGAAAAAATAAGTCTTGTACAAATTATTGAAGTGTTAAACGAAAAAGCAGGGCATCATGGGGTAGGAAGAATTGATCATATTGAAAACCGTTTAGTCGGTATTAAATCGAGAGAAGTTTACGAAAACCCAGCTGCTGTTGTTTTAATCAACGCTCATAAAGAGTTAGAGTTTTTAACATTACCAAGAGAAATTACACAGTTTAAATCATTAATTGATGAAAAGTATGCACAAATCATTTATGACGGTCTATGGTATTCTCCATTAAAAGCGGCCCTAGATGCTTTTGTTGAGGAGACACAAAAGTATGTTACAGGGACAATTAAAGTAAAACTGTTTAAAGGTAATCATACTGTTGTGGCAAGAAAATCACCTGTTAGCTTATATAATGAAGAATTAGCTACTTATTCAAAAGGAGATATGTTCGATCATAATGCAGCCGTTGGTTTCATTAAATTATGGGGTCTACCAACGAAAGTCTTTGCTGAAGTGCATAAAAATGAAGAGACTGTTAAAGTGAAATAAAGTTCCAACAGAGGTGGAGGGTAAAACATGAGTAAACTTTGGGGCGGACGTTTTACAAAAGAAACAAATAAATTAGTAGAAAAATTTACAGCATCGATTGAGTTTGACCAAAAACTAGCACTGGAGGATATAGAGGGTAGTTTAGCACATGTTGAGATGCTCGGCTCATGTGGGATTATCTCTAAGGAAGACGCAGAAAAAATTAAATCGGGATTAAAGTCGATCCGTAAAAAAATTGTAGCTGGTGAAGTTGAGTTTTCAGTTGCAGACGAAGATATTCATATGAATATCGAACGTTTATTAATAGAAGAAATCGGACCAGTCGGTGGAAAACTTCATACAGGCCGCAGTCGGAATGACCAGGTTGCAACAGATATGCATTTATATTTGCATAAACAAACAAAAGAAATGATTGAGTTACTTGAGGCAGTACAGGGGGGAATCATTCAGCAGGCAAAGAGTAATATTGAAACGATTATGCCAGGTTATACTCACTTGCAACGGGCCCAACCGATTAGCTTTGCCCATCATTTGTTAGCTTATTTTTGGATGTTTGAACGGGATAAGGAAAGATTACAAGATAGCTTGAAACGGATAAACTGGTCTCCGTTAGGTTCTGGTGCCCTTGCAGGGACAACATTTCCGATTGATCGTAATCTAACAGCAAGATTACTAGGTTTCGATACCGTTTATCCGAACAGTTTAGATGCGGTAAGTGATCGTGACTTTATTTTAGAATTCTTATCCATTGCTTCCATTATAATGACTCATATATCTAGACTATCCGAGGAGCTCGTTTTATGGTCAAGTCAGGAATTTGACTTTATTGAACTCGATGATTCGTTTTGCACGGGTTCAAGTATAATGCCCCAAAAGAAAAATCCAGATGTACCAGAGTTATTACGTGGAAAAACCGGTCGTGTATATGGGAATTTAATAGGTTTATTGACTGTGTTGAAAGGTTTGCCACTTGCTTATAATAAAGATTTACAAGAAGATAAAGAAGGTATGTTTGATACGGTCGAAACGTTGACTGGTTCTCTTAAACTATTAGCACCGATGATTGAAACGATGACTGTGAAAAAAGAGAAAATGTATCAAGCGGTAAGTCAAGACTATTCCAATGCAACGGATCTTGCTGATTATTTAGTGAATAAAGGACTCCCTTTCCGTCAAGCACATGAAATTATCGGGAAAATTGTACTTTATGCGATTGAAAATAATAAGTATTTACTAGATTTAACTTTTGAAGAGTATAAACAGTTTAGCGATTTATTTGAAATAGACATTTATACAGTGTTAATGCCGAAACAAGTCGTAGAAGCAAGAAATAGTTATGGTGGAACGGCCTTTTCACAAGTTAAGCTACAACTTGAGTTGGCAGAGCAAAAATTGAATTTATATTAAGAAATAACCTGTGATTATGCAGGTTATTTTTTGTAAAAAGTCTCGCAAGACTACTACAGAATAAAAAAATTTATAAGGACTAATCTAAAAAAAATATAAAAAATTGGTGTTTTTCGTATAATCCCTCAACTATCTGCACAATCTAAGGAAAAATATTGTCAGTTAGAGGAGATGTAGAGATTGTTTACTGGATTTCAAAAACTAATATCCATATTATTAGCAGGGTTAGTAGCTTTCATTGGAACACCTACTGCGATGATAGCGAATGCTTCCTCACAATTAGGAGAAACAGTAGAAATTAACGGGCAAGTTTGGAAAACAGCACCAGTTGAGGCAAAAATCGGCAATAATGAGACGATTGAAAATGACAAACATCCTCCTAAGCTTACAAAAGAGCAAATAAAAGAGATTGAAAAGCTCGTTAGTGAATCATTGGAAAAAAGAAAGCAAATTATTGATAAATATGTTGAATATGGTGTAATTACAAAGGACCGTGGGAATATAATCAAAGAAAGTATAGATAAACATTTTAAACGGATGAAAGAACATGATTTTATTCCATATTTTCATAAACAAAAAAGAATAGATCGATGTGATTGTAAAGATAAAGAAAATAGATCTCCATCTTAGGTCTGAAACTTTACCGTAATAAGTTAACGATTGTTTTGTATGTCTTATGAGCGGTGAAATTCAGACCTTTGTCTATTTTAAAATATAATTATTTCCATTTTTTTCAAATACTGCTATTATTGTTTCGGGTATAACCTTAAGTTAGGAGGGGATAAAAATGGACAAAGATAAATTTTTTTCTAATGATCCTCGCTTTAAAGTAGCAAAAAAGGAAGCTTGGATTGGGGTAGGATTAGTTCTGTTTAATTTTGTTTGGTGGTTTGCTTTTGCATATGGACTAGGTTCAAAATCTCCAGATGAGTATACATATATTTTGGGATTTCCTTCATGGTTTTTTTATAGTTGTATCGGTAGTTTAATTGTTATGTCCATACTTGTTATCGTTGTAGTTAAGTACTTTTTTAAAGATGTCCCCTTTGAAGAGGAAGTTCAAGACATACAAAATCAATCAGATAAAAAGTCGTCATAGAAAGTGGGGTTTTTATGAATTGGGGAATTGTTCTGCCACTAATTATTTTTCTTTTTATTATTTTTATAGTCGGTTTTTGGACTAATAAGTTTGTTAGAAATTCGGACTCATTTTTGCAAGAATACTTTTTAGGTAGTCGAAGTATGGGCGGTTTTATTTTGGCGATGACGATGATGGCAACATACGGAAGTGCCAGTAGTTTTATTGGTGGACCTGGAATTGCTTACTCAACGGGACTTGGTTGGGTACTATTATCGATGGCCCAACTTCCTGCCGGATATTTTGTGCTAATGGTTTTAGGAAAAAAATTTGCGATTGTATCCAGGCGCTATGAGGCAATTACTTTAAATGATTTTTTGAAAAGTCGCTATGAAAGTCAATGGGTAGGAATCCTTGCAGCCATTAGTATCATTATCTTTTTATTTTCATCGATAGCTGCCCAATGGGTAGGGGGAGCACGTTTACTTGAGTCGTTGTTTAATATTACTTATCCGATTGCCTTAACGATATTCGCTTTTTCTGTCATGATTTATGTAATTATAGGTGGGTTTCGTGCCGTTGCATTAACAGATACAATTTTAGGTTCAATTATGTTTTTTGGAACGTTAATTTTGCTCGTAGCCGTTATTATTGCTGGTGGCGGTGTTACGAATATTATGGAAAAACTTATTGCGATTGATCCTGGACTTGTAATGCCTTTTGGGGCAGATGGTAATCTTTCGGCAAGTTATGTTTCTTCTTACTGGATTCTAGTTGGTGTTGGAGTTGTTGGTTTACCACAAATTGCCGTTCGAGCAATGTCTCATAAAAATTCAAAATCGATGCACCATGCTATTATCATTAGTACTGTATTTGTAGGGATTATCATGCTGGGTATGCATTTAATTGGTGTATTTGCTCGAGCAATTAACCCAAGTATTGCGGTTGCCGACTCAGTGATGCCGACGATTACGATGGAAGTTTTGCCACCATTTCTGGCGGGAATCGTATTAGCTGCACCAATGGCAGCCATTATGTCTACGGTTAACGCTTTATTAATTATGGTAAGTTCTGCAGTGGTAAAAGATATTTATTTAAGCTATTTTAATCCACAAGCACCGGATCAGAAGGTTAGGAGTATAAGTTATTTAGTTACTGCAATTTTAGGTGTCATTGTTTACTTGATGGCTTTAAGTCCTCCGGATTTCTTAATATGGCTGAATTTATTTTCCTTCGGTGGATTAGAAGCTGCATTTATTTGGCCAGTAGTGCTTGGATTGTATTGGAAAAGAGGTAACAAGTATGGAGCAATTAGCTCAATGATTGTAGGAGTGACTTCTTACATATTATTCCACCAATTTTATCCGAATGCGTTCGGAATGCACACAGTTGTTTTGCCAATTTTATTATCATTAGTGACTTTTGTTATTATTAGTATTGTTACCGAGAAAAAAGAACTCTTACAAGCAGTTCATAAATAGTCAATCGAGCGTTTGATTGAGATGAAAGACATGAGTTTCACCTCTCAATCGAACGTTTGATGGAAAATGAGAGGTATTTAATCAAACGTTTGATTGAGAAAAATATTTAAACAGATTTACGAATCAAACGTTTGATTGACAGGTATGCCAAAGGTTACATCATTCAATCAAACGTTTAATCTAATCAAATGAAAAAGAAATAGGCGTTGGCCTATTCCTTATTTGTGTTAATAACTGATTTTTCGTTTAATTCTTCTCCGATAATTCGAACTTCACGTTCTAATGATACTCCGAATTTTTCTTTTACCGTTTTTTGCACATGTTTAATCAAGGTAATATAATCAGTTGCTGTTGCATTATCAACATTTACGATAAAACCAGCATGTTTCTTTGATACTTCAGCTCCGCCAATTCGAGTACCTTGTAAATTACTATCTTGAATAAGCTTCCCAGCAAAATAGCCTGGTGGACGTTTAAATACACTTCCACAAGATGGATACTCTAACGGTTGTTTTGATTCTCTTTTAAAGGTTAAATCATCCATGATTGCTTTAATTTCATCATAGTTTCCATGTTGTAATTGAAATGTTGCTTCTAAGACAATATCTCCATTTTCTTGGATATTACTGTATCGATAGGCTAAGTCTAATTCTTCTGCCTTTCTTCTAATCATTTCACCATTTTTATCAATTACTAGAATTGATTCAAGACAATCTTTAACTTCACCGCCATAAGCACCGGCATTCATATATACAGCGCCACCTACGGTACCTGGAATACCGCAAGCAAACTCTAGCCCCGTAAGTTTTGCGTCAAGGGCTTTTCTTGATGTATCGATAATTGCAGCACCACTTTGGGCAACGATTTTCGTATTAGAAACAGTAATTTTATCAAAGTTTTTAAGGGATAGAACGATTCCGCGAATACCACCGTCTCTTACGATCAAGTTTGAGCCATTACCAATTAAAGTGAATGGTACTTTTTCTTCTAAACAATATTTAACGATGTTTTGCACTTCTTCATAAGTTGTAGGTGTGACAAAAAAGTCCGCTTTCCCACCTAATTTTGTATACGTATGATTTTTAATATCTTCATCAATGGCTATATTATTTTCATTTATAATTTTCACTAATTGATTATAAATCGTTGTTTTCATCATTCAAGTCATTCCTTTTATGTTTTCGGGTAGATGGAATGTAACTAATAAACCCATTATTTATATTACGTGTAAAAACCATTTTTAGCAACCTCATCTTAACATGAGAAAAGGTAATTTAATCCGTAATATCATATTAAAAATTCTGGTAAATGTGCCTAAATGAGGTTATGATAAAATTAATCTAAAACTTTCGTGAAATAATTAAATATAATGAAATATTTTTTGGGGACAGGCATATATACAATAAT
>NZ_JAACYS010000018.1 GCF_009996845.1 Pallidibacillus pasinlerensis | reverse complement strand
TATAAAATAAATTAAAATGTGATAAGGCTCTACTGTTATGTCCTTATCACATTTTAATAAACACTTATTTTACTCTCACGATGCCGACCTTTATTTTATATTGATTTAAATCCTTTTCCGTTCCTATATAACTAACAATTATATTTCCATTAGTGTCAAATGCGATCGATGATGGCTCTTCACCGCTTGTTAATGTAATGTTAGAAGCTTTAAACTCATTATCTATAGACTCATATAGAGATAATTTACTGCGCGTATCTAATATTAATACTTTGTTTTGATAGACATCAAAATCCTTTAACTGAACATCATAGGGAAATGATTGAAACTCCTCAGTTTGTATGTCTAGATATCCAAAGGTTTGATTATCCCAATATTCGACCACTGCACCTTCGAGTTGTATCTTTCCTGTACTATTTAAAGCGTAAATTTTGTCATTACTGTATTTTACCATTAGCGGATAAGGAATTGGTTCTTCATATTTTTCAATTGTTTTACCTTCGATGTCATATAAGTAATAATATCCTTTACCGTTTTCATGGTTATTCCATACTATTTTTCCATCAATCATAAATACTGAATAGTAAAGTTCAGATTGAAAAGGTACGTTTGCAATAACTTCCGTTTCTTCTGTCGCTAAGTTGTGTAGTTTAACTTCTACTTGTTCTGTAGCATTATTCGTATAAATCCAAGCTACATAGTCATCTTCTAATGTTGGAGGACTGAGAACTTCATCTCTATTATTAATCTCAGCGATCGTTTTAATCTCATTAGTGGACCTATCGATGACAAGGATTTTAGCTTTCCCAATTCTGCCAAAGTCTAGCCAAGTAATCCAGTTTTTATTTACATTAGTAGCTTGCATATTTGCGTTGGAATATTCGGATTCATATAATACTTCGTACTCACCTGTCTGTAAGTTATATTGGATAAATTTATTGATGTTTAAAATGTCTGATGGACTATTAACGTGAACGAATAAATTATTCCCATCAACTACAGGATCGTTATACTTTTGAAATGGTATATAATATACAGTTTCTTCATAGAACGGATCGATATCATCTTTGTGTTCTTTGTTTACTTCAGTTACCGCAGAGTTATTTTCAGTATCAGTTGAGTTAGCTAAATTTTGCGTTTGAGATTGAAAAGATTGCGTGATTAAAAATCCGCCAATGAGGATAATGAAAAAGGAAGCTAATGCAACCGATAAAATTGGAGAAAACAATTTAGGATTTTTCATATCTTTTTTATCTATTGTATTTTTATAGATTTCTCGTTTCTTAGATGATGATAACTCTCCATCTTTCAACATCGTTTCATCCATGATTTCTTTTAAATTATTAAGATGGTCATTCATATTCTTTTAGCCTCCTTTCAAATTTTGTTTGAAGGATGTTTCTCGCGCGTTTCAGGCGTGTTCGAATTGTCTCTTGTTCTATTCCCGTTATTTCAGCAATTTCTTTAATTTTCAATTGCTCATAATAAAATAAAATGATGACTTCTCTGTATTTACTTGGTAGCGATAAAACGAGCTTAGCAACTGCTTGTCTTTCGTCATTCGAAAGTACTTGGTGTTCAGGTGTACGGTTTGTCGTTAATAAAAATTCCTTTATATATTCTGTCGGCAGTATACTACGGTACCATTTACTTTTTAAATAATCTTTACACTTATTAATGGTAATTTTATAAAGCCAAGTTTTATAGGAACTTTCACCACGGAAAGTATCCAGTTTTTCATAGCACTTCATAAAAACATCCTGGGTAATATCTTCCGCAATCGCCCAATCTTTCACATAAAGATAAGCTAAACGATTAATATAAGAAGCATATTCTTCGATTAAAATTTGTAGTTTTTCCTCTTTTGTTTCTAGGCTCTCCTCTTTCGTTAACAATATGGATCCCCCTTTCCTACTTATTTAGACGAATAAAATGAAAAAATGGGTCCACAAACATTATGTAAATTCATTATATTCTAAAAAACACCTTTTTTTATAGTAAAATAGAAATTATTGGGAAAATATGGTAATCTAATGATGGTATGGGGAGGGAGAGTATGAAAAAAGTAATAAAGACTGTTATCAATGTAAGCTTTATCATCTATTTGTTACCACTAATCTATATATTATTTTTAAGATTTAGGGTTGATCGGATGCAAGGGTTAGATTTCTCAACCTATGTCATGAGTTCTACTAACCTAGTTCCTTTTCGTACAATCAATACATATATTCAAGCGATGATTGATGGAAGTATGAATATGTATATACCAATTGAAAATTTGGCAGGTAATTTGCTGTTATTTCTACCGATGGGAGTCTTTTTGCCTTACTATATAGCAAGAATAAATAAAATTAGTCAATTTATCTCTTCTATGATTGTATTGTTATTCGTTGTTGAAGCGATGCAATTTATTACGAGAAGAGGAAGTTTTGATATTGATGATTTTATTCTTAATATGATTGGTGCATTAATTGGATATGGTATTTGGAAGATGAAGCTTACGCAGAAATTGTTAGGGTATGTTAATCTAAAAGGTGATAAATACATAGCATAACTTCTGAAGGGTAGGGCAACAAATGAAAACGGAAAAAGAAAAAATGTTAGCAGGCGAGATATACAATCCGGCAGAACCTGAGTTAGTTAGGGACCGTGAAGAGGCTCGCCGGAAAGTTCGAGTTTATAATCAAACATTAGAAACAGAAGGTGACAAACGAACTCAGATTTTAAAAGACTTGCTCGGTTCAACAGGGGAAAATATTTATATGGAACCAAATATTCGGTTTGATTATGGCTATAACACTTATGTCGGAGAAAATTTTTATACCAATTTCGATTGCACATTTTTAGATGTTTGTGAAATACGAATTGGGGATAATTGTATGCTTGGACCAAATGTGCACATTTATACGGCAACTCATCCACTCAATCCAATTGAACGAAATTCAGGGAAAGAATATGGAAAACCTGTGAACATTGGAGATAATGTTTGGATTGGGGGAGGCTCTATTATTAACCCTGGTGTAACAATCGGGGACAATGTTGTGATAGCATCCGGATCCGTTGTGACTAAAGATGTTCCAGATAATGTAGTAGTTGGCGGTAATCCAGCTAAAATTATTAAACAAATTGAATTATAGTAAAGATAAAAGTGCTAACATGTTTCCGTTGGCACTTTTTTAATTGGGAGGAAACTTTTTTCTACTTATATTCGTATTATTAAGTAACTAGTAAGCAAAGGGGGATGCGTAGGAATGGAATTAACGTTTTTTGTTGTTATTGCATTTCTCGGTATTGTTGTAGCGGTAGTGGGGGTAGTTAAAGTTTTCAGTCGCCGAGTTACTGAACCGAGGCGGGATCTTGAAGAAAAAGTAGAACGATTGGAAAAAGAGATACAAGATTTAAAAAATCATAAGCGATAAAACATTTCCTTGTGATTAAATAAAAAAGAAAAAGTTTCAAAATCATTGTATGTAATTTGAAACTTTTTTGTGTAACATTATTTAGCTTTTGATAATTTTTCAAGGGCTTCTTGTTCAGAGGAAACAAAAAATATATCATTTCCGTTATTGCATTCATAAATAAAGTCGTTCAAAGCTTTACTCGTATATTGTGAAAAATCTTCGATAAACTTAGATGAAGAAAATATTTTGGGGGATTTTTACAATCGGTATTATTCTTTTAGTTAATTGGGGAGCAGTAACTTTTTTAACTCAAACTTTTTCGAATGTCCTTTTTATCTGGTCTGGCACAGTTACAATAAAATCCGTTTCTTAAACTCTTCCGGTGCGTTTATGTCAGATTTGACTGATTCAAAATTGATGAGCACAAACAATGATGACTTATTAAATCAATTGCGGTTCTTTTTATTTTTTATTAAAAAATATCTTTAATTTTTTGTATATACATATATCATTTTTTGAATTTCGTTTTCGTAAGACTTTTTTAAAATAATTTATAAGTTATTTGTGTTGACAAGAAAAAAATATTGTGATAAATTTCGAACTAACAATTCTAAAAAGTCGAAAACTAAATATTTTGTACATTCTTATCAAGAGTGGTGGAGGGACAGGCCCGATGAAACCCGGCAACCTGTTAAACTATTAAATCGTTTAACAAGGTGCTAAATCCTGCAGAAGGTAATTCTGAGAGAAAGAGGAGTGTGAGCGAAATCATACCATATTAAAGAAGTAAAAATTCGGAACAAAAAACCAAGGAGATGTGTTTCCCCTTGGTTTTTTATGTAAATTAACATTACCTAATTATCTTCACTACACAAACAATCCAACAACCGTTCCTGTTAAAATTGATGCTAATGTTGCAGCAAGTAATATTTTTAAACCATATTTGGCAACGATGCTTGCTTTCTCTGCATGAATCGCTTGAATAGAACCAGCAATAATTCCAATCGATGAGAAGTTAGCAAAGGACACTAAAAATGATGAAACAATAGCCACTGTTTTCGCCGATAACTCAGGCATAAGTGGTTGGAATTGCAACATGGCAACGAATTCATTTGTAGCTAATTTCATACCCATGATTGACCCAGCTGAAATTACCTCACTCCATGGCACACCCATGATGAAAGCAATAGGAGCAAATATGTATCCTAGAATTTCAGAAAATGAAATATTAATTAATGCAGTAAATATCCCATTAATCAATGCCATTAACCCTACGAAAGCAACCAGTTGCGCCGCAACAATCAGAGCAACTTTACCGCCATCTAAAGCACCTTCTCCAATCGCTCCAAAAATTGAATTGGAAGTTGCAATATCTTTAATATTAATTTCTTCATCATCTTCTTTTGTGATTGGTGTCATAATTGTCGCAACAACTAAACCAGATAGTGCATTTAAAAGCATGGACACTAAAACATATTTTGGTGGAATCATCGTCATATAAGCTCCCATAATTGAAGCTGAAACCGATGCCATTGCACTTGTAGAAATAATAAACAGTTTATTATTACTCATTTTGTCTAAATGAGTCTTAATCGCTAAAATTGCTTCACTTTGCCCGAAGAAAATGGAGTTAACACTGTTAAAAGTAACTACTTTAGAAAGTCCTGTAATTTTCGCTAAAAATCCACCGATATACTTAATTGCCAATGGGAGAACTTTAATATATGTTAATATTGAAAGTAATGTTGCAGTAAATATAATAACCATTAGGACATTGAAAAAGAAGACCGAAACTCCTTCAGGAATTAACCCACCAACTACGAAGTTAATTCCTTCATATCCATAACTGATGACTTTTGTAACACCATTTGATACAACTTCAATAATTTTTGCACCAAACGTTGTTCTAAACATGAAGAGTGTTACGATCACTTGTAATACAAGTAAAATAATGATTGCTTTAAAATTTATATTCTTTTTGTCATTTGAACATAAAAAAGCAATACCAATTGTGAAAATTACACCTAATAAACCAATTAAAATATCCATATAGATCTCCTTACCATTTTTTTTACACTAAGATAATAATACAATTGTGGAAATGCCGATGTCAAATGTATTAATATTCACAAATTTGTTGTATATAGATAATCACTGTTGTGTTATTTAGTTTTGCTAACTAAAAATTATTTATGCAACAATGGGAAAATATTTACCTGTATAAAATTTTTAATGAAATTTTAATCTCAATTTAAAGTAAATTCTTGTAAAATGGTATTTTGCGGGGGAGGAAATTAATGAGGATTGTATCGAAGCGAAAAACAGTTCTCAAAAAATTTATCGCATGTTCTGTTTTTGAAATTGCTGGGATTTTCGTAATTTGGTTAGGGATGACATATGAATCGGAAAAGTATAGCTAAGGTTGGATTATGATGACAAAGGCTACTATGATTCTATTTGGGCTTTTTGTCTTCTTCTTTATGTTTCATACAATCCGCCAATTGGACCAATATATACCTTTTAAATTTCCTGAAGATGACGAGGAATAATTATAAATTCGTACACACTAAAAAAACACGCAACAGAAATAAACATAAAAAAATACTAGTAATTTCCAACGGAGGGGAACGATTTTATGGATTTCATAAATAACTGGATATTTAATTTAGGCTTTGAGGGGAAAACCGGCCAATACTTAGCTGCAGCAGTTACAATTTTATTAATAGCATTAATATGTATTGTTGCAAATTTTTTAACGAAAAAGGTTGTCGTTCGCATAATATCTCATATGGTGAGTATGTCAAAATTTAAATGGAATGATATTCTTCTGAAACGTAGAGTATTTCATAAATTATCCCATATCGTACCAGCGATTATTATTTATTATTTCGCACCTACATTTCCACGTTATCAACATTTGATTGAAAGTGGAGCAAATATTTATTTAATCATTGTCAACCTAATTGTTATTAGTAGTGCGCTTGATGCTTTCCATGATATATATGAAACCTTTGAGATTTCAAAAATCCGCCCAATTAAAGGTGTCATTCAAATTGTAAAAATTGTGTTGGCAATAATAGGGATTATTCTAATTATTTCCATTTTACTTAATAAAAGTCCATTTATTTTACTAAGCGGTTTAGGTGCACTTTCTGCAGTACTAATGCTTGTGTTTAAAGATTCCATATTAGGACTTGTAGCAGGTGTGCAATTATCTGCCAATGATATGGTTCGTGTCGGTGATTGGATCACGATGCCGAAACATGGAGCAGATGGGGATGTCATTGAAATTTCTTTACATACGGTAAAAGTGCAAAACTTTGATAAAACGATTACGACAATTCCGAGCTATTCGTTAATTTCCGATTCTTTTATTAACTGGAGAGGGATGCAAAATTCCGGAGGGCGAAGAATAAAACGACCAATTTATATCGATGTTAATTCCATCCGATTTTGTGATGATGAGATGATAAACAAATTTCGCAGAATAAATTTTTTAGCCGACTATATCGATGAACGATTAGTAGAAATACAAAAGTTCAATGAAACGCATAATATTGACCGAAGCAATCCGGTAAATGGACGAGCGTTAACGAATATCGGTGTGTTCCGTGCATATATAAAAAATTACTTACTTAATCATTCTGGTATTCATAAAGGAATGACTCTAATGGTCCGCCAATTGGAACCGACTGAAAGAGGTTTGCCGATAGAACTATATTGTTTTACCAATACGACCGATTGGACTGAATATGAAACGATTCAAGACGATATTTTTGATCATTTATTTGTGGTTGCTCCGGAATTTGGTTTACGTATTTTCCAAAATCCGTCCGGCCATGATTTTAGAAATTTAAATGGTGAAGAGAAAGAGATGTCTGCAGTTGGAAATGAGTAGCTTTACCGATTCGAATAAATAGATTCTCAAACTCATTTCATTTATAATCAAAGAAAACCGAGATAAAGGAGTGCAAAATAGTGACAGAAAAGAAGAAAGAAACGAAAGAGTCGACTCCAATTAAATTGGTTGAGTTAGATATTTTAAAGGAATTACAACTAAATGATTCATCAGAAGGATTTTTTTGTGATGTAAATACTGGTGTATGTGGTCCAATTCAAAAAGAGAAAGAGGTAAAATAATGAAAGTTACAATTTGGTCTGATTTTGTTTGTCCGTTTTGTTTTATAGGTCAATCTCACCTCGACCAAGCATTAGAGCGTTTTGAACAGGTAGATAATGTTGAAATTGAATATAAAACGTTTCTTTTGATGTCTGATGCAAAATATGATCCAGGGAAAAGTTATGCAGAAACATTTGCAGAATTAAAAGGTCTACCAATTCAACAGGCGGAATCGATGTTAAGCCAAGTAGTAAATATGGGGAAACAGTCTGGTGTCAATATTGATTACGATACAGCGAAACTTGCCAATACAATTGATGCTCATCGTGTATTCCAATTTGCGAAGAAGCAAGGAAAGGGAACAGAGTTTTTTAAACGCTTTTACCGAGCTCATTTTTCTGAAGGTGAATTAATTAGTGATCACGACACAATTGTTCGCTTGGCAACTGAAGCAGGACTTGCTGAAGCGGACGTTCGTAGTGTACTAAACAGTAAAGAGAATATCGATGAAATGATGGACGATATTAAAGAAGCTCGTAGTATTGGTGTTCAAGGAGTACCATTCTTCGTGTTTAACAATAAATATGCCGTTTCCGGAGCACAACCGGTGGATGCATTTGTTCAAGTTTTAAATAAAGTTTGGGAAGAAGAACAGGCGGAAAAATAAAGGAATGCAAAGCGACGTAAGTGTTGGGCTTACGTCGTTTGTTTTTTTTGGGCGAGGAATTCAAATCGCTCATACCGGTAGTGAAGTCGATCATAGGTCGTATGAAATTGCTCATAGGACAAGTAGGCATGTTTTAAATGATAAATATCGATCAAACACCTTACAAAATCGCTCATAGCTAACGCCAATTCGCTCGTAAAATCGCGATTCGCTCATAAATTGAAAAAGTCGCTCATGAAAAAAGGCAACTCGCTCACAAAAGTAAGCGAATCGCTCATTAAACAGGAAAAATCGCTCATAGAATTTACAAAGATAGGCTAATAATCGTAAAATCGCCCGAATAAAGGTCAAGCTTTATAAAAATCACCCTAAAATTGTAGATTATCTACTTATACAACTCCCAAGCTAGTTTCAGCGAATCCGTAATATATTCAGCCGTTTCCTCAACATCTAACGAATCGGTGTTAATTTTCGAATGATAAGTTTGATAAATCGGTTGACGTTCGTTGTATATCTGCTCCATTTCCTCTAACGTTTTCCCTTGTAATACAGGTCGACTATCAATAATTAAATTAATCCGATCCTTCCACGATTCAAAAGATAAATCTAAAAAGATAATAATACAATTTTCGTAACACGCTTGTTTAATTTCTTCTTGTAAAAATGCACCGCCACCAAGGGAGATTACTTTCATTTTTTGTTCGCTAAAATGAAGAATCATTTCTTTTTCAGCTTGGCGAAAGGTTTTTTCACCGTAAGTTTTAAAAATTTCCGTAGTTGGCATTTGGAACTTTTTCTCAATTTCTTTATCAATATCGATAAAATCCCGATATAATTTTTTAGCAACGGCTTTACCGACTGTTGTTTTTCCAACTCCCATAAAGCCAGTTAATACAATACTTTTTTCTTTAAGGGACATCACGTAATTCTCCTCTTCACAAGTTGTTTTCTGAAAAAAATCTTATATATTAATATAAAGGTTAATTAGAAAAAAATGAAGACAAACTTCTACATATTTTTTATATCGTCTGGGCGCAATTGATGCCCTCGTAAATTGATTTCAATTAATAACGTATTGATTATTTCTTTATTTGGCTGGTTTGGAAGCTTCGATTTCTCATAGGCAACGGATAATTGATGATCGTAGACTTCGATTAACTGCAATGCTTTTTCAAATGAATACTTTCCATTGCGACAATCGAGTAATTCTTGTCGGTTAGGTCGATATGTATGAAAATCTCCAGTTTCTAAAATTTCAATGGCACTTGTAAGTAATCTTACCGTATGCATAAACAGTTTTGTATCATACTCCTTGTTTTCAGAATTGAAACTGGAAATTAATTTTTTTCTTTGCGAAAAGGCATAACCGGCAAATTTTTGATAAATTTGTTTCGATAAAAATAAATGCCGATTTTCAACAAGCATTTCTCCTAAATCAGTTAACTTCAAATAATCCTCTTTCCGTAAAAACAACAGTTCAATATTATTAGGTACACCTTTCATGGCGTTTATTACGAATTTATTTATATGAAAAATCGTTACATCAACATCATTTTTCGTATTTTTAAAATTTTTCCCACCGCTTGTATCGTATTGGTGAAAAGCGTTTAATCCGAAATAATAATCAATAGGTGGAATACAAATACCTTTATAATCACGGTCAGAATGTGCCGTATTCGTTCCGTAAGCAAAACTACCCGTTGAAGCAAATAAAATTGTTCGTTCTTCTAACCATGGAAGGTTAGGATAATTGATCAACATAATAATTCTCCTTAATTTTTTTGAAACTTTTATGATAATTTTATCGTATAAAAGATAAATTGTTAAAAATGGGAGGGGATGGTTTGGAGACATTTATTTTATTTGCACTTAGCATACCCATTTTCTTTTTACTATTGTTCGGATATACGGACCCAGAGGAAGCGTTAATGTTAGGGAATCGCTGGGAATATGCGGAAGAGCCAGTCTTTTCAGAAGAGAGATTGAAATTAACAAAATATAGTTCATTATTCTTTTTAGTTTTACTTTGTATTTGGTACGCATCAATCCTGTTTAAAATTATAAAAGGCTTCATTTCATTATTTATATAAACAAGAAAACCTTCTCTAAATTAAGAAGGTTTTCCGCTTTTCTCGAAGACAAAATTTAATTTTTTCTCTTGCTCATTCCATGCTAGTTTTGCCGTAAATTCCTTTTCTTTACTTTTGAAGCCTTTAATTTCATCTGTAATGCCATCTTTTAATAACTTTTTCAATTGGGCTTGGGTTATAGACTTTCCTAAAATCTTTTTGGAAATCGTAAATTTACACCCATTATTTTGAAAGTTAGAACAGCCATAAAAACTCCCTTTATCGACAACATTGCCATCACATAATTTACAGCTCCCTAATTTTCTTGGTGTTGACTTTTTATATTCTCGTGGGACAAAGTTTTCAGTTACGTCTTCACCGAATTCCCAATTATTCATGTTATTTTTCGTTTCTTCAATTAAGTGAGTAATCATCTTATTCGTCATTTGCATAAAATGGGCCGGTGACGCTTTTCCTTCTGAAATTTCTTTTAAACGTTTTTCCCATTTTGCTGTCATTTCTGGTGAAGCAAGTAGTTCTTGCCCAATCGCGGTAATTAAAATTTTTGCTTTGGCAGTGGCATATACGAGATTTCGTTTAATTTCAATATACTTTCTTTGTTTCAACATCGTAATAATGCCAGCCCGGGTCGCTTCCGTACCAAGACCTTCTGTTTCTGCCAACACTTTTTCTAATTCTTTATCTTCAATATGTTTACCAGCAGTTTTCATCAGTGTAATTAGCTGACCCTCTGTATATCGTTTCGGTGGCTGGGTTTTTCCTTCTTTTACTTGTACCTTTTCAACGGTACCTGTTTCGCCATCTTCAACAATCGGAAGGATTGGATCTTTATCTTTGTCACTAGCTGGAATCACTTTCCGCCAACCTTCTTCTAATTGCACTTTTCCTTTTGATAAAAAGGTTGCGCGACCGTCCACTAATGTGGTGATCGTTGTATATTCATAAACTGCCTTCGGATAATGGGCAGCAAGCACACTTTTTACGACTAAATCATATAGCTTTTGTTCATCGCCACTTAATTTTTCAATATTCGGTATTTGTTCGGTCGGAATAATCGCATAGTGATCGGTTACTTTTTTCTCATTCACATAGCGCTTATTATTCATAATGGATTGAATCGGAAGCGGGAAGTAGTCCGCATATTTTTGTTGTTGCGAAAGTTTTTGTAAAATATCAGGAAAACTAGCTGCTTCACCTGGTGTCACGAATCTGGAATCAGATCTAGGATAAGAAACAATTCCTTTTTGGTATAAACCTTGTAAAACATCTAATGTTTTTTTCGGAGGAAATTTAAAAAGCCGGTTCGCATCCGCCTGAAGGGCAGATAAGTTATACAACATCGGTGGTTGAAATTCCTTTTTCTCCCGTTTTACTTCCGTAACCTCCGCCGGTTTGTTTTGACAAAAGGCGGCAATTTTATTGGCCATTTCCTCAGTCTTAATACGTGAATCTCCTTTAAGCTCCCATTTTCCACGATATTTTTTTCCAGCCATTAAAAAGTCAGCAAACACTTCCCAAAACGGTTCGGAGACAAATTGTTCAATCTCCAGTTCCCGTTTCACAATGAGTGCAAGGGTTGGTGTTTGCACACGTCCGACAGAAAATACGTCAGAAAAACCACGTTGTTTTAAAAGAATACTATATAGCCGTGATGCATTCATGCCGACAATCCAATCAGCACAAGCCCGGGTGTATGCTTCGTAATATAAATTTTTCGTATCGGATTCATCTAATAACTTTTGGAAACCTTCTTTAATGGCCTTTGGTGTAAGGGAGGATATCCATAGTCGTTTCATCGGTTGGCGGGCTCCAGTTAAACGGAGAATGTTACGAATGATGAGTTCACCTTCACGTCCAGCATCGCCTGCATGAATAATTTCCGTTACTTTCGGGTCATTTACGAGCTTTTTAATAATCGAAAATTGTTTAACTTTATCTTTTGTAATTTGATATTGGAAACGCTCAGGAATCATCGGTAAGGTGTCGAGGGTCCATTTTTTCCATTCGGGATTGTACTTTTCGGGAGGGACAAGTTCAGTTAAGTGACCAATCGCCCAAGTCATGTAGGCTCCGTTTGGAAAGATATCATTGGGCATAATTTCAATATAGCCTTGTTGTTTTTTCGTTTTAAAAATAGATGCCAGGGTACGCCCTTGATCCGGCTTTTCAGCAATAATTAATTTCATCGTTTTACTTTTGCGCCTCCTATAGAAATAGGTTTTTAATTATACGGCATGATTGTTTTCTAGTGCGTTAATTTAATTATACTCTATTAAAATTATAGGAGGTCCGGGAAAAAATTCAAGCGGGAAATATTAGTTTAGTGTTCGTAATTGGCTGTATTTGAAATAAAAGAAAAAAGTGTTCACCATTCTAGAATGCATTATATGCAACACTAGCTACTAGATGGTGAACGATTTAATACTAAAACAATTCCTTTCTCCTAAAGTAAATCAGACCTCCTATGAAAAATAGAAGGAAACTCCCACCGACAATTGTGAGAACCTGTTCCGCTGGCACATAAAAAAGAGTGTCCATATTATCTGTAAAATTGTGCATCATGAGAAATGGTTGTGCCCATGGATAAATGGGTCCGAATGTTTCCGAGTTAACGGCCATAATGGATGGTAATGTAAAAATCACATTCACGGTAAAAGGCGCAGCAAAACTTTTCCACATAATTGACATCCATAATTGCAAGGCTAACAAAGGAAAAGTTGCGATCCATCCACCTAATATACTTTTTAAAGCTATTTCAAGTGGAAAAGGATCAGGAATTCCTTTTAAGATACCAGCAACAAACATCGCACTAAAATATAGAAATTGAATTAGTAATACTAGAAGAATTAAAATAAGGTATTTTGCTATAAACACTTTATTTCTTGTAACTGGCATTGATAATAGTTGTTTCCAACCACCGGCTTGATGTTCGTAGCGACAAATCGTTCCGGCTAAAACACCCGTCATTAACGGAAGAAAAAGCAACCCGTAAACTAAACTATTATACATAAACATAATGAACCAACCATTTATTTGTTGAGCTTGTAACGGTTCATTATTTAAATAGCCCATAATAAATCCAAGTGCAGGACCGAGCATAATGATTGAACTCACTTTTGATTTCTGTAATTTAAACCATTCTGAGCGCATAATCGAAAATAGCATTTATTTCACATCCCTTCTAATAAAATCAAACATTCCAATGAAATAGAGGAGTATTCCAAATCCTATACCGAGCCAAACATTCATTAACGGGTCATTCCAATCATTCATTAATGTCGGCCATTTCCAAATGACCCAGTCGGGTAAAACATAGGCTAAATAGGTTGCGATACAGCCAATGACTCCAAATGTGATCGGGATTCCTTGATTTCTTGAAACCGTTGCGATCCATAAATGAAATGCTAATATAGGCAGAGATGCGCAATATGGGTAAAAGCTAAATTTTAGAATCTCTATATAAGGAACTGGTTCACCTAAATCAAGAAACAAACCATAACTGAATGTAAAAATGGCTAACAGTGTAGAAGAGATAAATAGTAAAGTTGCAAGAACAGTAAACTTTGATAAATATACCGTCATTTTTGAAACGGGTAATGCAATTAACTGCTTCCAAGCATTTGTTTCATCTTCTACACTAGCGATTAACGATGTTAAAATAACAATCCCTAATACTAGCGCCATAGCCGTAAAAGAATGAACATTGTATAAATAGTACAACCACTTATCATCACTTTGTTGGATTAACCAGTCGTATCGTAAGCTGTAGTTTACAATTTGTAAACCGACAACCCCGAAAGCACCAAGAAAACTTAAAAGCCAAAAACCCTTTCGTTTAATTTTTATAAAATCTGCTTGTAAAAGTTTGCCAATCATTGTAGATTTCCCTCCTTCGTCATTTGCAGGAAAATATCTTCCAATGATTGTTTTTCTTCTTCAACACGATAAACGGAAAAGTCGTTTTTAATAAGACATTTCACAGCTTTAGCAACTTCGTTATCCGTTTGTTCTGATAAATATAAATGTTGATTCTGTGAATCTACTTGAATACCATTTGCTAAAAGAGATTGATAAGCAAGTTGTGGTTCGTTTACAGTTATACGAATTTTTGGATTTGCTTTTTTGCGCATTTCTTCAATCGGTCCTTGGAAAATTAAACTACCTTTCGAAATAACACCGACGGAAGTTGCGATTTGATCGATTTCAGATAAAATATGACTCGAAATAAGGACGGTCATATCGTATTCTTTTGGCAATCTCCTAATTAAATTGCGCATTTCAATAATGCCGTTCGGGTCAAGACCATTTGTTGGCTCATCTAAAATAAGTAGTTTAGGTGAATGCAATAAGGCTGCTGCAATTCCTAATCGTTGCTTCATTCCAAGGGAGAAACTTTTCACTTTTTTATTAGCTACATCACTTAAACGGACAATGGCCAATACTTCTTCGATTCTTGATTTTGGCGCTCCTAATATTTTTCTCAATGCTTCTAAATTTTCGTATGCAGTTAAATGTGGATAGTAAGAAGGATTTTCAACAAGTGATCCAACTTGCTTTAAAATTTTAATTCGATTCTTGTTTAAATCTTCGTTAAAAATCCGAATTGAACCATAAGTAGGCTTCATTAAACCAAGGAGCATACGAATCGTTGTCGATTTACCAGCACCATTCGGACCAAGAAAGCCGTACACTTCTCCTTTTCGTATTTTCAAATTAATTGCTGAAACAGCTGTATGTTTACCAAAACGTTTCGTTAAATTATTTGTTTGTACAATAAATTCCATTCCAATCACCTCACCTTCTAGCTTATCCAGTGAAGGTTAAAAAGAGGGAGAGGGGAAGTTTAAATTTTGTTTAAAAAAGAAAAGACTGCCTATTAGACAGCCTTTTCGAAAGATTTATAACGCAATATTTTAATCGTTGTACCGTTATTTGTTGAATCAATTTTCCAATCGAGATTCATCGTTTTAATCATCATATCGACGATGGCAAGGCCAATGCCCGCTCCTTTTTCGGTAGATGAAGCATTCATTCCTTTCCCGCGATCCGCAATAATAAGAGCATCATACTCATCTGTAGATTCTGTTCGCAACCCGATATATTTCCCATCAGCTGCATGACGGATTACATTTTGAAAAAGATTATCAAAAATTCGTTCCATCCAAATCGGGTCTATATTCCATTCTTTCTCCTTAAACTGTTCAAGTTGGACATCAATTTCAAATCCATTTTTCTCAAATAATGGATACCAGGAAGCAATTGAAGTTCGTAACAATCTTACAACATCAACATCCTCTGATTTAAATTCAAATTTATTAGCATGCAATAACGTATAGGACATTAAGTTTTCAATTAAAGTATCCATTTTATTAATTGATTCATTCATATTTTTTATCGATTCTTGAGCTTGTTCAGATAGCGTCTCTTTTTGAAGAGTATAAGAATGGGCACGAATTTTCGTTAACGGTGTTCGGATGTCATGGGATAAATTAGCAATTAATTCTTTTCTTAATTGTTCTTCTTCCTGTTCCCGTTTTCGACTTTTTCGTAGTTCAGCAACCATATGATTAAAGGCATGTTCTAAGCTACCGATTTCATCCTCTTTTTTAACAGGAATTGCAATTGGTAAACCGTCATTATCCCGAATCTCCATTGCATCTTGCAAGTTTACAAGTCGCTTACGTATTTTTCTGAAAAATAAATAAGAAACAAAGATAAATAGGATAATCCCAAGTGGAACTGAAATTGATAAAAATTGGCTATTTGTTTCAACGTAGTCTTGTTCTAGTTTATCTCTTGGAATCTCGTATACGAGAAAACCATGTTTTTGCTCTTCACCGACAAAAGCAATTACTGTAAATGGATCATTATCATAGCGTTCCTTAATAAACTTAGCAGTATAAGAAGCATCCCAAATGGGTGGGTAATCTTCCTTAAGATTATGATGTGCGGTGAGGCGCCCTTTTTCATTAATCCAAAACATGGATGCATCTGGATATCGGTTTGTCCAATGTTCGAATAGCTCGGTAATCATAGACGGATTTTCGATTGCATTCGCCTCTCGATGCCATTCTCTTTCAATTTTAGCCGTCTCCAGTTCTTCATGTCCATTAATGTTAAATACAGCAATCGATGTTGCTAAAAATAAAATGTAAACAAAAAATAGGGCAGTTATGACAATGAGCATATATTTTGCTTGTAATGATTTAAAAAATTTCATTTTCTCACCCGATAGCCAATCCCACGTATCGTTTCAATAATTTCCGGATTTGCTGGATCCTTTTCTATTTTTTCTCGTAAATAGCGAATATGAACCATCAATGTTTTGTCGCCTTCAATATACGGTTCTCCCCAAACACCTTCATACAATTGTTCCTTAGTTAAAATTTGATTGAGATGCCGGAGAAAATATTGGAAGATTTGATATTGTTTTCCGGTTAATTGGATTTCCTCTGATGTTTCGTTATTAATGATTAACATATCTTTCATATGAATAGTTAGATGTTTAAGTTGCAATACTTTTTCATGTTTATTGTATCGTCTTAATAAAACTTCAATTCGTGCCAACAATTCTTCCATATGAAAAGGTTTCGTTAAATAGTCATCTGCAAAACTAAGTCCCTCAACTTTGTCATCGATGGCCGTTCTTGCAGACAACATAAGGATCGGAATATCGCGAGCTTTTTTAATCCTTTTCCCGATGGAAAATCCATCTAAACCTGGAAGCATGACATCAAGAATCACGAGATCTGTTTTCGATAATTGCTTTTCAATACCTTCACCTGATTGGAACCATGTTATGTTAAATCCATGTTCTTTTAAACTTTCGTAAACCCACTCTCCAATTTCTTTATCATCTTCAATGTATAATATATTGACCATCATTCAGCCCCCAAGTTTTAAATAGAATTATTTTTATTTTATATTATCAAACTATATGGAAAATGAAATAATAAAACCCGAAGTATAGTTTGTAATTTATATAAAAAGTGTGTTCATTTCGTAAGTTTTGCAAAAAGATAGAGCTAAGGTTTAATACACCCCCAGCCCTTCATCAATGATCATTTCATACATTTGTTTCGTCGACTCCATCGGTTCAAAGCCATATTCTTCTTCGAGCACTTTACAACATTGTTCATAATATTGTATCGCTAAGTTACGATTATTCTTTTGATAGTGACAGTACATAAGTAGGCGATAGGCTTCTTCCCATGTACGATCCATCGTTAAAATTTCTTCACACCAAAAAATGGCCTCATCATATTCTTGCGATTCAACGTATAATTGCGCCAGTTTTTCTGCACCTCGTAAAAATAATGTTTGCAAGTGAGTTTGTAAGTTTTCAAATAAAGGTATATCGAGCGTTCCTTCCATGAAACGTCCTTTGTAATGGTGAAGACCTTGTAAAAGTAGGGATATCGCTTTATCGGTATGTTTTTCACGTAAACCTTCTTTAATCCAATGTTCAAACTGTTCGTAGTCAATTTCAATGACCGCCTTTGGATTGATGCCGTACATGTTATTTCGTCTATAGATATAAAATGGTGACGAACGAGCTTTACGATTCGGTTCTAACGCACGGTTACATGCGTTTAAAATAACTTTAAATTCCTTTTCGATATTTTTACTATTCGTATCCGGCCAAAGTTGATCGTAAATTTGTTCTTTCGTATACCAACTCTCTCTCTTTATTAATAAAAATTGAAAAAGTTCCTTTGCTTTACCCCGTTGCCAGTCTTTATCAGTTACAAGACGATCCCCTAAATATACTTCAAAACCACCGAAGGTTTTCACGCGTAACGTATAACCAGGATGAGAGTCAATGTCGTTATAGCCGAGACTTTGTAAAATTGATTGGACAAAGGGTGGATAAACATCCAATTCTTTCGCCTTCATTAATAACGGTATAAACGATTGCATATCTTTCGGACTAAATTGGGTAGGTTTTGAAAACAGAAATTCATAGTTTCCGAGTTGTACTTCTTGTAAAAAGCTCGTAACGACAAATTTAAAGTTTTCCCAGTCTTCATTAGCAAGATAGTAAAAGCTCAGCCAACATAAAGAAAGGGTATAGCCGTATGGATCGCCGTGGGTTTTAAAAAAGTCCCGAGCATGTTCAAAATAGTTTTTCGCATCCTCCAAACGTCCACACTGATAGGAGGCAATGCCCATAGAAAGACGAATAAAGGAAGCTAACCATTGGTCTTGTACATTTTCAGTTTCGTATAACGCGAGTTTACCTATTTCTAATGCTCGTTCAAATTCTCCCCGGCGGCTATAAAGGATACATAACCCCATATTTGGTTCAGCTTTTCCACGGGAAACGTGGATTTTCTCCATTAATTCAAGGGCAGTGAGATAACATTTTTCAGATAAACTCGGATCATAATCATTCAAAATTTGGTTCGCATGGCCGAGTCGCATCCAACCGCAAGCTTCAACAAATATGTTTTTTGATTTAATTCCTTGTTCAATCCCTTTTTGTGCGTATCGTTTTGCTTCTTGTCCATTTCCGAGACATAGTTCAATATAGGCGAGTATTATCTCTGTTTCCCGATGGGTTTGTGGAAGAGTTCGGTTATGTTCTTCATCTTGTAATCTTTTTACAAGTAGTTGCTTTGCCTTTTCTAATTGACCAGTTCGTAGAAACATGCGGGCATCAAGATTGTTTGTTGCCATGATTTTTTGTAGACCAGCTAACTTTTTAAACCATTTTTCAGCTTTTTTTGCTTGTCCAGAATTGATGAGATTTTCAGCCATTAAGCCATATATTTCGATCGTTTCGACATCATCTTTTCCTTTAAATTTTTCAAGTAATTTTATCGCTTTTAATAAGTACTGTTCGGCAACAACTGGTTGAATCGTATCAATATAAATTTTCGCTAAACCTTCATAGGCCATTGCTGTAAGTAAAGAGGACCCCGAAATTTCAGCGTGTTCAATTAATTCGAGATAACAATTTTTTGCCTTTTCATAATAGGCTAAGTAGCGTTGTACTTCACCTTCATAAAAGAGAAGCGATAAATATTTTCGCTTAAACTCATCTGGAATCGTTTTTAAATAGCCTGCTAATTTTTCCAACTTCCCATTTTTTAAAAGATCATCGGCACCTTCATTTAAAATTGCTGCAATCCAATCATAGTTTTGAATTTTTTCTAGGTGAGAAATGGCCATTTCCCAGTTTTTTTGTTTTTCATAATAACGGGCTGCTTTTTCATTTAATTGTTTATATAACTGAATTTGTTCTTCTTCTACTTTCCGTTCAATGGCCGCTTTAAAAAGGGCATGGAAGCGGTATTGATGATTACTTATTTTCATCATAAAAGCATTACTTTCTACAAGTTTTTCAAGTAACGCCTCAGAACCAGGAACACCTAATATTTCATTACATAGTTCAGGAGAAATTTCTTCAAGGACAGCTACTTGTTCAATAAAACTTTGCATAATCGGTGTTTGTTTTGCTAACACTTCCAAAGCTAAGTAATGAAATAAGTCATCCATGGAAGTGTGTTGATAGTTAAGGATTGCATCAAGTTGCGTACCATTTTTCACTTGTTCGGCAATTAGGCTAACAGAAATAACCCAGCCTTCCGTTAATTCATATATGGAAGACAGTTGTTCTTCTGTTAAATTCCCATTGTTATTTTCATCGAAAAACAGTTCTACTTCATCTTTTTCTAAAGCTAAATCATTTTTATCAATTTCTAATAATTTTCCTGTTACTTTCCATTTAGTAATTAGCGGGTCTAATTTTGGCTTTGTTCGACTGGAAATGATGATATGAACATGATTAGGAAGATGTTCAATCGTCTTTTCAATCCATTGATTAATGGAAAAGGAATGATCAACTAAATGATAGTCGTCTAAAACGAGATAAGTTTCTTCATTAATAGCAGATAATTCTTTTATAAAAAGTGCATGCAGTATTTGAATTTCTCCATCACGAATAAATGAAGTTAAGTTGTTCATATAGGCTAACAATTCCTCGCCAAAGTCTTCAAAACACTTTTTAATTGCATAAACAACATGAGTAATAAAGGGAATAATATCATCATCGTTTATGTCAATCGTATACCAACAACAATTTTTTTGAAAACTGTTCATATAGAGGGAAAGGGCAGTACTTTTACCGTATCCTGCACCAGCGTGAACAATCGTTAGTGGATGCTTTGAAATATTGTGCATTTTTCGCATGAGTTTTTGCCGATGGATTACATTCTTTTTAACAAATGGAGGAATTAATTTCGTTTCAATAATTGGAATGACAGGTTTCATCATGTTTTCACCTCACTTTTCGCCGAGGGCTTTTCTTATTTATTATATTACCGAATATTCACAAAAAATGAAATAATCAGTAAAAAATATTTTGTAACTAACTTGTAACTTCCTCATTTTATGATGTTACTAGTTTTAATAATGAGTTATCTGGAGGGAGATAAGTGAAAAGGAAAAAATTTAGTTGGTTATTCGTATTCGCTATTATTGGTGTATTAATTTTTACAACGGCGTGTAACTCAAGCTCGTCAAGTGGCGGCGATGGCGATGATGAAATTGTAATTGGTGTATTGCTATCCCAGACAGGAGCATTAGAAGCTTATGGTTTACAAACAGAACGTGGTTTTGAAATTGGTTTAGATTATGCAACTGACGGAACACGAGAAGTAGCTGGTAAAAAGATTAAAGTAATCTATGAAGATACAGAAACATTGCCAGAAGTTGCCGTACAAAAAGCTACGAAATTATTAGATGAAGATGAAGTAGATTTCCTTGTCGGATCTTCCAGCTCAGGTGATACATTAGCTGTTCTTCCACTAGTAGAAGAATATGAAACAATTATGGTTGTTGAACCTGCTGTAGCTGATAGTATTACAGGTTCTGAGTTTAATAAATACATCTTCCGTACTGCTCGTAACTCATCACAAGATGCGGTTGCTGGAGCATCTGCCATTGCTGGTCCAGGTGTGAAAATCGCAACCCTTGCACCGGATTATTCCTTCGGCTGGGACGGTGTGAAAGCGTTTAAAGATGCTGCAGAAGAATTAGGGGCAGAAATTGTGCATGAAGAATATGCCGACCCACAAGCAACAGACTTCACATCTAATATTCAAAAAATCATTGACTCTGACCCAGAATACTTATTTGTCATTTGGTCTGGACAAAACTCTCCATGGCAACAAATTGCGGATATGAAATTACAAGAACGTGGCATTAAAATTTCTACCGGTGCACCGGATATTGCTGCATTATCCATTATGGAACCGTTAATCGGAATGGAAGGATTCTCCGTTTACTATTATGAACTGCCTGATAATGAAATTAATGATTACTTAATTGAAGAGCATAAGGAGCGTTATGACGGCGATGTGCCTGACTTATTTACTGCAGGTGGTATGAGTGCAGCCATTGCCATTGTTGAAGCGTTAAAGCAGTCCGATGGTGATACGGATGCAGATACATTAATTGAAATTATGGAAGGCATGAGCTTTGAAACACCGAAGGGAACAATGACCTTTAGAGAGGAAGACCATCAAGCATTACAAACACTGTATGCAATTCGGTTAGAGAAAAAAGAAGGGGTACCATATCCAGTTCCAGTATTAATTAGGGAACTAAGTCCGGAAGAAACCGCTCCACCGATTATGAATCAATAAATTAATCTTTAAAAAAATTTACTTAAGAAAAGATGTTGTTTAAATAATATTGTAGATTGATGAGAATGAAAGACACGAGACTCCAACGGGATTAGCGTGAGTCTTGAGACCCCGCAGGCGAGCTTGCGAGGCGAGGAGGCTCAAGCCACGCCCGCGGAAAGCGAGTGTCTATAGTGACAATCAACTGAATTGAGAAAGTAAAGAACAAATTTTTTTAGGGCTCTTTCAATCTTGTTTTAATGGTTGAAGAGCCCTCACCAACAATTTGGAGGTGAAACTGTGTCAACACCAATATTAGAAACAAAGGATTTAACAATTCAATTTGGTGGTCATGTAGCGGTAGATGAGGTTAATTTAACCGTTAAAGAAAAAGAATTAAAGTCGATTATTGGCCCAAACGGAGCAGGTAAAACAACATTATTTAATTTAATTAGTGGTCAACTATCCCCAACGAAGGGCTCCATTTTTTATAAAGGAGAAAATATTACAAACTGATCCCCTGTTAAACGAACAAGGAAAGGTATTGGACGTTCATTCCAAATTACAAACGTTTTTCCAAATTTAACCGTATTAGAAAATGTTCGACTTGCTGTCCAGTCCCGATTGGGGATTCGCTATCAAATGTTTAAACATTTTGCTAGCTACAAAGAAGTGACAGAAAAGGCATATGAAATTTTAGATCTCGTTTTGTTAAAAAATAAAGAAAATTTTTTAGCGATTAATTTAGCCCATGGTGAACAACGGAAATTAGAGATTGCCATGTTACTCGCGTTAGATACTGAAATTTTATTACTTGATGAACCAACCGCCGGCATGTCCCTTAATGATGTTCCTGCAATATTAGAAGTTATTCAAAAAATAAAAGAGGAAGGGGACCGGACGATTCTTTTAATTGAACATAAGATGGACATGATTTTAAATTTGTCCGACTCCATTTTTGTGTTATTTAATGGAGCGTTTTTAGCCGACGGGAAACCAGAAGAGATTATGGAAAACGAGGTGGTCCAAACAGCTTACTTGGGAGGTTTATACGATGACAACAATTCTTAATGTTGAACAAATCGAAACTTATATCGGTCAATATCATATTTTGCAAGGTGTCTCGTTTGAAGTGCCTAAAGGAGAAGTAACGGTATTACTTGGTCGAAATGGGGCAGGGAAAACAACGACGTTACGTAGCATTATGGGATTGAACCCTCCATCTAAAGGGAAAATTGTTTTTCAAAATAAAGAAATTCAAGGTATGCCGACGTACAAAATTGCTGGCCTTGGAATCGGGTATGTTCCTGAGGATCAAGGTATTTTTGGTGAATTAACCGTTGAAGAAAATATTCGAGTGGCGATGAAAGATAATTCAGATGCAACAATGGAACGAATTACCAAAGTTCTAGAGCTATTTCCGGATTTGAAAAAGTTTTGGAAAAAAGAAGGTGGTCACCTTAGCGGTGGACAAAAGCAAATGTTATCCATTGCACGAGCCTATATCAATGAAAATGATTTGTTACTAATTGATGAACCGAGTAAGGGACTCGCACCAATTGTTGTGGAAAGAGTAATGGAATCACTTCAAGACTTGAAAAAGTCAACAACAATCGTGTTAGTTGAACAAAATTTCCATATGGCAAGTTCAATTGGTGACCGGTTTTATATTATTGATGACGGTAAAACCGTATATTCTGGCGAGATGCATGAATTAAATGAAAATCAAGATTTAAAGAAGAAATATTTAGGAATTGCCTAAAGGAGGGAAGTGGGGGATGGAGCTTGTTATCAATTTAATTATAAATGGCCTCGCCACAGGTATGCTCATCTTTTTACTGGCAGCGGGATTAACGTTAATTTTTGGGCTTATGAGCGTATTAAACTTTTCCCACGGTGGATTTTTCGCTTGGGGAGCATATATGGGTATTTGGCTTTTTACAACGACAGGAAATTATTTGTTAGCCATACTTGGTGCGATGGCTGTCGGATTATTGCTCGGTGCCTTTACGGAACGAGTCATTATTAAACCAGTGTACGGCAACCATATTCGGCAAATATTAATTACGTTGGGTTTAATGCTTGTTTTACAAGAAATGTTAAAAGTTGTGTGGGGACCGAACCAATTACCGGCCCGGGCACCAGAGTTTTTATCAGGAAGCTGGGTTATCGGAGATATCGTTATTATTAAATATCGGGCATTTATCATTTTAGTCGGTTTCCTTGTCTTTTTCCTCGTTCATTTTATGCTTAAGAAAACGAAGATTGGCTTAGTCGTCCGTGCGGGAGTTATGAATAAAGAGATGGTGCAAGCACTTGGCATTAATATAAATCGGGTGTTTATGTTTGTCTTCATGCTCGGTTCAGCGATGGCAGCCTTAAGTGGTGTGTTATTAGCACCGTATTCAGGTGTAATTTATGCAGAAATGGGCTTAGAGTTTGCCATACTTGCTTTTATCGTTGTTGTCATTGGTGGAATGGGAAGTTTTCCAGGATCGTTATTTGCTGCCATATTAGTCGGTTTATCTGGAGCCTTTATGACGTATTATGTTCCGGATTTATCATTGGCGGTCAATATGTTGTTAATGGTCATCGTGTTATCAATAAGACCAGAAGGCTTATTTAAAGTAAAGGGGTGAGTTGATGAAAACAGGTAGAATTACGAATTTAGCAATGATTGTGATGGGAATTATTTTACTCATCCTACCTTTTGTATATGAATCTCGTTCCCTCATCATATTACTTACACAAATTTTTATATTTGCGATTTTTGCCATGAGTTATGATATTTTATTAGGCTATACAGGGATTGTCTCCTTTGGACACGCGATGTTTTTTGGCTTCGGTGCTTATGCAACGGGTATTTTTTTACAACGTGCTGAACCAACGATGGGAGTTTTACTTTTAGCTTTACTAGTCGGTGTGTTAATTTCCTTAGTTGTAAGTATCATTATCGGCTTTTTAACGTTACGGCTAAAAAGTCACTTCTATGCCATGCTGACGTTAGGACTTGCGAGTTTGTTTTTAGTTCTAGCTGAAAAATGGCGGACATTAACCTTTGGAAATGATGGCTTTACATTTAAAATTCCTGAATTGTTAAGGGATCGTGTCCATTTTTATTTATTATGTTTAATTTTGATGCTGGGGACTTTCTTTCTTTTAAAACGATTTACGAACTCGCCGATGGGTCGTGTTTTACAAGCGATTCGTGAAAATGAACAACGTGTTGCATCACTTGGATTTAACCCATTGTATTACAAAGTGATTGCAACGGTTGTAGCAGGTGTTACAGCAACTATAGCGGGTTCATTGTACGTGATGTCTCTACGATTTGTAAATACGAGTGTTTTTGCCATTGATGTTACGTTGGATGCATTATTAATGACGATAATTGGGGGAGTCGGAACATTAGTTGGACCGATTATTGGCGCGGGGATAATAGAGTTTGCCCATGAATGGCTCACCTCTTTAGCGAGTTCTTACCCGATTTTTGAACGGTGGATTATTTTCTTCGGAATTCTTTATATATTAGTTGTTATCTTTTTCCCGAAAGGTATCGTCGGTACGTTACAAAGTAGATTTACAAAAGTAAAGAAAGTCGAGGTCCATCGTGATGAAAAGGACGAAAATATAGCTGGGTAATGGAGGGAGATTATGACAGAGATTGGCATTGTCAGTACAGGTTTGTATATCCCAGAAACGTATATGACGGGTCGTGAAATTGCGGCACGTTCGGGGATTCCTGTTGACGTTGTAGAAAATAAAATGGGTATCCTTCGCAAACCAATCCCAGGTCCTGATGATCACACATGTGAAATGGGCATAAAGGCGGCAAAACAAGCGATTGAACGAGCTGGGATTGATCCGAAAAACATTGATTTAGTTATTTATATTGGGGAGGAACATAAAGAATACCCAGTCTGGACGGCGTCGATTAAGATACAAGAAGAAATAGGGGCTTATCATGCATGGGCCTTTGATGTTGCACTTCGTTGTGGAACGACGATTATGGCGTTAAAAGTAGCGAAAAGTTTAATGCTTGCTGATTCTACAATAAAAACCGTTTTACTTGCGGGCGGATACCGTAATGTTGACCTCATCGATTATAACAATCCACGATCACGGTTTATGTTTAATTTAGCTGCTGGCGGAGGCGCAATTCTTTTACAAAAAGGTGTAAAAAAGAATGTCGTTTTGGAATCGGTTTTAGTCACTGATGGCTCTTTTAGTGAAGATGTCGTCGTTACAGCAGGTGGTACGAAAAATCCGATTACCCACGAAGCTTTAGATCAAGGGTTATTTCGACTAGATGTGACTGACCCAGAAGGTATGAAACGCCGTTTAGAACAAAAATCGATGGATAACTTTTTAAAAGTAATTCGAGAATCTTTATATCGTAGTGGCTATACAGAAAAAGATATTGATTATTTAGCGATTCTTCATATGAAAAAATCGGCACATCAATATGTATTAAATGAGTTAGGTTTATCAGAGGAGCAGTCGATTTATTTAGAAGAATACGGACATATCGGGCAGATTGATCAAATTTTGTCTTTAGAATTGGCTGCACAACAAGGAAAATTGAAAGATGGTGATGTCGTTGTACTTGTTAGTGCAGGAATAGGATATGCATGGGGAGCAACGACCGTTCGTTGGGGAGTATGAAGTATGGTATGCCTTTGGAGCTGCTGTTTGAAGGCGAAATTTTACGAAAAAGAGAAGGTTTTTTATTAAAAATGTAGAAGTTTGGTCATAAATCAAATTAATAACAAACATTATTGAAAAAAGACTCAAATTTTAATAGAGTTTGTGCGAAATACGTGGTAAAGTGTGCGAATTATGTGTGGGAACGTGCGAATTCTACAAAACTTGTGCGGAAACGGTTGAGTAGTGTGCGAACGATCTAGTATTTTGTGCGGAAATCAGAAAAAGTGTGCGAATCCCAATGCGAATTTTTAAATACAAATAAAAGGAGGCGTGTTAAATGACGTTAAAAACATTAAAATCAGTCCAATTACCAAACGGTGAAACGTTGACATATCGAGAACGGGAAGGCGGTACAGAAAAGGTATTACTCGTTCATGGTAATATGACATCGTCAAAACATTGGGATGTATTAATGGAAAAAATGGACCCAAGATATAAAATTTATGCCGTTGATATGCGTGGGTTTGGTGGTTCTACTTATAATAAAAGAATTACTGGAATAAAGGATTTCGCTGATGATATTAAACTATTTGTCGATGAGCTCGGATTAAAAGATTTTGCCCTTATTGGCTGGTCAACGGGTGGAGCGGTTGGAATGCAGTTTGTTGCAGACAACCCAGGGTATTGTAACAAACTAGTTTTATTAGCGTCGGCATCGACACGCGGTTATCCGATTCATGCCCCAAATCCAGACGGGACACCAAATCTTGAAAAACGGTATCAGACATTAGAAGAAATCGAAAATGATCCAGGTAGAACGATTCCATTCCAAAAGGCTTACGATGAAAATGACCGTGAATTTTTAAAACTAGTATGGAATACAGCGATTTATACGAAAAACCAACCTAATCCGGAAAAATATGAAGAATATATTGATGATATGCGCACCCAACGGAACTTAGCAGATGTTTACCATGCCCTTAATACATTTAACATAAGTGCCCATCATAATGGCCTTGTAGAAGGGACTAATCAAGCAAAGGACATAAACATTCCCGTTTTAGTTTTACGTGGAGATCGGGATTTACTCATCACACCACAAATGGCGGAAGAAATTATGGAAGATTTGGGTGATAATGCAACTTATGTGGAGCTTGAAGATTGTGGCCACTCACCTTTAATCGACGATCTTGAACAGTTAAAGGAAAAAATCGAATCATTTATATAGAAAAAATTAGGGGGGCATCAAGTTTGATGCCCCCTTTCATATTACCCGTTCATAAACGGAATCGGTATACCGAATAGATTTAAAATATACAATACGATAACAGTGAAAATGGCTAATATAATGATAACTTTCAATATCCGTTTAATGCTTTTAACAATAAAAACAATAGCTAATAAAATGATGAAAAGTGCCAACCAAATTATATCGATAATTTCCATCGAATTCTCCTCCTTCCTTTCTTCGTTGTTAATTCCCATTTGAGAAGGTTGCGAACAATACCCACTGTAACCACCTTGTAACTATCACAAATACAATAAAAGTAACAGATTGGTGGTGAGAAGGGAGATACAAAAATGGATTGGATAGCGAAACGGGCAAATTTAACGGGAAGTAGACAAGCAATTATTGATATTGAAAAGCAACGGACGTTAACATATACCGAATTAAATCGAAGTGCTGAACGCTGGGCAGCCTTTCTTTTGTATCATCATATTCAAAAGGGAGATCGAGTAGCCGTATTAGGTGAAAATCAAGCCGAGCTATTTGAAATATTATTCGCCTGTGGAAAAATTGGTGCGATTTTTGTACCGATTAATTGGCGTTTATCGAAAAGTGAAATCGAATATATATTACAAGATTGCCAACCAAAGGTATTACTATATAATGATTCGTTCGAAGAAATTATGAAACAGTTTAAATTTCTCAAAGCCTATAGATTTACAAATATCGAACAATTTACTATACCCATTAAGACAATCAGCACGGAAAATATCGAGGAAGAAGATCCATGGCTCATGATTTATACAGGTGGCACGACAGGAAAGCCGAAAGGAGTTGTATTAAGTCATCGTGCTGTAGATTGGAATGCTTTAAATACGATTGTAAGTTGGGGCTTAACAGATAATGAAGTAACGCTCAATTATATGCCTCTTTTTCATACCGGTGGAATAAATGCTTTATCCCTTCCCATCCTCATGAATGGTGGAAAGGTCATTATTGGTAATAAATTTGATCCGCAAAAAGCCCTTTATTATTTACATTTATATAAATGTACGATTGCCCTCTTTGTGCCGACAATGTATCATATGATGCAACAAACAGAAGAATTTCATAAACTTGATTTTTCCCATATGAAAGTGTTTCTTTCCGGTGGAGCGCCTTGTCCCCTTACGATTTATGAAAAATTTGCTGAAAGAGGATATCAGTTTAAAGAAGGTTACGGTTTAACTGAAGCGGGCCCGAATAATTTTTTTATTGACCCAAAAGTAGCGCAAATAAAAAGAGGTTCTGTTGGGAAACCAATGATGTTTAATGAAGTAAAAATAGTTGACTTTGATGGAAAAGAAATCACTGGTTCAGGAGTCGGTGAACTGCTTATTCGTGGAAAACATGCCTTTATTGAATACTGGAATAATAAACAAGCGACAGAAGAAACTTGGCAAGATGGTTGGATTCATACGGGTGATTTAGCAAGACGGGATGATGATGGGTATTATTATATTGTCGGCCGTAAAAAAGATATGATTATAACCGGCGGTGAAAATGTTTATCCAATTGAAGTTGAGCAAACATTAATTGAACATCCAATAATTGATGAAGTAGCTGTAGTTGGAATTCCTGATGAAAAATGGGGCGAGAAAGTTACCGCATTTATTTCATTAAAAAATAATCAACAAATTGAAGAAACTGAACTAATTCATTTTTGTAAGCTAAAGTTAGCGAATTATAAAATCCCGAAATCATTTATTATTTTAGACCAATTGCCAAAAACAGATGTTGGGAAAATTGATAAAAAGGCTTTAAAATCGTTGAAAACATCTGTTTAATGGATACATTGTTTTTCCCCCTTTTATAATTTTTTTATGATGGTGAGTTACAAAACTTGCATCATTTTTTATTCCTTTTTGAAAAAAACGCAGTATAATCTTTATTAGAGCTTTAAACGAATTTGTATGCTCGGTTGGATAAGGAGAGGACATATGAAAAAATATAATATTACTTTAGGGTTATTGCTGTTAAATATATTCCTTGCATTTTTAGGTATTGGATTAATTATCCCAGTTATGCCTTCATTAATAAATGAATTAGGAATTTCAGGTACAACGATTGGTTATCTTACTGCTGCCTTTGCAATTGCCCAATTAATCGTTTCTCCTTTTGCTGGAAAAGCGGTTGACCAAATTGGTCGGAAAATTATTATTGTCATAGGTTTATTTATTTTTGGTATCTCGGAATTTTTATTTGGTATCGGGAAAGAAGTAAGTACATTATTTATTTCACGCGTTCTCGGTGGTATTAGTGCGGCGATGATTATGCCTGCGGTTACGGCTTTTATTGCAGACATTACAACTATAGATAAACGTCCGAAAGCGATGGGCTATATGTCTGCGGCGATTAGTACTGGATTTATTATCGGTCCTGGTATTGGTGGATTGTTAGCTGAATTCGGAACCCGGGTTCCATTCTTTTTTGCTGGTGGTTTAGGGGTTCTTGCAGGAATACTATCAATAATTGTATTATCCGAACCTGAACGGATTGAAGAAGAAACAACTGAAACGACAACTGAAAGAAAAAGCGGTTTACAAAAAGTTTTTTCCCCAATCTTTTTCATTCCGCTCGTATTAATTTTTGTCATTTCCTTTGGTTTAGCTGCATTCGAATCATTCTTTAGTCTTTATACGGATCATAAATTCCAGTTTAAACCGAAAGATATCGCCATTGTAATTATGGGTGGGGGCATCATTGGTGCCATTGCACAAGTTGTTTTATTTGATTGGTTAGTACGAATTTGGGGTGAAATTAAACTTATTCGTTACTGTTTAGTTGTTTCGGCTGTCCTTGTTTTCTGTATGACCGTAGTTCAATCGTATTGGTCCATTATTTTAGTAACATTTACAGTGTTCGTTGGTTTCGATCTATTTCGTCCGGCTGTCACATCTTACCTTTCCAATATTGCTGGAAAGGAACAAGGTTTTGTTAGTGGTATGAACTCCATGTTTACAAGTATGGCTAATATTGCAGGGCCAATTATCGGTGGATTTTTATTCGATATTAATATTAACTATCCGTATTATTTCGCAGCATTTATTATGGTATTAGGGATTATGTTATCGATGATTTGGAAGAAACCCTCGAGCCAATCAAATAAACAATTGAATGCGAGTTTTTCAAAGTCATAAAAATCCTTTTTTCAAAAAATAATAAGGATATAAATTTCCACTAAAAATAAGGTTGTACCGCTTTAGAAAATTTGAGCAGTACAACCTTTTTATGTGCTATGTTTATCTTCGTAGATACTCTTTCTTCGTACCATCTTCAAAATCAATTTCTAATTCAAATTCAATAAAATTATCATCAAGGTCAAATGCTTTTAAAACTTGGGAAATGACTTCATCATCCGGTGAGTTTTTATCAAAGGTAAAAGACTCAAATACAGGTCTTATTCGATTAAAGGCATCATCACCTTGTAAATGTTCGTTTCCTTTAACCGTATCCTTTACTTCTGCTTCCATTCCATCAGCGTCATTTTCGTAATCAATATCAAATTCTTTATTATCAGGGTAGTCAATGTCTAAATCGAAGCTTGTAAAATGAATTTTACTCCCACTTTGCATACCGTTCTGATTTGCATCATCGGTTGCTTGATTATCATCCACATCATTAGTTTGATCGTCTAATCCAGTTTGATTCATATTTTGATTCGCATTCTCATTTTCCACCGGCGCATCATTTGGTGGATTTGTTACTTTATCATCATCGTTATTACAACCAAAGAGTATAAACATACCCAATATTATAGTGAGTAATAGAACATGTTTCTTCATTGAATAACCTCCTTTTATATTTTTATTATGAGCTTAAAGGCTGGAAAAATTTCATAGAAAAAAAGCTTTTGTTCGTAGACCGATGTGCAACATGATAAAATATAGTTGATGTTACTTTGACTTTCATTTTACAGGGGGAATTCCTAATGACGAAATCGCTTCAAGGAACCGTTACATTACATAATGGTGTAAAAATGCCGTATTTTGGCCTAGGTGTTTATAAAATTGAAGATGGAAATGACGTAATTAATTCGGTTAAAACTGCACTAAAATTCGGTTATCGTTCAATTGATACTGCTGCTCTTTATGAAAATGAAGAAGGGGTTGGCCAGGCGATCAAAGATAGCGGGATTCCGCGGGAAGAAATTTTTGTAACTACAAAAGTTTGGAATACGGATCATGGATATGAAAATACGTTAAAAGCCTTTGATAAAAGTATTGCAAAATTAGGTCTTGAATATGTTGATTTATATTTAATTCATTGGCCAGGAAAAGATAAATTTGTGGATACGTGGCGGGCGTTAGAAAAATTATATCGCGAAGGACTTGTCCGGGCGATTGGTGTTAGTAACTTTAAACCTCATCATTTGCAAACATTAATGGACAAATCCGAGGAAAAACCGGTTATTAACCAAGTGGAATTACATCCTTATTTTCAACAAAAAGAATTACGCGAGTTTTGTAAAAAGCATGACATTGTCGTTGAAGCATGGTCACCACTTGCTAGAGGGCAAGTTTTAAATGATTCAGTCTTAAATGAAATCGGTAAAAAATATGGTAAATCACCAGCTCAGGTGACACTACGTTGGCATTTACAAAGTGATATAGTCGTTATTCCAAAATCAGTAACACCGTCACGAATTAAAGAAAATGCGGATATATTTGATTTTGAACTTACAGACGAAGAAATGGGACAAATTAATCAAATTGATAAAAATACACGTTTCTTTAAAGATCCAGATGTATTTTTCTAAAATAAAGGATAGGACCATTAATTTGGTTTCCTATCCTTTATTTTTGAATCATTTTTCTCCCAAATTCGTATAAAAAGTAAAATGGGAAAAGGTGGGGTTTAAGTGTGAATAAGTTAAGAAAATCGTCAATGAATAAAGCTTTGTTCGGTGTTTGCGGGGGAATTGCTGATTTTTTTGGCATCTCAGCAACGGCCATTCGCTTAATTTTTATTTTTACACTTCCTATTTCATTTTGGGTTTATTTAATTTTAAATTTCTCAGTGAAACAGGAAATGACGTTACGATGATTATTAGTTAAAAGTCTAATTTAATGCCGGAAAATCATCGATAAACGGTGCTTCTACTGTAATTTTTTCCAATGTTAATGGATGTGTAAAGTTTAGAAACTGTCCGTGTAAAGCTTGTCTGTAAAATAATCGTATTCCCCCATAAAGAGTGTCACCGACTAGGGGATGACCAATATGGGCGAGATGGACACGAATTTGATGTGTTCGTCCTGTTTCTAATTGACACCGTATTTGACTTAAGTTTTTCTTTGCATCGTATGCGATAACCTCGTAGTGGGTAATGGCATCTTGACCAGTCGGAGATACGCGTCTTCGTGTTGGATGATGGCGATCACGACCGATTTTTGCTTGTATCGTTCCTTTTTGATTTTTTAGTTTCCCATGGACAACAGCAGTGTATGTTCGTTTTATTTTACGCTCCGTTAATTGATAATCTAAAATTGACCCGACAAATGCCGATTTTGCAAAAAGTATTGCTCCTGTCGTATCTTTATCTAAACGATGCACATGATGTACTTCAGAGCGCTCGTCCTTTTCTTGGAAGTAGTAAGCTATTCCATTTGCTAATGTTTTAACATCCTCAGGCTTATTTGGATGTGTGGCAATGCCTGCCGGTTTATTTGCTACAAGTAAAAAGTCATCTTCATAAATAACTTGAAAATCAACTTCGTTCGGCACATAACCGTAATCCTCAGTTTGAAAAACATTTTGGATTAGCAAAACCTGCCCTTTCACTAAACGCTCAGAAAAAGGTACAGCCCTACCATTAATCTCAATAGCTTTATCCATCCTCATAAAGTGAACGGTTTTTTTCGATAAATGCCATTCCTTTTTTAATAAGTCTTCAACTGTTAGTCCGTCCCATACATCGGGAATTTGGATGTATAGATCATGTTCTTTTTTCATTACGTTATGCATATAATCACCTGCTATCATTGATTACCTAAAATTACCACAATCATTCTCATTGTTCCTATGTTATTCTAGTGATAGTTTAAATTTAAGATGGAGTAAATATGTTATAAAGGTGGGTTACTCTTGAAGATCGTTTATGCTTCAACCTCAGAACAAGAGTTGAAAATAAAAAATCTCGTGGAATATTTTTATACTTCTATTTTTCCTAAATATTTTTCAGAAGAGGATGTAACCAAATTTGAAAAAATGAACTTTTTAAATGTATTAGGAAAAAACGAGTTGAATGGCACACTAAAAGAATCATATCAAATCATTTCGAGTTTAGAAACTCTTATCTTTTTAATTGAATCAAATGGTTTAGAAAAAAATAAATATCAGCAAATGTATGAACGAAACGTCCAAATTTTAGAGGAACTCGGTTTATCTTTTCCGTTTTCTCATGAACAATTTTTGGAACAACGAGATTTCTGTTTAGAAGCTGATAGTGTTTATATTAAAACTCCAGGTAACTTTGTCATGTAGTGATATTAGCAATCGGTCATAAGGTCGGTTGCTTTATTTTTTGATGGAAAAAATAGAAGTGGTTACGTATCACAGCGACCTAAAAATATTTTGTTATAATAAAAATAGACATAGTTTAAATTAGAAACAGGTGAAAGTATGTTAAAACGTTTAGTAATAACAGGATACAAACAACATGAACTAGGTGTATTTGACGATAAGCATCCAGGTATCGCCATTATTAAAAAAGCGATTAGACGACAGTTAATTCAATTAATTGAAGAAGAACAATTAGAATGGGTTATTTTAAGTGGTCAATTAGGAGTCGAAACATGGGCAGCAGAAGTAATAATGGACTTACAAATGGACTTTCCTCAGTTAAAATACGCGGTAATTACTCCCTTCTTAGATCAAGAAAAAAATTGGAAAGAAGATAAACAGGAGAAATATCAAGAAATTTTAATGTTTGCAGACTACCATACTTCGGTTACAAATCGTCCGTATGAGGGACCGTGGCAATTTCGAGAAAAAAATAAGTTTGTCATTCGGAACACAGATGGGATGTTAATTGTTTATGATGATGAAAAAGGCGGTTCACCTAAATATATAAAAGAATATGCGGATGAATATGCAGAGCAAAATGATTATCGGATAATTGTCATTGATTCCTATGACTTGCATGCGATTGTGGAAGAAGAGATGTATGAACAGTGGTAAGTCGTAATGAAATCTAACAAAAATATCGTTCAAAAAAAAAGGGCCGCCTCAATAATTAGAGGGCGACCCTTTATTAATTTTCCTATTCGTTCACAACGTTCGTTTCAAAAAACTCTTTAAATTTTTCCTCGCCAACAAACCCTTCAATTCTGCTTACTTCTTTTCCATCTTCAAAATGCACAATTGTTGGAGTAGATGTTATACCGTATTGAGCACTTGGATGTTCGTCAACATTATATGGTTTTAAGTCAAATCCCATTTCCTCAGCCATTGGAAAGACAATAGGTGATGCTTGTTGACAGTATGAACATGTTGGACTATAAAAATAAACGGTTTGTGCTTTACCACTAGCCAAGTCTTGTTCTAATTGTTCAGGGGTGATAGCATTTTTATAATAATCCGAATCTGACATCTTCGTTAAAAGGGCAATTGCAATAAAAATAACAACGATAATTCCACCAAAGATAAACACTTTTTTCATATTAGTTTTCCTCCTTTACTTGTCGCCACACAATGAAACTAACGATAAAAATAAGAATAAATGCGATTAATGCTAAAAACGGGATTGTAACAAAACCAAACCAATTTATGTATTCGGCAGTACAAGGTACACCGACACTACATCCAATAGCATTTTCTCCAAAACTTGCGATTTTTTGTATTGAATAATGATATAACGAAATACATGCGCCGATTCCAGACAAAATCATCGCATAAAAACTCATTTTCCAATCTTTTTTAATATAAGCAATACATAGTAAAACCGCCATTGGATACATTAAAATCCGTTGATACCAACATAATTCACAAGGGACAAAGTTTCTTATTTCAGAAAAATATAAACTCCCAAAAGTGGCAATAATGGAAACGAGCCAACTGAAAAAGAACAAATGATCAATTTTTTTATTTTCCAACAAGTCCACCCCACATTTATTAAAAAAAAATGACTTGTCCTATGGATAATTTTAGCATATGTTATTTTAGAATGCTTTTAAAACAAATTGAATCCCGGAATTTTTTGAAAATTAAAAAGGACCTAACGTGTTTTGTTAGGTCAAGCAAGTTTCTTTCGTCCTCACCAGTTAGACAGAAAAAATCACATCTTGTTGCATTATCATTGCTTGTTCGTTTGCATGATCAGCATAAGCAAGCAGAGAAATTAAGTAATTTTCCACTACTGCATGATCTTTTTGAAAATAATAGGCGTGTAGAAAATGTTCGATTTTTTTTGATAAAAAATCATCCTTTGTGCGGACCATTAGTAAAAGCAAATTATCCCATTGGGAATGATAGGTGTAGTACAGTGCACGATCATAATCTGCTTTGTTCATTTGAAACCTCCCTTGTGCAGGGGTTACTAGTATTTTGAGCAGTCGGCAAATTATTTTACAAAGTAAAACTTAACAAACCATATTTTTAAAGGTCGTATCAATTTTCCAGTATATTCGTTAGGTTTTAAAACGGAACAGGAGAAAAATAAAAATGTGAAAAACGTAATTGGAAGTGAAATTGTTGGTAAAGAAAATTTTCTTGTTGTTGTTTTGCTTTTTCATCCTTAATCCCACTAAAGGAAAGGCAGATTATATTGTAGAAGCACAAAATCCTTAAAGACAGACCATCTTTTAAAGGGTATAAAGGGAAACAGCCTTTGGAAGGTAAAGAAGTGCAAGCTTTTGTAAAATTTATTAAAGAATTAAATCCGAAGTCTGCAATTGCATATCATTCAGCGGGACATGTTATTTATTGGCAATACGGTGAGCAACAAAATATTTATCGTGATTATTTTTTAGCAAGTAGTTTAGCTAGCCTTACAGGATATCAACTTGCCAAACCGCCTCTTGAGGCAACAGGTGGTGGTTTTACAGACTGGTTTATTGATGAATTTAAACGTCCCGCTTTTACATTAGAACTAACGAATCATGTTGGTGAAAGCCATCCGCCGATGGAGAAGTTTCATGAAGAGTGGATTCGCAATCAATTTGTTGGCTTTTATTTAGCATCTGAAATGATAGACGAGTAAATGCTGAAGCGTAAAACTTAATTATTAAATCCTTGTAATTTCGAGAAAAAATCGGTAACAAAGTCGTAAAAAATTCGTTCTGAAGGAGCAAGCTCTCTAGTTTTAGAAGCGATAATGCCAACCGATCGTTTTACTTCAGGATGGGAAATTTTTATTTTTTTCGTCATTCTTGGAATGTTATTGTATAACGTATTTTCTGGGAGGATGCTTAACCCAATTCCAGCCGAGACTAACCCTTTAATCGCATCCGTATCTTCACCTTCTGAAGTAATATTCGGTAAAAATCCGGCTTGGGTACAGGCATCAACGACAATTTTTCGCAAAATAAATCCTTCTGAAAAAAGAACAAAATCTTCATCTTTTAACTCGTGTAGTGATACTTCGTCCCGTTCCGTAATTCGATGATTAATTGGTGCGAGTACATAAAAGTTCTCTGTGAATAAAACATTCACTTGTAATTCAGCATCTTCGACTGGAGCGGGACCCATAAATGCTAAATTAATATCTCCATTTTTAACCGCATTTTGTAAATCGGCATATGTGCCTTGACGTAAATGAAACTTTACATCGGGATAGCGCCGTTTAAAGTTTGAAATCACTGTAGGTAGAATATGGTTAGCAAAACTTGATGGATAAGCAATTTTCACTGTGCCGTGATCAGGATCTAAATATTCATCAACCTTTGATTTGGCATAATCAATATCTTGTAACGCCTTTTTTATATGAAATAAAAATGTTCGACCGATATCCGTTAATTTTAAATTTCGACCAACACGTTCAAACAGTGTTACCCCTAATTCATCTTCTAATTTCGATATTTGTAAACTAACAGCTGATTGTGCCACATGTAAATTTTCCGCGGCTTCTGTCATATGTTCCCTTTCGGCAACTTCAACAAAATACCGCAACTGACGAAGTTCCATCACCATTTCTCCCCATTCATATAGATTATAGATTAATGTAAATTATATCATATATTATTTCAATCAATTAGGGACATGCTACTTTCTTTATATGAATTATGTTTTTTACATAAAAATGAAAAGTAATCATTCCCCCTTCTCCTTCATAAATTATAGGTAATAGTAAAGGGGGAGAGGGATATGTTAGCCGAGGAGCATAAGGAACTTCAGCGTGCGATAGAGGAAATTACCGAGGTTGCTGAAGGTTTTGGTTTAGATTTTTATCCGATGCGTTATGAAATTTGTCCCGCAGACATTATTTATACATTCGGTGCGTACGGCATGCCGACACGTTTTTCCCATTGGAGTTTTGGAAAACAGTTTTTTAAAATGAAACTGCATTATGATTTAGGTTTAAGTAAAATTTATGAACTTGTCATTAATTCCAACCCATGTTATGCATTCTTACTTGATTCAAACTCTTTAATTCAAAATAAACTCATCGTTGCCCATGTGTTAGCCCACTGTGATTTTTTCAAAAATAACGTTCGCTTCAAAAATACGAAAAGAGATATGGTTGAAAGTATGGCTGCAACCGCTGAACGAATCCGCCAATATGAAATAAAATATGGGCGTCAAGAAGTAGAATCATTTATCGATGCAGTACTCGCAATTGAAGAACATATTGACCCATCTTTAGTTCGACCAACCCTTGATTGGACATTAGAAGATGTAGAATATGAAGAAGATGATGAACATGCCATTACAACACCATATGATGATTTATGGAATTTAGATAAACGCCATGAGCAAAAAATGAAAAAGCCAAAGCGAATGAAAAAATTCCCACCACAGCCAGAAAAAGATCTCCTATTATTTATTATCCAATATAGTCGTGAACTAGAAGAGTGGCAACGCGATATTATGACAATGATTCGCGAAGAAATGCTTTATTTCTGGCCGCAATTAGAAACGAAAATTATGAACGAAGGCTGGGCATCTTATTGGCATCAGCGAATTTTACGGGAGATGGATTTAACAAGTGATGAGGCACTTGATTTTGCAAAATTAAATGCGGATGTTGTGCAACCTTCCAGAACAGGCATTAACCCATATTATTTAGGTTTAAAAATATTTGAAGATATTGAAGAGCGGTATAACAACCCGACGGAAGAAATGAAAAAACTAGGCGTTAAACCAGGAAGTGGTCGGGAGAAAATTTTTGAAGTAAGAGAAATCGAATCAGATCAATCGTTCCTGCGAAATTATTTAACGAAAAAACTTGTGATGCGGGAAGATATGTACCTTTTCCAAAAACAAGGCAGAGAATATAAAATCGTTGATAAAGATTGGGAAAATGTTCGTGATCAGTTGGTCAATATGCGGGTAAACGGTGGCTTCCCATATATTACCGTTAATGATGGAGATTACTTAAAAAATGGAGAACTATATTTAAAACATCATTATGAAGGTATTGAACTTGACCTTAAATACTTAGAAAAAGTACTTCCATATATTTATCAACTTTGGGGTCGAAGTGTTCATATGGAAACGATCATGGAAGAAAAAACGATTTTGTTTTCTTATGACGGACGGAGTGTACAACGCAGATATTTATAGGGCTGATTTTTCAGCCTGTTTTTTTGTCAAATTTTCTCTATCATTTCATTTTTTTAATGGGTCAAAATAACTAGGGAAGAAGTTATTGAATAAGAAAGGGTGGCAGAAATGGCAGAAAAGCATATACATACGAAACAAAAAACAAATAAAGTTGGTTCAGGTTTAGGCGTGGTGCCTGAAGACAATATTGCTCGGGCCCTTGATCCATTCGGTGGTGCTGCGGCTGCGGTTGGTGAAGAAGATGCTACTAAAACTAAAGAAAGTGATATAGATGGGGAAAATCCCGAACTTTAACAATAGAATAAGTGGATTGGATTGCTACTTTTTTAACAAAGATAAAAGCAAATTTCTTATTTGGAGTTTGATATAAGTTTGAAAAATTTGATTTTAAAAGGGAAAATACCACTCAATAAGAGTGGTATTTTAATCGTGTATTTCTCCTTCTTCGATATAAACTGTTTAAATTGAACTCTAAGTGATAGAGACGAAGAAGTATAATATTTCACAAAAATAAAATTAAAAATTTGGTTTAGTAACCACCACCAACATATGAAGTACCAACAATGATAAGCAGAATAAAAAGGACTACAATTAGTGCAAATCCTGCGCCCATATTGTATCTGTGGCTCATGGAACCCCTCCTTTAAAAATTGTGTAAAATTACAAAACAATTCCGAATGAGAAGGTGTGGTGTAAGTTAACACCACCGACATCTTCTTCTATGATGAATCACTTCAGTTCGATAAATTGGTTTAATAATATGTCTAGGTACATCAATTACATTTATTCGATTAACATGGACAATTGGATGAATGACTGGATGGACTCGTTTAACAAATTTATTTCTAACATGATACCTAGGAGGACAATATACTGGTCTTGAATGAAACATTATTAATAACACCTCCTTTGTTATTAGTAGATGCTTTCTTTGTCTACTTTGATACGGACAAATTCACTATATTGATAAATGTTTTAGCAATTAAAATGTGGAGATTTAATAAAATATAGTTGCTTTTTATATGAAAAAGTTTTTATTTTATTATTGATTGTGAATAGTTAAACATAAATATTTTTATTGAATGAAAATTGTCTATTAGATAAAATAACTTTCAGAGCAATTTTGAAGGGTTGAATGTTTTATGGGGAATCTTTTATGTACAATTGATAAGTTTTATGATATGTTACACGGTGTACCCGATGATCATAAAAGCATTTACGAGTTTTATAACTTTTTTAAATCATTATCTTTCGTTCCTTCAAAAAATATTCCTTTCGTTGAATTAGGAACGATCCTTAAACATAAAAAACCTGTGGTCTACTATGGATTGAAACCTCTATCTGAAATGAATCACATTATCCAAATCATTACTTCGGTTGACATGGATTTAGAAAAAGCAATCGAAAACATTAATTCAATCATTGACGAAGGAAGCCGTTAAGCTTTCTTTTTATGTTCTAGAAAAGTATACAAATATAAGTGTATTTTGATTATGATTTATTTATATAGTTAATTGGAGGTTTCATTTTTGACGTTAACATTATTTCTCGCAATTATTATTTTTATAGCAACTTTAATATTTGTTATTTGGCAACCGAAGGGGTTAAATATTGGTTGGTCAGCTTGTGCAGGTGCTTTTATCGCATTACTAGTTGGAGTTGTTGACTTTCGTGATGTTTTAGAAGTGATCGACATTACCTGGAATGCAACTTTAACTTTTGTAGCAATTATTCTTATTTCATTAATTTTAGATCAAATTGGTTTGTTTGAATGGGCAGCATTACATATGGCAAGATTAGCAAAGGGAAATGGCATAAAAATGTTCATTTATGTAACAATTTTAGGTGCAGTTGTTGCAGCTCTTTTCGCCAATGATGGTGCAGCATTAATTTTAACTCCAATCGTTCTAGCGATGGTACGAAATTTACATTTTACAGAAAAAATGTTATTTCCATTTATTATGGCGAGTGGCTTTATTGCCGATACAACATCGCTGCCATTTATTATAAGTAATTTAGTAAATATTGTCTCCGTCGATTTCTTTAATATTGGTTTTAATGAATATGCAATTCGGATGATCATTCCGAATATTTTCTCTTTAATTGCGACAATTACAGTGCTGTTAATATATTTTAGAAAAAGTATCCCAAAGTCATACGATTTGGATAAATTAAAGAATCCTAAAGATGTAATTAAAGATAAAAAGTTGTTTTATGTTTCTTGGTATGTTTTAGCAATTTTACTTATTGGTTATTTCACAAGTGAATTTATTAACGTACCTGTTTCTATCATAGGTGGATTAATTGCAATTGTTTTTATATTGTTGGCTAGAAGAAGTAAAGTAGTAGATACAAAGCTTGCGATAAAAAATGCCCCGTGGAATATTGTGTTCTTTTCGATAGGCATGTATGTGGTTGTGTATGGTTTAGGAAATGCCGGATTAACCTCTACCCTATCACAAGTTATTCAATATGTGGCTGAACAAGGATTGTTTATAGCTACTATAGCAATGGGCTTTATTGCTGCTGTCCTTTCTGCGGTTATGAATAATTTGCCGACAGTAATGATTGATGCTTTAGCCATTGGAGAAACGAATACATCAGGGGTGATTCGGGAGGCTTTAGTGTATGCTAATGTAATTGGTTCCGATTTAGGTCCAAAAATAACACCTATCGGTTCACTAGCAACTTTAGTTTGGCTCCACGTTTTAGCACAAAAGGGAGTAAAAATATCCTGGGGGACATACTTTAAAGTTGGAATTATATTAACTATCCCAATTTTATTTATTACGTTAATTGGACTTTATATATCATTATTACTTTTCTAAAGGAGTGTAGAGATGGCGAAAAAAATTATTTATTTTCTATGTACAGGAAATTCTTGTCGCAGTCAAATGGCAGAAGGTTGGGCAAAACATTATTTAAATCAAGCTGAGTGGGATGTGAAAAGTGCGGGAATAGAAGCCCATGGATTAAATCCGAAAGCAGTAAAAGCGATGGAAGAGGTTGGCATTGATATTTCCAAGCAAACGTCAGATATAATTGATTTAGAAATATTAAATAATGCGGACTTCGTTGTGACATTATGTGGCGATGCGAAAGATAAATGTCCAGTCACACCGCCACATGTGAAACGGAACCATTGGGGATTTGATGATCCAGCGAAAGCAGAAGGAACGGAAGAAGAAATTTGGCAAGTCTTTCAGCGGGTTCGTGATGAAATAGGAGAAAGAATTAAGCGGTTTGCTGAAACGGGGAAATAATTCTACCTCGTATCTAAATAACGTCCCATTTGTGAAAAATGCTAAGCTTGTTTTGAAACTCTTTTTCAAAACAAGCTTTTTTAAGTTAATATAAATTTTTACCTCCAAGAATATGGTTAATATTAGTACCAAGGATAGTACGGATAGTAATAAGGGATTGGAAAAATTCTTCTAAAAAAACGGAAAGGAAAATAACGTCTACGGTAACGACGATATCTTCTACGTGGACGACCGTAACCATAATTAAACTGACGCGTCATTTCATCATCTGTATCATCTTCTACCCATTCAGGAACTAACATCCTCACTCCATTATTATCAAAACCTTCAATAATTCCATCAAAGTGTGTATTAAAAAAAACTGTTCCTTTTTGAGAAGGAAGATGCTAAACTTATCTTTTGTGTCAGAATACCATGTGGTCAGAAAGAAATTAAAGAATTTGAGGTGAATAATTACATGGTAGAAAAAATTAAACTAGAATGGTTCTCGAATATAAGAGCAGATATTTTAGCTGGGATTGTTGTTGCCTTAGCATTAATTCCTGAAGCAATTTCCTTCTCAATTATTGCAGGCGTTGATCCAATGGTCGGTTTATACGCTTCATTTACGATAGCGGTCATTATTGCCTTTGCCGGTGGTCGTCCAGCGATGATTTCAGCTGCAACGGGTGCGATGGCGTTAGTAATGGTACCTCTAGTTCGCGATTATGGAGTACAGTACTTGTTTGCAGCTACAATTTTAACTGGTATTATTCAAATCTTATTTGGTGTTTTTAAAATTGCAAGATTTATGAAGTTTATTCCGAACTCAGTCATGATCGGCTTCGTTAATGCGTTAGCAATTTTAATTTTTATGGCACAAGTACCGCATTTTATCGGAATCAATAATTTAACGTATGTTTTTGTGGCGATAACTTTAGTTATTTTATATGTATTGCCGAAATTTTTTAAGGCGATTCCAGCTCCTCTAGTTGCGATTGTTATTTTAACTGCAGTTACGATTTTTTCCGGTGCTGAATTACGTACTGTAGGAGACTTAGGTATTATTTCACAAACTTTACCAAACTTCTTATTGCCAGATGTTCCATTTACATTAGAAACATTGCAAATTATTTTTCCTTACTCATTATCATTAGCAATTGTCGGCTTAACAGAAACGCTTTTAACGGCGTCGATTGTGGATGATATGACAGGGACGGATAGTAATAAAAATAGAGAAGCACGTGGACAAGGGATTGCCAATATTGTCACTGGATTTTTTGGTGGAATGGCAGGTTGTGCAATGATCGGACAATCTGTTATTAATGTTAAATCAGGTGGTCGCGGTAGACTTTCTACTTTTGTTGCTGGTATTTTCCTTATCATTTTAATTATGATTTTCGGTGATTTAGTTGTACAAATTCCAATGCCAGTACTAGTTGGAATAATGATTATGGTTTCTGTCGGAACATTTGATTGGTCTTCCTTTAAATATTTAGTAAAAGCACCCCGTTCCGACGCCTTTGTTATGTTAGTAACAGTAGGTATTGTTTTATTTACGAATGATTTATCAAAAGGGGTAATAGCCGGAGTTATTTTAAGTGCGCTATTCTTCGTCGCAAAAATTTCTTCTATTAAAGTGAAAAAACAATTAGAAGAGTCTACTATAACGTATCATGTTGAAGGTCAGTTGTTTTTCGCTTCTGTTGAAGGGTTTGTAAAAGCCTTTGATACAGAGGTGGAAAATGAGAACATTGTAATTGATTTTGCCAATGCCCATATTTGGGATGAATCTGCTGTAGGTGCGATAGATAAAGTTGTGTTAAATTATCGAGAAAATGGAAATATCGTAACGATTAGAAACCTAAACTCCGCAAGTAAGAAGCTCGTTGACAAGTTGGCGGTATATAGTGAAACGAATCCGAAGTTATCAACTAATTAATTTGGGGTGAAATGAATGTATAAAAGTATTCTTTTAGCCGTAGATGGTTCAGAGCATTCTCTTCGCGCAACGAAAGAAGCGGTAAAAATTGCTTCTCTTATCAATGGCTGCAGCGTGGAAGCTCTGTATGTCGTTGATTATGATAAAGCAAAACAAGAAGTGCTACATTCTCAAGGGAAAGAAGAACTTGAATTACAGCGTCGAAAAAGACTTGCTCCAATTGAGGAAATGCTAAAAGAGGCCAACATTTCTTATCGCACAAAATTACTTCATGGTGATCCCGGTCCCACTATCGTTGATTATGCAAATAAAGGGGAGTTTGATTTAGTCGTGATCGGAAGCCGTGGATTAAACACGTTTCAGACAATGGTACTTGGTAGTGTCAGTCATAAAGTAATGAAACGAGTAAACTGTCCAGTACTAATGGTAAAATAAAAAAGAGTTGCTAAATTGGATTTGAATCCGACTTGGCAACTCTTTTTCCTATTATATAGTCGAAAAACGTTTATGTATCTTAATTCTTCATATTACATTAAACGCATCGTGGTAATACATGTTTTATCATCTTTATATGTAGCTATTTTTGATACAGGGGAATAATGATTTTCTTCATTAATATTACCAAATTTTTTATTACGACACTAGATTTAGTTTATCGTAGTCTTTAGGCTAAATGTCTAGTTTGTTAAAAAGTATATTTAACTAGATTTATTGAACTAAATAAATATTAAACATTTATTTAA
>NZ_JAACYS010000176.1 GCF_009996845.1 Pallidibacillus pasinlerensis | reverse complement strand
TAATCTCAAGGAAATGGTCTTGAACTGTCCTTCATCGAGTTTATGAAGGACAAAATTTCAAAGAAAAGGTAATGAACTGTCCTTCATCACGTTAATGAAGGACATAATCTCAAGGAAATGCTCGTGAACTGTCCTTCATCGAGTTTATGAAGGACAAAATTTCAAAGAAAAGGTAATGAAATGTCCTTCATCGAGTTTATGAAGGACAAAATCTCAAAGAAATGGTAGTGAAGTGTCCTTCATCGAGTTTATGAAGGACAAAATTTCAAAGAAAAGGTAATGAACTGTCCTTCATCACGTTAATGAAGGACATAATTTCAAGAG
>NZ_JAACYS010000175.1 GCF_009996845.1 Pallidibacillus pasinlerensis | reverse complement strand
TTGTAAGTTTGTTTTTATGAAATGGTGTAAACAATATATGTAGGGAGCAATATCCTTGTCATTTTTATATTCAGTAAAGTGATATTCACTCTTCTTACCTGTTATTCTTAAAATCTTGTTGATATCCATCACTATACTGTCGCATAAAGATTGTTCAACACCAAAAGCACCATAGTAAGAATATTTTTTCTCTGCATCTAATTTATTTGACTCGTCGAAAAAGATATTGTATTTCAAAAGTTACAGCCCTGAAGAGTAAAAATTCTTCGAGATAATTCCACCCAAACTTTGCCAAATATGTGATAATAAGGGTATATAAAAAACCTAATAC
>NZ_JAACYS010000174.1 GCF_009996845.1 Pallidibacillus pasinlerensis | reverse complement strand
GCGGAACACATCTTTTGATGTGACAAACGCTTTGTCTTGTCAGTTTTGAGGGTTCAATATCCTCAATTAATCGTTCTTTGAAAACTAGATAACGATATAAGGCTAAAAGAAAAGCTGAGGCGACTATCCAGCAATGTACGCACTGGAGCGCTCCGCAATGAGATAAAGGAAACACAGCGAGGTAACGAGCTGATGTTGACTTATCGTAGTGTTTGAATATGCTACTACGAATTCTCATCGCACGAGATAATGCGTTAGCATTATCAAGGAAGGAGAGCGAAGTGACGATAGTTGCTAGGAGCCGAAGCTAGACAAAACAAACCGAGTGAATATA
>NZ_JAACYS010000173.1 GCF_009996845.1 Pallidibacillus pasinlerensis | reverse complement strand
TATTTAAACTGGATTAGTTTCAAAAATAAATAAAAAACCTTAGGATTCACCTAAGGTTGAATAAGCATATGTATGAATTTAGGAATATGGCGGTCCGGACGGGACTCGAACCCGCGACCTCCTGCGTGACAGGCAGGCATTCTAACCAACTGAACTACCGGACCAATGTTTATTATGTATGTTTATAAAAACAAAAAAATAATGCGACCTGGCAACGTCCTACTTTCGCAAAGGGAAATCCTTCACTACCATCGGCGCTGAGAAGCTTAACTTCCGTGTTCGGGATGGGAACGGGTGTGACCTTCTCACCATCGTCACCAGACCAATTTCTAGTTAGAGAACATCG
>NZ_JAACYS010000172.1 GCF_009996845.1 Pallidibacillus pasinlerensis | reverse complement strand
TTCTCTTTTAAGGGCTCAGCTAAAGCGAAATTTAAGCTATTCGTTGTTCTCGAATCCACTGTTGAGCTAATTCGATCAATTTTGTCCAACGCGCTGGCATGGTTGGAAGACCTAGTAGTTCTGGATTTGTGACTGGTACTTTTCCTTCTAAACTTGCGTGAGGTCGTAAAAAGTTAAAGTAAGCCACAAACAGTGTGACAAACGATACCGAGCCTTTTTCTGAACCGAATCCATGTGTAGAGCGATAATTGCCTTTAAACGTTCGATTTAATCGCTCAATAATTTGTTTTAGTGGTCTAAACTCCGTTGAAACGGGATCTTCATTTGTCAGTCCAATCACTTGTTTTA
>NZ_JAACYS010000171.1 GCF_009996845.1 Pallidibacillus pasinlerensis | reverse complement strand
TATAGAGTGTCCTACAACCCCAAGAGGCAAGCCTCTTGGTTTGGGCTGTTCCCGTTTCGCTCGCCGCTACTTAGGGAATCGATTTTTCTTTCTCTTCCTCCAGGTACTTAGATGTTTCAGTTCCCTGGGTGTGCCTTCCTTATCCTATGAATTCAGATAAGGATACCTTCCCATTACGGAAGGTGGGTTTCCCCATTCGGAAATCTCCGGATCAAAGCTTACTTACAGCTCCCCGAAGCATATCGGTGTTAGTCCCGTCCTTCATCGGCTCCTAGTGCCAAGGCATCCACCGTGCGCCCTTATTAACTTAACCGTTAATAAGTTCAAAAACTTCCATGACTAGCGATAGTCATTTC
>NZ_JAACYS010000170.1 GCF_009996845.1 Pallidibacillus pasinlerensis | reverse complement strand
GGGAAAAGAAGAGAAAATAGCCGCAGTTCATCAAGGCTGGGAAGTCAATGGGAAACGAGTAAGACTGAAGAATAAACGCCATTTCGTACATGAAGGGAACCAGCCATTTTGGGAGGCGTTTGAGGACTTTCTCATCGAAAACTTTGAGTATGATCCAACCATTCATAAGTTGGTAATAAATGGAGATGGTGCAAATTGGATTACAACTTGTCGTGACTATTTCAAAGATCGTGCATTCTTTTCGCTTGATCGTTTCCATGTGGCACGGGAGATTCGAAGTTTGTTCCGTCATCACCCACGTTATCGTCCAATTCGTAAGGCGCTTGCATCATATGATTATGAGAAATTGCTTACAGAGCTTAACAGTGCAGTCGGAACGCTAGAGG
>NZ_JAACYS010000017.1 GCF_009996845.1 Pallidibacillus pasinlerensis | reverse complement strand
CAGAAATGGATTCTTTTTTCATTTTTTTCGTGCAAATCCAGGAAGCCGAAAGGGCTTGATAAACAAGATGTTAATCTAAGTTATTGATTTTCTATGAATAATTCAGGTTTAAAATACTAAAGTAGTTAATGCGACAACTATGTTGACAAACACCGTTCTATGCATTGTAATCTATTATTTTCATTTAAACTAGTTTAGCATATATCCCTATAAAAAAATATAATGGGATTAATAATATCTGTCTTAAATAATTGATATTGCTAGATTTATACAAGTGTGCTACTAAAAATACCAATATTCCCCACAGTAGGGCACATAATGAAGAATATAAAGGGAATCGTTCTGCTCCACCTGAAGAACTAATCCCACAATTTGATTTAGCAAAAGATGCAACAGCCGCCTTTGCTATACCAAACATTGGAGTTACAGGTTATGAAGCGGACGATTGTTTAGGTACAATTGCCCATCAAGTAAAAGACGAAGCTGAAGTAATCATCTTAACAGGAGACCGTGATATTCTACAAGTATTAGATGACAATATAACAGTTGCTTTAATGAAAAAAGGGTACGGCAACTACGAAGTACAAACAAAAGAAAGATTTATAGAAGAACGAGGATACCATCCAAGACAATTTGCTGATGTTAAAGGGTTAACAGGGGATACAAGTGATCATTATCCAGGTGTCAAAGGAATTGGGCCGAAAACAGCAGAAAAACTAATTTTACAATTTCAAACAGTGGACAACATCTTGGCTTCGTTAGACGAACTAAAACCTGGCCAGCGTAAAAGGGGTAACAACAGCGTAGCTGTCATTACCCGCAATAAACAGTAAATATATGTAAAATTGAGAAATGGCTTAAAGTTTTAACTTTAAGCCATTTCTGTTTTTCTATAGGGCTTGTTACTTAACTAACGAATATAAGAAATTCTTTCCCTTTCTAATGCATCCTTAAGCCATCTTGGATGCATGTTTAGGAGATTTTCTGGTAAATGATTAAAGTCGAAATAATCCGCATCTAATGTCTCTTCGCTTTTTCTATTTAGAGTTCCACCTATAACTTCACATTCAAAACATGTTGTAATAAAGTGACTTACATTACCGTTTGGATATGAAAAAACCTGAGAAACAGGATCAGAATAAACTCCGATTAACCTATTAACTTTGACTCTCAAACCGGTTTCTTCCCTAATTTCTCTGATGATTGCTTCCTCTACAGTTTCTCCTGGCTCAACATGGCCCGATGGAATTCCCCATAATCCGTTATCTGCACGTTTCACTAGAAGAACTCGCTGTTTTTTATCAAAAATAATGCCTGCAACTCCTGCTTCGATATTATCTGGCCAAGAAAAGGAAGGGGAAATCCACTTTTTTATGTTTATATTACTGTCAAATAAACTCTTTAAATTTGGTATCGTAGCATCTGGATTGCGGAAATCTCTTGCTGACGGGAACTTTTTAACATTTTGCTCTGATACCAAAATGGCCGGTATTCCTGCCTGATGTGCGCCCAAAATATCAGTATATGGATTATCACCCACCATTACTGCTCTGGAGGATGGAATAAAATCTTCAAGTGCCTTTTTAAACATATAAGGGTAAGGTTTTCCGACAATGATAGGTCTTTTCTCTGTTGAAACCCGTATCGCTTCCACCATTGCCCCAACAGCAGGTAAAGGACCTTCAGGGGTTGGAAACGTTCTGTCTGCATTTGTGGCAACAAATTTTGATCCTTTATGAATAAATTTTGCTGCTTTCTGGATATCATGAAAAGACGCATTATCGTCCCACCCAACAACAACGGCTTCTACATTGGTTTGATCTTTTATATTGATACCAACTTGTTGACATTCCCATTTTAAATTTTCATCACTTAAAACAAATGCAGTTCTGACTTTTTCATGGTGTAAATATTGTGCGGTCAACCAACCAGACGTAATTACTTCTTCGCTGCTTGCTTCTATACCTAGCTTACTTAACCGTTTTGCTGTTTTTTCCCGTGTTGTACATGGATCATTAGTTAAAAATCTAATCTCTTTCTTTTCTTTTCGAAGACGCCTAAGTGATTCTACTGCCTCAGGAAGTGGTTCTGATCCTATATAAATTACTCCATCTAAGTCAAATAAAAATACATCAAATTCATCAGCTATCATAATATTCTCTCCTTGGAACAGTTCTGAAACCTTCCATTACTTATTTGACTACTTATTTGACGGATCGATAAAGAACGAAGGGAGGGTAATCCCATTCCTGTGTCCATTGGCTAAATTTATGTTCTTGTTCAATCCTTTTTAATTCCTCATAAGGAATATCCCGTAAAGTTGGTTCTAGTTGTTCGATATCTCGGAAACCTATCTCTTTCAGAACTTCCTGATACATTGATTTTGGCCAGTGAAAGTCATGTAATATAAGATCCTCTTGGTTCTCTATATGTAACCATTCTTGTCGTGCTTCTCCACTTATATATTTTTTTCCTGGTATACCATTTCGAAACGTAGAAAACTCGATACCTGTTGAATCAGGATTTGTATCTAAAATAACAAATGGTGAATCAGGTTTTAGTACTCGATAAATCTCTTTCATAATTCGCCGAATCCTATCTTTATTTTCCGTATTAATAAATACATAACAGGTCATGGCTCCGTCAACTGAATTATTCTCAAGAAAAGACAACTGGTCATTTTCAATCAAATGATAATCTACGTTTGGATGGTTTCTTTTTTCCTGAGCAATGTCGAGCATTTCTTTTGATTCATCTACAGCAATGATGTTTAGGTTCGTACTTTTGGACAATCTATAAGCTACTTTTCCCGGTCCGCATCCATAGTCAAGTATATTTTTTACATTTGGATTTGAAAGGAAAGTTTCAAAGACAAAGCGAAATCCTAAAGTTTGTTCAAGTATATCATTGTAAGCTTCAAATTTATTAGCAATGGTTCCTTCTTTAAAAGAAGTTTTCATAATCTACTTCTCCTCCTCGGCTAGATTTATTTTACAATTGTTGTGAATTTTGAAGGCCATTTATTAATAACAAAATGCTGATAAACTGGGAGTAAGTTTTCATATAAGGAAGTATCAATTGGTCTTTTATAAGCAATGTATTGATACAAACTAAAAAGTAAAAGAACTTGCTTCCAGTATTCAGGTAAATCCAATTTTTTAATGTCTAAACTAGACATTTTAATCTGATCTTTTCTTAATAAAGCCTCATATTCTAGCACAGTTTCAATCGAAGGCCAATTATTTATAGAAGGCATTTTAGGGAATTTAAATTTAGGCTTCATGTTTCGTGGGTCAGATTTAGCTTCCTGAAGCACCTTTTCAGTCCATTCATCATCCGGCTGATAAATGTGGATGGAGCCAACATTATGAAAATACTCTCCTAATTCCAGGTTAAGATCTCTGGCCATTAATTCTTGAATAAATGTAAAGGAAAAAAGATCACTTATGATTCCACGAAAAGCATCATTTGCACGCATATAAGATGCCATATATAGTTTATTTTCTCTTACAAAAAATTGCAGACCTAATGTGCAAGAAATATCAATATTGTTTGGTACCATTAATTCCGTTGCATCAAAGATCTGTATAAATGCTCTTTTGGAATCAGGATCTTCATGTGTTAATAAATCTTTTATTTGTTTCCATTGATTTATTTTGGCATTGCCAAATTCAAAGATTTTTGGTCCATATGCTGTCCCCGTTAATGTTTTTCCATTCATTGAATATTCAGGCATTTTCTTGTTATAGTAACTAATAAAATCAAGGCTATTATCACCTGATAAATACCATAAAACTTCTGCAAAATTAAAAACAATATTCGTTTTTCGGCTTGGTAAATAACAGACACGTTCTACAGGGTTTTTAATACTCAAGTTATAATTAAGCTTCTCACGACTATGGTTACCACGTGGTGCATTGAAAAATTGTGGGTTGTGATAAGTATCATAAAGTGTTTCTATATAAGCTTCGTGGAAATTACTGTATTGCATATGTACCTCCTTCTAAACGAATTGTAAGTACTGTTTTTCGATTTCTCTTAAATAATCATCTTCTTTTTGATAACGGATAGATATTACATTAGCGACAGCATCAAGGCCTTTTATTAAAAAGGCGTAGTCTTTTCCTTCTTCTAGCAGCAGAATAATTGGTTTATTTAAAGCAGAAGCCCATCCAATTTCTATATGGGTTCCCGGGGAAGCTGGTGAACCCGGAAAGGCAACGAAAAGATCGCATGTACTAATTTCTTTGAAATCTATTGCAGTACATTCTTCGGGTGTCATAAAGTCCTTTCCCCACCCTTCACGTTTGTGCGCATTATGGACTGAAAAACCTCTTTCTTCAAAAAAAGATATAAGATTTAACAACTTTTGTTTTTCATGATTGGCCATCATTCCTGTTTTTGGATCAACTAGACTTTTAAATGGTCCTGCAAGAAACACTTTTTTGTTTTGACTCATTTCTTATCACCCCTAATAAAAAATTAAAACCACTTCAATTAGGAAGTGGTTTATTAACGAGAGCATTTAATAAAAATTATTCATTAATGCTTACGCATTTTCCCCACTTTCCTACGCCGGTACAAACCAGATCAGGTTCAAAGAGTTAAAGACTTTTAGTCTTTTCTCAGCTTTTAACACAAAAGCACCCCTAGTGAATTTTTATTTTGTTGTAAAAGTGTTCCATATAAACGTAACACAAATTCGTTGAATAGTCTATAAGTTCCGATTACTATTTTGGGTTAGGAACTTATAGAAAATTTAATAGATTATTGTTTGATATAGTTGATTTATAATATACTTTATTTTAAATAAAGTTCCGGCACTCACCATTATAGGAACTTTTTTGAGGGGAGAATATGTTTTGAAAAGGAACTGGGAGTTAGAAGAATTAATAGAACACTTTACATTGACGCCCGATGAAATGAAGCTTATTCAAACAAAGAGAGGTGATTCAAAACTTGGCTTTGCCGTTTTGTTTAAATTTTTTCAATACGAAGCAAGATTTCCGTATTATAAAAATGAATTACCAAGATCTTTTATAGAGTTTTTAGCAAAGCAATTATTTTTGAACCCAAGTGCTTTTAGTAATTATGATTGGACAGGCAGAACGATTACTTATCATCGTTCAGAAATACGTAATTATTTTGGCTTTCGGGAAATTACACAACAAGACATTGAAGAAATGATTAATTGGCTTTGTCAATTTGTTCTATACCATAATCATGAAATGAATTATGTAGAGGAGCAAGTATATCAAAGATTTCGCGATCTTAGAATCGAACCACCGACTCCTGATCGGATAGAACGCCTTATTCATTCCGCCATTAACACCTATGAAAAACGTTTTTTTGATGCTATATATAAAAGTTTACCAAAACAAACACTAACAAAGCTTGATTCATTGATTGAAAGAATTGAAGATATTGAAGATACTATAGAGGAGACATCAGTATCTAAAAAAAGCATCTCTTTTCATGAATTAAAATCAGATCCAGGACGAGTTGGGTTAGATACCGTATTTAAGGAACTAGAAAAATTGAATACCATCCGTCAACTCAACTTACCTCAAGATTTATTTAAAGATGTTCCTCCAAAAATTATTAAAAAATATCGGCTACGAGCTGCCACAGAGGATATTCGCTCATTAAGACGACACCCCGAACCAATTCGCTACACCTTATTATCCTCATTCTTTTGGCTTCGGAGCTTAGAAATCACGGATAACCTCATTGAACTGCTGATCCAAATCATTCATCGAATTAATGTACGTGCCGAGCGAAAGGTTGAAAAAGAAATACTAAATGATTTACGGAAAGTCAATAACAAATATGGCATTTTATTCAATCTTGCTCAAGCAGCAGTTGATAATCCAGAAGGAATAATTCGCGAAGTTCTTTATCCTATAGTTAATGAGCAAACCTTAAAAGACTTAGTAAAGGAATTCAAACATACTGGACCGGCCTATCGTGAGAAAATTCATACGGTTATTCGGGCTTCCTATGGTAATCATTATCGCAGGATGGTTCCTGAAATTTTAAATATTCTTGATTTTCGTTCTAATAACGAGGTTCACCGTCCAGTGATTGAGGCGCTTGGATTGATTAAAAAGTACGCTGAAACTGGCTTTCATTACTTTCCAATAACAGAAAATGTTCCAATCAACGGAGTTATTCGTTCTGTTAATAAAAAAATTGTAGTTGAAAAAGACGACAAAGGCCAGGAACGAATAAACCGAATAAATTATGAAATCAGTGCTTTACAAGCATTACGGGACAAGCTTCGATGCAAGGAAATTTGGGTAGTGGGTTCTGATCGATATCGAAATCCAGATGAGGATTTGCCACAAGATTTTGAAGAGCGAAGAGAAGAAAATTACAAAGCTTTAAACCAGCCACTTGATGCAGAAGCATTTATTTTGAGTATTAAACAGAAGATGATCAAATCCTTAGAAAAACTAAATGAGAGAATTCCTAAAAATTCTCAAGTCCGAATTACAACAAAAGGAAATGGTTGGATATCAATATCACCATATGAACCACTACCAGAACCAATAAACCTATCACGCTTAAAAGCTGAAATTATGAAGCGTTGGCCAATGACAAACTTACTGGATATTTTGAAAGAAGCTGATCTTAGAATCAATTTTACAGATCATTTTAAAACAGTTGGTAATAGAGAAATTCTCGATAGGGCAACCATTCAAAAAAGATTGATCCTTACATTATATGGTCTAGGAACAAATGCTGGTCTTAAACGGGTTTCAGCAGGAGAACACGGAGAAAAATATAACGATCTATTATATATTCGAAAAAAGTTTATACAAAAGGATAATTTACGTAATGCAATTGCAGAGGTCGTAAATGCTATTTTTCGTTGTAAAATCAAAGAAATATGGGGAGAAGGAACAACTGCCTGTGCATCAGATTCTAAGAAGTTTGGAGCGTGGGATCAAAATTTGATGACCGAATGGCATATACGATACCGTGGCCGTGGTGTTATGATTTATTGGCATGTTGCAAAAAATTCAACCTGTATTTACTCCCAGTTGAAGTCCTGTTCATCATCCGAGGTTGCATCGATGATTGAAGGATTACTTCGTCATTGTACTGATATGAATCTTCAAAAAAACTATGTCGATACCCATGGTCAAAGTGAAGTTGCTTTTGCATTTTGCCACCTTCTTGGATTTCAATTAATGCCAAGATTAAAGTCTATCCATAGTCAAAAATTGTACCGACCGGATGTAGGTATGACAGATACCTATCCCAATTTACAACCGGTAATGACTAGGCCAATTAACTGGGAATTAATCCGGCAGCAATATGATCAAATGGTCAAATATGCTACTGCATTACGCTTGGGAACGGCAGAAACTGAGGCGATTTTAAAGCGTTTTACTCGAAATAATTTAAAGCACCCGACATATCAGGCACTTGCAGAACTAGGCAAAGCCATTAAAACCATTTTTCTATGTGAATACCTCGATTCCGAAGAAATTAGAAGGGAAATTCACGAAGGGCTAAATGTTGTTGAAAATTGGAACTCTGCAAACAGTTTTATCTTTTATGGAAAAGGTGGAGAAATAGCAACAAATCGGTTAGAGGATCAAGAAATAGCCGTTTTATCTTTACATTTACTTCAAAACTGTTTAGTGTATATTAATACTTTAATGATACAAAATATTTTATCTGAAAATGCATGGTTTGATAGGATGACACCTGAAGATCTTCGGGCTTTAACTCCATTAATTTACACCCATGTAAATCCTTATGGAATCTTTAAATTGGATATGTCTGAACGATTGAAAATAGAGGTGGATTCTGCATGAATTTAAAAAGAACATCAGCAAAAAAGAAGGCTAAGGAACTTGCTAAATATCTACGAAGTGAGCGTCCAGACTATGATTATTTAAAAAAAGGTATTTCAACATCTACGTGAGGAATTAGAAGTAGAGATACCAAAAAAATCAGAAAAGCTTCCCTATATACCAACTGAAGAAGAACTTAGACGTTATTATGAAGTTGTTTGGAAAGCAAAAAATTTCCAAGACATGATGATTATTAGAACCCTTCTTTATACCGGAGTTAGGGTTAGTGAACTAATAAATATAAAGCTTACAGATATAGACTTTGACCGATGCCAGATTAGAATTAATCAAGGAAAAGGGAAAAAGGATAGAATTGTCCCTTTTCCTGATTCTTTTAAAGAATTATTGCCAATGCACTGCATTAATATGAAAAATAAACATGCTATTTATTTATTTGAGTCTTCATGGAATAAGAAGTACACAGATAGAGGAATCAGAAAAATTTTATCAAAGTACTCAGAGGCAGCTGGATTGACTCAAAATATTTCTCCTCATATGCTAAGACATTTCCTTTTAACCTGGTTAAAAAAACAAGGTATAGATGATGCATTAATTCAACCCTATTCAGGACATAAGAGTAGAAAGTCCTTAGAGGTATACTCGAGATTAGCTATTGAAGAAGCCCAAAATCATTATAATGACGCCATTAAGAATTTCCCAATTTAATACAGTTTATTGCGGGTAATGACAGCTACGCTGTTGCTACCCCTAAAAAGATCGAAGCTGACCGTGAATTGCTAATCTTATCTAGAAAATTAGCTGAAATTAAATTGCACGTGCCTTTAACTTTTAATTTAAATGATGCGAAAATTAGTTTCTTCGAAGATCATTTACATGAAAGACTTAATACAATTAATATTAAAGGTATGACTAGAATTCTTGATATGATTAAAGAATGGGACAATGATTCCATTTCCCATGAATTAGCATAATAGTGTAATAGGACATACATTGTCGTTCAATTAATATCGATATTTTAATAAGAAAAGAGGCTGAAAATTAATCAGCCTCTTTTTCTAGGTGCGCCCGGCATGTACATGAACTATAGGGTGTAAGTCCCGAACCCCGAAGACAGAAGTAGAGGTTAGCCAAGAGCAAGGGTGTCCGTGGTGACGCGGAATCTGAAGGAAGCTGGAGGCAAAACACCGGTCCGAGGAACACGAACCTCATATAAGGCTAGGTATGATTGAGTGAGTTTGCATAACAAAACAAAGCTCTTTCTGTCGAAGGTCATATCGAGTAAATGAGGCGGATAGATGGTGTGAAAGTGCATGTACTTACCCGGGGAGGTCTGGCGGATATGTGAAGTACTCTTCATAACCTACTTAGTGATAAGTAGCTGAACCGTCAGAAGTCAGCAGAGGTCATAGTATTAGTTGGTCTAGAACAACTAAGAAGGACCGAACAATTAAGAGAGAATAGCCCTTGGCATTCAGTGGGTCATGATGAACACAGAAAACGTAGTACCTCACTTGAGGGAGGAAGCGGTGAATCCCGTGGGAGACCTCTTGGAGGGTGGAGTGACCACTGGCATAAAGAGAACAGCTATTCACGGAAGTTATAAAGACTTGCGTCAATGATCTTAATTGAACCGCCGTATACGGAACCGTACGTACGGTGGTGTGAGAGGACGGGAGTTAATCGCTCCCTCCTACTCGATTTTCCTTCTATTATTCAGAAAGTTTTACAAAACCTTCGCCAAATACATCTCTCACATCTTGAACCGTAATAAATGCTTCTTTATCAATCTCTTTAATAATCTTTCGCAATTGGGTAATCTCTTGTTTACTAATTATTATGTATAAAATATCTTTCTCTTTTTTCGTATAATAACCGTAGCCTGTTAATACAGTTACGCCACGATCCATTTCATGATTAACTTTTTCGGCTATTTCATCATATTTATTTGAAATAATGGTGACTGCACGTTTAGAGCTAATCCCTTCAATAATATAATTCATCACCTTAGTTGCTACATACAGCATTAAAATTGTTAATATTAATCCTTCTGTACCAATAATAAACCACGATGCGAAAACTACAATTGCATCGAAAAATAATAAGCTGTAACTTACATTCCAATTTAAATATTTATGCGTTAATTTAGCTAAGATCGCAGAACCCGCACTCGTACCTCCAGCACGAAAGATAATGCCAATACCAATTCCTGTTAATACTCCACCGGCTAAACTGTTTAATATTAACTCATTAGAATCGATAGTGAAGTCTTTTGTAAGTTCTAAAAAGATGGAAATAAAAATGGTTGCTACAATCGTATAAATTGTAGTTGTTTTATCCAAAAACTTATAACCAACAACAATTAAAATACCATTAAGAATAAAGCTCGTGATAGCTGGCGACCATTCAAACAAATAATATAGAATAACTGTTGTTCCCGTTACTCCGCCTTCACCAAAATTACTAGGTAAAACGAATAGATTGATAGATAATGCGAAAAGAAAAGAGCCGACAATGATATAGAGTATTTCTACAAATGTTTTTTTCATGTTTGATGTACCTTTCTTTTATTAAAAATTTCTTCCCACTACTAACAATAACTATCATAAAGGATTTTTAAAAAAACTCAAATGTTTTCGTGATATAAAAAAGACGTGTACGAAACATGTCAAATAATTGCAAATAAGGTGTAATTAATCCAGATGGGATAAAGATTATTTCCGGTTTAACTTTTTTGCTGCATTTTCTAATTTGCTTTTTGGATTTTCAGTCACTTCATCAGGTCCATAACCTTGTGGATTAACAGAGGGCGCATTTTTTCCACGATTACGACTTTTAGGCAATTCTTCCACCTCCAATAATATTATTTACAAACAAGTAAAAAATATTTGTAATGATTAGTTTGGAAGAATTACCAATCGACGAGAACCAAGTAACAATAACAATTAATTTTTATGGATGGCAGCACGGGCGAGACGATCTGCCTGTTGATTATTTTTTTCTGGAATCCATTTAATAAAGAACAAATCAAAGCTTTGTATAAGTGTCAATGCTTTTTGTAAGAATGGTTTAAATTCACTTCGTTTAACAAATTCTTTTTCGATAGAATCACAAACAATTTTAGAATCCGTACGGAAGGAGACGACAGTATAATTCTTTTCTATACAAATTTCTAGAGCATGAATTAACGCATGAATTTCAGCTAAATGATTATTCATAACACCTAATGGTATAGAATAACCTTCTACTACATTATTCCCTTTTATAAAAATTCCAGCTCCACTTAATCCCGGATTTCCGGCACTTGCCCCATCTATATATACTTCGTACATAGGTAACCTCCGATACGATTGTTAAAATAATAGTAAACTGTAATAATTGTTATTAACAATGTTAATTATAACGCGTAAACGAATAAACAGTAATTACTTTTTTAAAAAAATCTTATTGATTCCTAAAATACATTTTAATAAAGATGGGATGAACTATGGAATTTAAAATAATAATGCAATATGAAACAAAAACTAAAATATTAACATCTTTTGAGTCCGAATGGATTGATGGAAAAGACATTATACATCTTATTGATGATTTAGAAAAAACAGGCCGTGTAAAATCGATGGAAATTCAAGATGAAACAGGACTATCGTGGACAAAGAAAGAATTAAATAAATTGCTAACGAAGATTGAAGCAGAGCCTGACAATTTAACACTTTACTTTGATGGAAGTTATAACAAAAGTACTGGTGAAGCGGGAGTTGGAGCAGCTTTATATTATCGCTTAGGAGATGAAAAAATCCGTCATCGTTGGAATGAAAAAATTGATTACTTGCAGTCCAATAACGAAGCAGAATATATCGCTTTACATTTTGCATTAGAACGTTTATTTGATTTACATATCAAGGGAAAAAAGATTGTAATAAAAGGGGATAGCCAAGGCTTACTTATGCAATTAAAAGGGGAATGGCCGTGCTTCGAAGAAAATTTAAATGACTGGTTAGATAAAATTGAGCTGAATATTAAAAATTTAAAACTCACTCCAGATTATCAACCGATTCCAAGAGGAGAAAATAAAGAAGCTGATCAATTAGCACGTCAAGCACTACAAGGTGTAAAAGTTGAAAGTAAACATATTTTAAAAAAGGATAGTATATAAAAGAGATATTAACTTTATTAAAGGAGCATTTCAATGAAGATCGATAAACAATTACTCGATGATTTGGATTCATGATTAATCAATTATTGTGATGGTTGTTTCGTTGCTCGACACTTTAGAAAGGAAAAGGGGAAACGTTACGCACATAATTTTTGTATAAATGAATGCACGGTCGGATTGGAAATACAAAAAATTGGTCAACGGTTAAGTGGAGAAAATTCAAACTCATGTGATTCGGAAATTTAAAAAGGCTGGTAAAAACCAGCCTTGATTGATTACGTAATTCAATATATAGTCAATTTTATCAGATTACAATTTTACTACATTAGCTGCTTGTGGTCCACGGTTTCCTTCAACAATTTCAAATGAAACTTCTTGACCTTCTTCTAAAGTTTTGTAACCTTCACCTTGGATTGCAGTGTAATGAACGAATACGTCATTACCACCTTCAACTTCGATAAATCCATAACCTTTTTCATTGTTAAACCACTTTACTTTACCGTTTTGCATTTTCTTTCCTCCTAAACTTTCAAGACACAAATGTGTCCATAAATCTCATCAAAAAACCGGAAACCATACAAGCAACCAGTTTAATGATTAAACTTACTATACAATAAAGCGTTATCATAGTCAAGGAGAATTTATAATTGTTTGATAAATTCACAAAAGAGTAACAAGTTAATGGAATAGTAGCTTTTTAGATAAAAATATTGATATGATAAGTGTAACAGATAGCAGTAAACTTGTATGGTCGTTTAAACTATTGTAAAATTAAGTTTACGTAACTTGATTTGGGGGAAAGAAAATGCCAACACCTAGTATGGAAGATTATATTGAACAAATTTATTTATTAATCGAAAATAAAGGTTATGCACGGGTTTCTGATATTGCCGAAGCGTTATCTGTTCATCCTTCATCAGTTACTAAGATGGTGCAAAAATTAGATAAAAGTGAATATTTAATTTATGAAAAATATCGGGGACTTGTTTTAACTTCAAAAGGTAAAAAAATCGGGAAACGTCTTGTCTATCGGCATGAGTTGCTAGAACAATTTTTAGAGATGATTGGCGTTGAACATGAAAATATTTATAATGATGTTGAAGGAATTGAACATCATTTAAGTTGGAATGCGATCGACCGAATCGGTGATCTTGTGCAATATTTTGAAGAAAACCCGGAACGGTTAGAAGAATTAAAAGCGATAACCGAAAGAAATGATGAAGAGTGACTTTATGTCACTTTTTTTAATAAATAGGAGGAAAGTTTTCGAAACTTGAATCATCTGAATTTATATTCTGCACTACGGGTAATTCATCATGTTGCTTCTCCGCCAAAATGACACCAGATATATATCCCACTTCGATTTCTTGTATCGCTTTCCGATAAGAAATAATTCTTCCAGTATTTGTTTTAAAACTTATAATTTCTCCCCAATTATTTCGATCAACAGCAACAATTTCTTCCAATTAAATGCCTCCCTCTACATGGATTTTTTAACGTCGGTAATTTGTTCTTTTTATCATTTTGTCCAATAAAAACATTAATTTCTCATAAATAACAAAAAAATGAAAATTATTGTTTTTGTCGAAAGATGTCGTGGTAAAATAAAAAGGTCTTTTTGTGAAAAAATGTAGAAATGAGGGGTTATGATGTCGCAGTATTTGTCAGATATTGAAATTGCAAGAAATGCATCATTAAAACCAATTCAGGAAGTTGCTCATGCTATTGGTTTATCAGAGGAATCGTTAGAGGTTTATGGTAAATATAAAGCTAAACTTTCTCATGAAACGATAGATGAATTAGCTTCAAAAGAAGACGGCAAACTTATTTTAGTTACTTCCATTAACCCAACGCCAGCTGGTGAAGGTAAATCAACGGTTACTGTAGGACTTGGTGATGCGTTTAAACAGTTAGGGAAAAATGTTGTAATTGCTTTAAGAGAACCTTCTTTAGGACCAGTTATGGGAATTAAAGGAGGAGCATGCGGTGGTGGCTATGCCCAAGTCGTACCTATGGAAGATATCAATTTACATTTCACAGGCGATTTACATGCGATCTCTGCAGCAAACAATACTTTAGCTTCGCTTATTGATAACCATATTCAACAAGGAAATACTCTTGAAATTGATCCGAGAAAGATTCTTTGGAAGCGTGCAGTAGATATCAATGACCGCGCATTACGCAATGTCATTATCGGATTAGGTGGTAAAGCAAATGGTGTCCCTCGGGAAGAACATTTCGAAATTACTGCTGCATCAGAGATGATGGCGATTTTCTGTTTATCTAAAGATTTAGAAGATTTAAAACAACGCATTTCAAAAATTGTCGTTGCGTATAACATACATGACGAACCGGTAACGGTGAAAGATTTAGGTGTAGAAGGCGCCCTAACAGTTTTATTAAAAGATGCCATTAAACCGAATTTAGTTCAAACATTAGAACATACACCTGCTATTGTTCATGGAGGTCCGTTTGCGAATATTGCCCATGGTTGTAATAGTATTATCGCAACAAGAACTGCATTAAAACTCGCAGATTATGTGGTAACGGAAGCGGGATTTGGCGCTGACTTAGGGGCTGAAAAATTCCTCGATATTAAATGTCAAGTAGGTGGCATCGAGCCAAGTGCTGTTGTTATTGTAGCTACAATTCGTGCGTTAAAAATGCATGGAGGCGTAGCTAAAAAAGAATTAAGTTTAAACAATCCTGAAGCACTACGTAAAGGGTTTGCTAACTTACGTAAACATGTAGAAACAATTAAACAGTATCAATTACCATTTGTTATCTCTCTTAATCATTTTGTTGGAGATCATGAAGAAGAAATTAATGAATTTATCCGTCTTTGTGAATCAGAAAACATGCCATTTGCGATGACAAAAGTATGGGAAAAAGGTGGACAAGGAGGCGTTGAGTTAGCGCATCAATTATTATCTGTTATTCATCAAGCAGAAGAAGAAGAAAAAGTGAATTTCCAACCAATTTATTCTTTAAGTGATTCAATTGAAGAAAAATTAACGAAAATTTGTGAAAATGTTTACGGTGCAAATGGTGTCGAACTGTCTACTCAAGCTAAAAAACAATTAAAAAAAATAGAGGAAGCGGGATGGAGCAATTTCCCAGTATGTATTGCAAAAACTCAATATTCCTTATCCGATGATCCATCAAAATTAGGTAGACCTGAAGACTTTACCATTTCGATTCGAGAACTAAAACCATTAGTCGGTGCAGGTTTTGTTGTTGCCTATGCAGGACAAATGTTAACAATGCCTGGACTTCCGAAAAAGCCAGCAGCATTAAATATAGATATCGATGAGAACGGTTATGTAAAAGGGCTGTTTTAACTTAAAATTCATCATTATTAAATTATGAAAGGTGTTTGTTTTTTAACAACGCCTTTCTAAACTTAATATTTTATATATATCCACAAAATTCTTAATAAAATATATTCCCCAATCTCTACCTTTATCAACTCCTTGTAATCCCTAATACAAGACTTCACACCCATAAATTGTTATAATTTATTATTATGATAAAAAAGGATGAGTATATTGTTCGATCCAACGGCTTATGAAAATATTAAAGTTGTTTTTGAAGGAATTGTTTATGATTATGATTTAAACGGAGATATCGCAATTATTGAAAGAAATGATCTTATAAATTTGGCTGATATGTCACGAATATATAATCTTACCTTTATTAATAAAAATGACCGTCAGAAATTAATAACGATGAGAATTGAACTCCAAGCAAATTTCCAACAACTCGTTGCAGAGTTGTATCCAATGAAAGTAGATCCAGGTGCAAATATTACAATCCATTTTTTCGTAAATACGAAGATCGACGAAGTTTTAGAAAAACGAATTAGTAAATTTTTAAAGAAACAGTATGAAAAACAATATGAATTTGAACAAATTACGAATCTTTATCAAGACCAGCGGATTACATACAATTTCATACTAAAAAAACATGAAGATATTACTGAAAACAATATTGAGGATCTCCATGTAATAGTTACTGAAACAATTAATTATGGTGAACAAATTCTTACTATGCTGTAATAGAGTTTTATTTTTGTAAGAAATGAGGATATTTTATGAAGCAAATAATCAAGTCAACAGAAAACTTGTTAAAAGAACAGTTTAAAAATGAAAGTACTGGTCATGATTGGTATCATTTAAACCGTGTTCGATATTTAGCATTGGAAATTCACAAAAATGAGAACGAAGGCAATCCTTTCATTATTGAAATGGCGGCATTATTACATGATTATTATGATGATAAATTATGGGATTCGCCTCTTGATAAGAAAAAAGAATTGGAACTTTTTTTACTAAATCATTTAAAAGATGTTGATAATGTCAAGCAAATATTACATACAATTGATTTAATTTCTTATAGGTGGAATCGAGGAAAACCGGTTCCAACAATTGAAGCGAAAATTGTTCGTGATGCAGATCGATTAGACGCAATAGGTGCGATTGGAATAGCTCGTACCTTTGCCTATGGTGGAAAAAAAGGACAACCGATTTATGATCCCGAAATCAAAGTGCGAACGGAAATGACTTATGAGGAATATCGTCATGGAAAATCAACAACAATAAATCATTTTTATGAAAAGTTATTAAAATTAAAAGATACAATGCAAACAAAGACCGGAAAACAAATGGCCGAAGAACGCCATCAATTTATGGAAGAATTTTTAAGACGATTTTTAAAAGAGTGGAATGGTGAAGCATGAAAATTTTTACTGCAAATGACTTAACGAAAACGATAGGCGATAAGCAATTATTTAAAGAAATCTCCTTTGCGATTGCCGAAAAGGAACGAATCGGATTAATTGGTGTCAATGGGACAGGGAAATCAACTTTATTAAAAATTATTGCTGGTATTGACGATATGGATGGTGGTAGTTTTACGAAACCGAATGATTATAAAATTTCGATTTTACTTCAAGAACCAGATTTAAATCCTGAATTAACAGTATTAGAGCAAATTTTATCTACTGATAATCCAATTAATAATACTGTTCGTGACTATGAAAAAATTGTCGTAGCATTAAGTAATGAACCTGAGAACGAAAAACTTTTAGATAAATATTTCCGATTGCAAAAGACGATGGATGACGTGAACGGTTGGGATGTAAGTTCCCAAGCAAAAACGATGTTAACGAAATTAGGGATTTCTGACTATAATCAACCGGTAAGTCAACTTTCTGGTGGACAGAAGAAACGGGTAGCCCTTGCAGAAGTTTTATTAAATAAAGCTGACTTATTATTACTTGATGAACCGACAAATCATTTAGATTCTGAAATGATTAAGTGGCTTCAAGAAGAATTAGTTAAATATCCATCATCGGTATTGTTCGTTACCCATGACCGTTACTTTTTAGATGCTGTATCGAACCGTATCTTTGAATTGTTCGAAGGCCAATTGTATTCGTATAAAGGGAATTATGCAGATTATCTAGAAGCAAAATCTATTAGGGAAGAAGAAACAATAAGGCAAAGGGAAAAAGCAGAAAACCTTTATCGACGTGAACTAGCTTGGATTAGAAGAGGAGCTCAGGCTCGCTCTACAAAACAAAAAGCAAGAATTGATCGATTTAATGAGTTAGATAAGGTGGTAAGCCAAAAAACGCAAAACAACCAAGTTGACCTATCCTTTTCAGGTTCAAGACTCGGTAAAGATGTTATTGAAATTAAAGATGCATATAAATCTTTTGATAATAAACAGATTCTACATAACTTTAATTTATTAGTAAAACAGGGGGAACGTATTGGTATTGTTGGAAAAAACGGAAGTGGGAAATCTACATTACTAAATATCATTGCAGGAAAAGAGACTTTAGATGAAGGTGACCTTCGATTAGGACAAACTGTTAAACTAGCGTACTATACACAAGAATCCGTCGATATGGATGTAAATAAAAGGATGATTGAATATATCCGTGAAGCAGGGGATGTAATTCATACTAAAGACGGAAAAACAATTTCAGCTGCTCAAATGTTGGAGCGATTTTTATTCCCGATGCATACACACGGAACGATTATCCGTAAATTATCCGGTGGCGAACGAAGACGATTATATTTATTAAAGCTTCTAATGGAAGAGCCAAATGTCCTTTTACTCGATGAACCGACAAATGATTTGGATACAGAAACATTAACGGTTTTGGAACAATTTTTAGAAGAATTCTCCGGAGTTGTTATTACCGTATCCCATGATCGTTACTTTTTAGATAAGGTTTGTGATCAATTATTAATATTCCAAGGTAATGGTAAAATTGAAAATTACTTTGGTGAATATTCGGATTACTTAGCTGAATCACAGAAAAAATCTGTCAAAACCGAAGTGGATAAAGAACCGAAAGTTACAGAAAAACAAAAGGATTCTATCGAGAAAAAAGTTAAAAAGAAACTGACTTATAAAGAGCAAAAAGAATGGGAAACAATTGAAACGAAAATTTCCGAAGTTGAAGAGAAAATAGCCGGTATAAAAGCAGAAATGGAAACTTGTGGTAGTGACTTTACGAAACTTCAACAATTGATGGAGGAAGAAAAGAAATACGAAGCAGAACTAGAATTCTTAATGGAACGATGGGAATACTTAGCCGAATTTGCAGAATAAATGGTAATCGTACTAAATCATTTGTTTTGCCAACTAAGAAAATTAAACGTTAAGATAAGAATGGTACTAAAAATTGTCCGTTGTACCCTAAATCAAATGTATTTTAACTTGCAATTAATGTAAAAAGGTGGGGATAACTTTGAAAATAAAAGCAATTGAACCGACACCAAGTCCAAATACGATGAAGGTTATTTTGGATGAAGAATTACCTAGCGGAACTAGAAATAATTATCGAAAAGAAAATATGGTTGATGCACCTGAAGAAATTAAGAAAATCCTATCCATTGAAGGTGTGACAGGTGTCTATCATGTTGCTGATTTTATGGCAGTGGAACGTCACGGTAAAACGGAGTGGGAGAAAATATTACCGGAAGTTCGTCGTGCTTTGGGCGAAGAACAAGAAGCGAGTTCCGTACAAAACAATAAGTTTGATGAACATTATGGCGAAGTACAAGTGCAAGTCCAAGTGTTTAAGGGTATACCTTTACAAATAAAATTAATGGCTGGAACAAGTGAAAAACGCTACGGTCTACCACAAAACTTTATGGAAGCATTTAATGAAGCCCAATTACCTGGTGATAATTTTGTTTTACAACGGAAATGGACTGATTGGGGTATTCGTTACGGCGATATGGATGAAATCGGTGAAACAGTACTTGAAGAAGTTCAAGCTGCATATCCACAATCCCGACTAGATGAATTAGTAAAATTTGCAAAAAATCCGGATGCAGCACCAGAAACGAAGCGATTCCGTAAAGTAACTTTAGAGGATTTAGACAATCCTGATTGGCGGAAACGTTTCCAAATTTTAGAGCAAATGGAAGAACCAACGTTAGATGATCTACCTGTTTTAGTAAAAGCATTAAATGATGAAAAACCTTCAATTAGAAGACTTGCCGTCGTTTATTTAGGAATGATTGAAGACAAACGAGTACTACCATATATTTATAAAGGGCTTCAAGATAAAACTGTAACAGTAAGAAGAACAGCGGGCGATTGCTTAAGTGATTTAGGATTCCCAGAAGCACAAGATGAAATGATTAAAGCATTGAAAGATAAAAGTAAAATTGTTCGTTGGCGTGCTGCAATGTTTTTATATGAGGTAGGCGATGAAAGAGCATTACCTGCGTTAAAAGCAGCGGAAAATGATCCTGAATTTGAAGTAGCATTGCAAATTAAAATGGCAATTGAACGAATAGAAGGTGGCGAAGAAGCAAAAGGTTCTGTTTGGAAACAAATGACTGAAGCACGGAAACAAAATTCTTAGAACGGAATTTTTGCTTTTAATAATAAATATAGATACAATGAACTTACCACAAATTACTAGAAAAAAAGTGGATTTCATTCAATTTTAAATAGGAGGTACACATCAACATGTCAATGGCTTATGAAGAATATATGCGTCAATTAATTGTTCCAATGCGTGAGGAATTAACGAATAACGGTTTTAAAGAATTGAAAACAGAAGAAGAAGTTGTCGAATTTATGGAAAATGTAGAAGGAACAACTTTAGTAATGGTGAACTCTGTTTGTGGTTGTGCCGGCGGTCTTGCTCGTCCAGCTGTAAATTATGCAATTGATAACTCAGAGAAAAAACCAGATAACTTAGTAACTGTATTTGCTGGTCAAGATAAAGAAGCAACAGCTAAAATGCGTGAATACTTTGGTGATATTCCACCATCTTCACCTTCAATGGCTTTGTTAGATGGTAAAGAAGTTGTTCAATTTATTCCACGTGAACAAATTGAAGGACGTTCTTTAGAAGAAATCATAAATGATCTTTTAACTCACTTTGATAACTATTGTTAAACAATTACTAAAGCCAATTAAACATAAAATTAAAAGACGCATTCTATTCACAATTGGAATAGAATGCGTCTTTTTTTTCATACACAAAAACTTTAATGTTGTTCATTAAATATGTCATGTTATACATCAATGGGTTGTAAAAATTGGGAATTTTGGAATAATAAACATAAATCGAGAGGCAGGTGTAAGTGTTGATATTAATAAACAATGTAAGTAAAAGTTACAAAAAACATAAAGCATTACTTAATGTATCTGTACAAATACCTAAAGGTGTTTGTTTTGGATTAGTCGGACCGTATGGAGCGGGAAAGTCAACGTTAATGAAGATTATCGCCTCAGTAATACATGATTTCGATGTCTGAATCTTTCTTAAAGGATAAAAAATTGGGAATGATATCTAGAGTAGCAAGTACCCCACTATCACCCTATCAGTTTTGCTAAGGTGTAGAAAAAACTTTATCAATAGTCAATTAATAAGTATAATAGAATTATATTGTTAAATGAAATGAGTGTTGGATATGCGAAAATGGTTACGGAAATCCTTTGTTACGCTTGTCACAGTATTAACCTTTGGAATGGTATCTCCGTTCCCAGCGGTTCAAGCAAATGATGAACCCGTTGATAAACCGAATAAAAATAATGCCTTTGAATCAAAACAGGCAGTACAAAAAGACAACATAGAAATTTCTTATCATGAAGCGCAACTCAATTTACCACCAAAACAACAATTTTTAAAAACAGCAATGGAAATTGGTGAACAACAATCATGGCAGAAATTCGGTGAACGGATTGGTCCGGTTATTGAAAATGAGTTTGAAACAATTATTTTACCTAAAATTGAAAAGGCTATTTTAGAAGTAACGAATCAATTTTCCGATGAGGATATACAATATTTATCCATTTCACAAAAACCTGGTACGGGTAAGAGTGAAAAAATCTTCCATATTTACAATGAAAAAACGGGTAAAGATATTATCCGTTTCCATGTAAGAAGAGATTTAAGGCCATTGGAAGGATATTGGTTTAACTTCCATTACCACACATACCATGATCAATATCAAGCCCATCACGAATTAGGAGAAATTTTTTGGGATAAAAATACTCCGCCTCATTGGTCAAATTAAAAAATATAAAGAGGTTGTAATAAAGGGAATGTTTCAAACCTTTTTTACAACCCTTTTATATTTTAAAGATTAAAAAAATAAGAGGATTATAGTTTACATGTTATAATGGTAGTTATAAAAATATAGGATTGAAAGTAAACTTTCAACAGGTGAAAACAGCATGAAACGATATCCAATCCTAATATACCTAATGCTTATTATTGTTTATTTTCCTCAATCTGAGGCTAAATTTAATTACACTTTTTTAAAAGATTTGATTCACTCTAATTTCTATAAAAAAATGGAATTAGAATCTAGTAAATTTCTAGACTATATCATTATGGTACCAACTGAAGAATTTGATGAACATGCTGTGAAACAAATGGTTCAACGAATTGATCAACTACCCCGGGAACTCCTCGAAAAAATTGCAAAAAAACGTATTGTCATCATATTTTTTCAAGGGAAATTAACAGATCTTCCTACAACAAATAATTTAGCGGGACTTATACCTAGAGGTTATGCAAAGACTGGTCCAACATGGGATGATGTTCCTGGGGCGGGTGGCAACAGAACTGTACATGTGAAAATCGGTGCGAGTGATTATGGAAATGGTCATTCATCGGTTAATTTAGAGTTACATGAACTTGCCCATTCTATAGATAAGATCGTATTCAATAAAATAAGAGAAAATTCATATTTCTTATCCGTTTGGCGACTAGAGGCAAGGATTTTATTTGAGGAACGAGACTACTTTTTTCAGTATCCAGAAGAGTACTTGCTGAAAGTTTTGCTTACTTTTACCTGAATGAGAATACTAGGGATACATTATATGAAAAAGCTCCTAAAACGTATCATTTTATAAAAAATTTACGATAATAGAAGGTGATTTTAAAATGAAGCAATATTTACAACTATGTGAACATGTTTTACAAAATGGCATTAAAAAAGATGATCGTACTGGTACTGGAACAATTAGTACATTCGGTTATCAAATGCGCTTTAATTTACAAGAAGGATTTCCACTACTTACGACTAAAAAAGTATTCTTAAAAGGTATTATTCATGAACTTCTTTGGTTTATCCAAGGAGATACGAATATTAAATATTTAAAAGATAATAATGTGAAAATTTGGGATGAATGGGCAAATGAAAATGGAGATTTAGGTCCGGTATACGGACATCAATGGCGCTCATGGACAGGTGCTGATGGAAGAAAACATGATCAGCTTACAAATTTAATCGAACAAATAAAAACGAACCCAAACTCTAGACGATTAATTTTAAGTGCTTGGAATGTTGGTGATTTAGATAAAATGGCATTGCCACCTTGTCACACGTTATTCCAGTTTTACGTTGCTGATGGTAAATTATCTTGTCAATTATACCAACGTTCTGGAGACCTGTTTTTAGGTGTACCTTTTAATATTGCATCCTATGCGTTACTAACGATGATGATTGCTCAAGTATGTGACTTAGAACCAGGTGAATTTGTTCATACTTTTGGTGATGTACATATTTATTTAAATCATTTAGAGCAAGTAAAATTACAATTAACTCGTGAACCTCGTGAGTTGCCAACAATGAAAATAAATCCAGAAGTTAAAAGTATTTTCGACTTCAAATACGAAGATTTTACTCTTGAAAACTATAATCCACATCCAGCGATTAAAGGAGAAGTAAGTGTATGATTTCATTTATAGTAGCAACGAGTGAAAATGGCATAATCGGAAAAGATAATCAAATTCCATGGCATTTGCCAGATGATTTAAAACGTTTTAAAAAAATTACGATGGGACATCCCATTGTAATGGGGAGAAAAACATTTGAATCGATCGGTAGACCGTTACCAGGACGGGAAAATATTGTTTTAACAAAAAATAAAAATATTGAACTTGAAGGCTGTACAGTTTTCCATTCCGAAAAGGAATTAATTGATTATTGTACAAGGAAAAAAGATGAAGAAGTTTTTATTATCGGTGGGGCATATTTATTTAAGATGTTCTTACCGTATGTAGACCGTCTATATTTAACAAAAATATATGAACAATTTGAAGGCGATGTATTTTTACCGAAAATTGACTTTTCTCAATTTGAAATTACGTCCAAGGAACAAGGATTAAAGGATGAAAAAAATCCGTATACTTATGAGTACATCGTGTACAACAAAATAAAGTAAGTGTATGTTTTAGTTGGAGGTGGCATTATGTGTGGTAGATTTACGTTAACGGTTGAAAAGATTATTTAATTGATGCTTTTCAATTGGAGTTTTTCCCTGAAGAGTATGAACCTAGTTACAACATTGCCCCTTCACAACAAGTGTTAGCCGCAGTCCATTCCGACTCTGGTAGAAGAGCTGGTTTTCTAAAATGGGGACTCGTTCCTTTTTGGGTAAAGGATTCGAAGAAATGGAAGCTATTAATCAATGCTCGATCGGAAGCATTAACTGATAAACCTAGTTTTAAACATTTAGTAAGGATTATTTTTAAGGAAGTGCATAAATGACTATTAAAATTGTAACCGATTCAACGGCAGATTTAACAAAAGAAGAAATTGAAAAATATGATATCCATGTTGTCCCATTACGAATTGAATTAGATGGAAAAACTTACATTGATCGTGTTGATATTACACCGTCTGAGTTTATAGAGAAAATGAAGGCTTCTGATGTTTTGCCGAAAACATCGCAACCACCAATTGGGGATTTTACGAATAAATTTAACGAATTAACGGCTGATGGGAGTGAAGTGTTATCGATTCATTTATCCTCAGCGTTAAGTGGTACCGTACAAACGGCCCATACTGCAGCAGAACAATGTTCAGGTAATGTAACGGTAATAGATTCTGAATTTATTTCTAAAGCCCTAGCCTTTCAAGTTGTAGAAGCTGCAAAAATGGCGAAGGCTGGTCACTCAATGGATGAAATTATCGACCGTATTGAACATATCCGTTTAAGAACAAAGTTGTATATTATTGTAGATACATTAGAAAACCTTGTAAAAGGTGGCAGAATTGGTAAAGGAAAAGCGATGATTGGATCTCTTCTTAATATTAAACCAATTGCTGCACTTCAAAATGGTGCATATCATCCAATCAAAAAATCAAGAAGTTATCCTTTAGCAATCAAACAATTACTAAAATATGTGAAACAAGACATTGAAGGTAAAAAACTTAAGGCAATTGATATTGCTCATGCTGATGGGAAATATTCAGCCGAAACTATTAAATCAAAATTACAAGAATTTGTAGGTACGATTGAAATTAAAATTGGTGAAACGACACCAATTATTAGTACCCATACAGGCACCGGCGCAATTGCTTTAATGTTTTATACAGATTAAAAACATTCTCTATCAAACTAGGGTTTACTCAAAGGTAACCCTAGTTTTTTTGTTTTGATATTTCAGAAATAAAGCAAAGGGCTTTTTAATCCTACTAGTCAAAAAATTTTGTTAAAATAAAATATATCAAAGGGAGGGTTATTGGATGAAGGGACTTAAGAAAATTATATTTCCAATTGTATTTGTAGTGCTCTTATCTTCATGTGGCGGACAAGAAGTGATTCAAAAAAAGCACGACTGGCCTCTAGAAGATTTTGAATATACGAATCAATTTGGTGAGCCACTAGGAAAACAAGATTTACAAGGGAAAGTATGGATAGCAAATTTTATTTTTACGAATTGTAATACTGTATGTCCACCAATTACAGCAAACATGGCAAGAATTCAAAGACAAATCGAGAAAAATGAGATGAATGATGTTGTATTAGTTTCCTTTAGTGTTGACCCTGAAGTTGATACACCAGAAATATTAAGAGAATTTGCTTCCCGGTTTACCGAAAATCAAGATAATTGGCATTTTCTTACAGGATATGTTCAAGAACATATTGAACAATTTGCTAGGGATAACTTTAAATTTTTCATTCAAAAAATAGAAGGTCAGGATCAAGTTTCTCACGGTACCGATATGTTTTTAATTGATCAAAGCGGAACGATTGTTAAGTCATATGATGCTATCGATGTGCCTTATGATGAAATATTGAGCGATATAAAAATATTATTAAAAAATAATAAGTAATTGAAAAAACTGTCATAAAAGTTAGCGAGTTGGACATATCATAATAAGAGAAAAAAATGAGTTTAGATAGATGCGAGCGGGTGGCGACTATTGATAAAACAAATATTATTAATCATTTTTATGGGGATAACTCTATTTCTCCTAATCTTTTATAATAATAATTTTGCTCAACCAACTTCTACTACTGCAATCGTTAACAATAAAGAAAGACCGGATATTTACTTTTTTAAAGAAGAACCACCAATTGATTTCGTACCGTTGGATTTTAAAATTACGGCCATCGGAGACTCGCTAACGGTTGGAGTTGGTGCTGAAGAGAATAATGGTGGCTACTTAAACTTTATTAAAAAGCATCTAATTGAAGAAAAAGGAATTAAAAGTATTGAAATCTCAAACTTAGGTAAAGCTGGAATTCGATCCGATGAATTGATAAAATTACTAAAAACAAAAGATGTACAATCCGAATTTCAAGATGCAAATCTCATACTTATTACAATTGGTGGAAATGATTTAATGAAAGTTGTTACGGATCATATAATTAAACTTGAATTAACAGTTTTTGAACGAGAATTAACTTTATTTAAACAAAGACTGCGTGACATTCTTGCTACAATAGAACAGTATAACAATGAGGCATCAGTAGTGTTAATCGGGTTTTATAATCCATTTAACGATTGGATTGGACAAATTAGTGAAGTTCAATTAATAATGGAACAATGGACTAATGCAGGGGAAGAAATTGTAACGGAGTTCGCTAATGCTTATTATGTAAATGTAGCTGATGTTTTTGCTACCCACGGTCAAGATGCCTTATACGAGGACTATTTTCATCCAAATGATTTTGGATATGAATTAATTGGGAAAGAAACATTGGATGTTCTTTTGGCAAATATTGATGCGATACTTTCGGCGAGAAAGGTAACTTTTCATGATGAGAAAAATTAAATTTACTTGGAAAACTGCTTTTTTTCTTCTACTTCTCTTTAATATATTTGTTATTTTATATATTGTCTGGCCAGTGAGAGAGTCGCCTATTTTACGAGAGGATATTACAATAGAAGATGCCCCAACGATTTATTTGGAAACTAATAAATCAGATTTAACCAAGTTAATCAATCATTTTATTAAAAAAGAATATGGGAATCAAACATTTAAGTATTATGTAAATATAACAAATGAGCTTATTTTATTCGGAAATTTAGAGGTTTTTGGTCAAAATGTACAAGTTCAATTACATTTTCAGCCAGAACCACTTGAAAATGGGGATTTACGTTTAAAACAAAAAAAGATGAGTATTGGTAATTTAGATCTTCCTGTTTCGTTAATAATGAATTTAATTGCCCGTGCTTATCAGTTTCCTGAATGGGTTGAGATTAAGAAGGATGAAGAGGCGATATATTTATATTTAACACAAATTCAATTGGAAAATGACTTTCGAATCCGGGTCGATGAAATTGATTTAGAGAACGACAATATTACATTTCAACTTTTTATTCCTGAAGAAAATGATTTTTAAAATTTCCCAATACAAATGAATGAAAAATTTGTATTGGGCTTTTTCTTTTTAAAACATAATTCGTAAACCTTTTGGATAGGAGTTTTTTATCGTACCGTTGGATTCCTTTCCCCAACCTAGAGGGAAACCATCTACAGTAATTAATACCCAGCCTTTATACTTACCAGAACCTTTTAATGTTTCACCTTTTAAGTACCGTAGGCAATCAGAATCCTTTGAATCTAGTGTAACTACTTGTTTGAATTGACTTGCCTGAAGTGCAAGGGCTAATGCGTGATCTGGTTCAAATCGATTTTTCTTCATTTCTCCGAGATGTAAGCCAGCACGCAATACTTTTAATCCTTTTAATTCAGGACAATTTTCCGGCAACGAATGTAACACATTGCCAAATAATTGAAGATTATCGAAAGTGATGTTTTCAAAGTATGTCCTAGCAAATTCAATATAGTCTTTTAAGTTTTGTCGTTTACTATATTTATATTCACGAACTCGAGCCTTTTGTGTACTTCCTTTTTTTCGCAATCTGGCTGCGAAATGTCCTTCTCCCTGTAATTTATGTGGCCAAAGCCGTGCTGTTTTCGTAATTTCTTGTAAATTGTTTTTTGTCCACTCAGGCTTACCATTATCAATACCGAATTGTTGATCAATAGGAAGTAATTCTATATCGTCATGTCTTTCTAAGAAAGTTTCAATCACTTGTTCATTTTCTTCCGGTGAAAACGTACAAGTTGAATATACTAAAATTCCATCTTCTTTTAACATTGAATAGGCATACTCTAAAATATTTAGTTGCATATGTCGACATTCTAAAACATGTTCATTGCTCCAATGACTAATTGCATCAGGTTCTTTACGAAACATCCCTTCACCTGAACATGGGGCATCAACTAAAATTTTATCAAAGTAATTTGGGAAATGTTCACTTAATCGTTCAGGACTCTCATTTGTTACAATCGTATTTTTTAACCCAAAACGTTCAACATTTTCTGCCAATGCTTTTGCGCGCTTAGGAAAAATCTCATTAGAAATTAAAATTCCTTCATTTTGCATACAAACTGCAATTTGTGTAGACTTTCCACCAGGAGCTGCACATAAATCAAGCACTCTTTCTCCCGGTTCAGCATCGAGTAAGTTTGCAACGAACATAGCACTCGGTTCTTGTATATAATAGAGACCTGCTGCATGATAAGGATGTTTTCCAGGTTCATCCAAATTTACATCATAGTAATAACCGTTGGAAACAAATGGAATTGATTCCGTTTGAAATGGGTTTAGCTTTTCCCATTCATTCTGATTGATTTTTAATGTGTTAATTCGTAACCCGGCAGTTCGTTGTTCCTTGTATGTATTAAAAAAAGCGGATGCTTCATCTTCTAATAGTTCACTCATTTTCGTTTTAAATTCAGTTGGTAAAATTATCAATGTTCTTTCCTCCTTACTAACAGTATTATCATAACAAAACAAAACAAAACAATGAAGAAAATATGTGATACATACTTACTTATATTTAAGCGAATATTTTTACATATGGACTCGTTATCTGATAAAATCATGTCAAAACTGAAAAATGAATAAACCGGTGGGAGATGAGTATATGTCAAACAAGCAATACGAACAAGCAATATTTGCCGGTGGCTGTTTTTGGTGCATGGTAAAACCATTTGATCAGTGGCCAGGGGTGAAGGAAGTAGTTTCGGGCTATACAGGTGGTCATAAACCGAATCCGACCTACGAAGAAGTTTGTTCAGAAACGACCGGCCATTATGAAGCAGTACGAATTACGTTTGATCCTGAAGTGATAAGCTATGAAGAAATTTTAAAAATATATTGGCAACAGATTGACCCGACGGATCCAGGTGGTCAATTTTTTGACAGGGGTCAATCATATCAAACGGCTATATTTTATTTAAATGAAGAGCAAAAAGAAAAGGCTGAACAATCTAAACGTGAATTAGAGGAAAGTGGAAAATTTTCCAAACCGATTGTAACGAAAATTTTACCAGCTTCCGAATTTTATGAAGCTGAAGAATATCATCAACATTATTATCGTAAAAACCCATTACACTATAATCGTTATTTTATTGGATCAGGAAGAGCTGATTTTATTAAAAGACATTGGGGGGAACAGCATGAAAAATAAAGAAGAATTAAAGAGAAAATTATCTCCACTAAGCTTTGAAGTCACGCAAAATAACGGTACTGAACCACCTTTCCATAATGAGTATTGGGATCATTTTGAGGAAGGAATATACGTAGATATTATTACCGGAAAACCGTTATTTAGTTCAAAGGATAAATATGATGCAGGTTGTGGTTGGCCGAGTTTTACAAAGCCGATCGATGAAGTTGAAATTGAAGAAAAACTAGATACAAGCCACAATATGATTCGGACAGAAGTACGTGCAAAAACAAGTGATTCCCATTTAGGTCATGTTTTTCCTGATGGTCCAGGACCAACAGGTTTGCGTTATTGTATAAATTCGGCTGCTTTACGCTTTATTCCGAAAGAGGATTTGGAAAAAGAAGGGTACGGCGAGTATAAAAAGTTATTTGAAAAAGATTAAGATTAAATAGGCAGAAGCACATGCATGACAATCACCCAAAGCATACAATACTTGTGAATCAAATAAGTGGAGGGTGAGATTCATGCATTACGGAGGATGTTCACAATGTCATTATCCAGCTTACACAGATTATGGATGTGGATGGGGCTATAGCTACCCAGTATCAGGTGGATTCTCATTTGCTTTAATTGTCGTATTGTTTATTTTACTCATTATCATTGGTGCATCATGTTTTGGTGGAAGATAAAATAAATAAACAAAAATATAATAGCTAGACACGATAAATCCCCGCTTCATGGTAAAATAATCATTGAAGTGGGGATTTGTTCCACATTATTGTTTTGAAAAATATACTTATTAAACATAAAAGAAAGGATTTATTATGGGTAAGACATTTTATCATTTTTTAATGAGGTATCGTAGTGGTTCAGATGATTTATCAAAGTTTGCTGAAGGGGCTTTTCGTGACCATAGTTTTCCTAAGGATGCGACAGATTATGATGAAATCAGTCGATATTTAGAATTAAATGGTGAGTATTTACCAACGATGTCTATTTTTGATAAAGCATGGGAGTACTACGAACAATATGAAAATAAATATTAAGAGACATAAATATTTGTTAAAATAAAAAATTTATAAAACGGGAACATTCCGCCAATGATTACTTTTTTGGAATTAATAAATTTTCTCCTTTTAAAATCCCTTTGCATATAATAGATAAACCGGCTGAAAGCGAGGGTTGGAGAATGACGAAGAATGATCAGCCAAAATATAGTATAGGTGATCAAATTGTAATTGTGGAAAATGGAATATTCTCAGAAATAGTTAAGATTTATCAGCTAGGTGGTGACTGGTATTACCAGTTAAAGGATAGGAAAGATTTATATTACGAAAAAAATTTGATGTTAAAAAGCGATTATGACAGACTGTATAACAGAAAAGAGAACGTCCAAATAAATTATAAATATCGATTCGGAGACATTGTACGAGTTTGGGGTTATGGTCAAGATCTATTCGTCATAATAGGATTTCGAGCGGAAATTTGGCGTTACAAAGATTCAGCATGGGAAGATGTTATTTATGAATTAGCGCGTGTTAGTGATGGTGCTTGGTTAGAAGCTACAGAAGAAGAATTGACATATATAACCAATGAAGAAAATGCGAAAAGAATAATTGATAGTAAAAAATCTTCAATTAAAAAAGCTCCGTTATTAAATCCTCCTACAAAGCAAAAAAAGGTAAATAAAGATGTTGTTGATGTAGATATGTTACTTGATATGTATAATGATTTTCAATATTTATATTTAAATTTTGGTGATTCAACGTATCGCAGGAAAATGAGGGAAATAATTAAGAAACTAGAAGCATTATCAAACAATCCCTTTCAGAAAAAAGATTAAAAAATCTGAAACCATTTAATAATTTCATACGTAATATTGATACATTGAATTGATCTAAGGAGGACACCAAATGTCATTTTTTAACAAGATATTTGCTAGTATTGGAATCGGAAGTGCAAAAATTGATACTAAACTGGAGCAATTAACATATCGTCAAGGAGATATCGTAAAAGGAATTGTGGAAATAAAAGGTGGGAATGTGGAGCAACAAATAAATGGACTTTATTTAAATCTATACACATCATATATTAAAGAAATGGATGATAAAAAAGTACCAGCTGTTGCTAATATTGGTCATTTTCCTATATTTCAATCGCTTTTAATTAAAGCAAATGAAGTCCATGAAGTTCCATTTTCCTTTCAATTACCCTTTGATACACCTGTAACATTTGGTAGATCAAAAGTTTGGGTGAAAACTGAAGCTGATATTTCAAATGCGTTAGATCCGACAGATAAAGATTATATTCGCATTGCACCAAGTCCAATTATGAATGCTGTAATAGATGCAATAAATGAATTAGGGTTTACATTAAGGGAAGTTGAAAATGAAAGAGCACCTCGTTATATTAGAAGTCGCTTGCCCCTAATACAAGAATTTGAGTTTGTACCTTACCAAGGTCCATTTCGTAGTCGTTTAGATGAATTAGAACTTGTATTTTTCAATCAATCTGAACATCGAGTAGAATTATTAATGGAAATTGACCGTCGTGTCCGTGGGTTTAAAACTTTGTTAGCAGAAGCGTTAGACATGGATGAATCAAAGGTCCGTATGACCGTCACCACTGAAGACATTCCGTCCATTAAAGAAAAAATATATCAAATTATTCATCGATATTCTTTATAAAAAGAATTCCAAAAAATGAAGCGAAAGGCGGCGACTCCGACGGGATAAGCGTGATTCTTGAGACCCCGCAGGCGAGCTTGCGAGACGAGGAGGCTCAAGAAACGACCGCGGAAAGCGTCCGCCTGAAGCTGGAATGATAAAGGCTTATGTTTTATTTTTCCTTCCCTGTGCAGAAAATTCCTTTCCATGTGCCTCCTTTTCAGCAATTAAATCCTCTGTAGGAATATTATTTTTCTTTTTCGGTTGATTCACTCGATTTCGATGTTTTTTACCCAATGAATTGTCACTCCTTACAAAATAAAATCACCTTTATAGTTGTATTGTTTCGGAATTTCCTTCTATTTATCAAGAAAAATTTTTCATATAATTCATTAATATGGTATATTGAATAGGGAATATTATTATGTGAAATGATTTTAAGGAGGATAACTATGAGTGTACATATAGGTGCAAAAGAAAATGAAATAGCGGAAACAATACTGTTACCAGGAGATCCGTTACGTGCTAAATATATCGCAGAAACATTTTTAGAAGATGTGATTTGTTATAACGAAGTAAGAAATATGCTTGGATTTACAGGAACATACAAAGGAAAACGTGTTTCTGTACAAGGTACAGGTATGGGGATACCATCTATTTCAATCTATATTAACGAATTAATGCAAAGTTATAATGTTCAAAATTTAATCCGTGTTGGTACTTGTGGAGCAATCCCAAAAGATGTAAAAGTCCGAGATGTTATTATTGCAATGAGTGCTTCTACTGATTCCCAAGTAAACCGAAAAATTTTCGGTGGACATATGGATTATGCACCAACAGCGAATTTTGAATTACTAAAAAATGCATATGATGTTGGTGTAGCTAAAGGATTGAACTTAAAGGTAGGAAATGTATTTAGTGCTGATATGTTCTATGATGATTATGCAGAACATGAAAAATGGGCAAAATACGGTATTTTAGCCGTTGAAATGGAAACATCTGCATTATACACATTAGCAGCAAAATACGGCAGAAAAGCACTTTCTATTCTAACTGTAAGTGATCATATCCTAACAGGTGAAGAAACATCTGCAGAAGAAAGACAAACAACATTCAATGATATGATTGAAGTTGCTTTAGATTCTGTAGTAAAATAATCCCCTAGTTGTCTCCATGGAACTAACCATTCCTTTGGAGACAACTTTATTTTTACATTCATTTTTACCTGTTCAAGAAAAGTATAGAGTGGTAAAATTATTTAGGCACTATACATTAACAGAAGTAAGGTGAAATGAATGAAATTAAAAAAGTTAGCAATTCCAATGTTGTTAGGAACGATTTTAATAGGATGTTCAGCAGAAGGCACTGAACCGGATAAAGAACAAAAAGAAGTTCAACATGATATAATTGAAAAAGATAATCAGGAACAGAATGTTGGTGGAGACAAAAGTCAACAAGATAAAAAAGAAAACAGTAAAGAAGTTCTATTAGAGAAGAAGTATTTTAATGAAGTGATTGAAGTAGCTGGAAAAGAAATTATTAAAAATGTAGATAATATATTAGTTTTTGTAAATAAAGAATCTGCTTTATTGCCAGAGGATTATGAGCCGTCTGATCTAGTTATTCCAGATGTCCGTTTTTCTTTTACAGTAACACCAGATATTGAGAAAGCTTATATGAGAAAAGAAGCGGCTGAAGCTTTAGAAGAAATGTTTACCCAAGCGGAGTTAGAAGGAATTTATTTATTTGCAGTTTCTGGTTATCGTTCTTATGATAGACAAAAACAAATTTTCCAGAACAAAGTAAATCAAGTTGGGGATGAAGAGCAAGCCGCACAAGTTGTTGCCGTACCTGGCACAAGTGAACATCAAACGGGTCTGACGATGGATATATCATCACAAAGTGTTGGTTGCGAATTGGTAGAACAATTTGCGGATACTCCTGAAGGTCAATGGTTAGCTGATAACGCTCACAAATTTGGATTTATTTTACGTTACCCAAAAGGGAAAGAACATATTACAGGTTACACATTTGAACCATGGCATTTCCGTTATGTTGGGAAAGATGCAGCTGAAATTATTTATGAAAATGATTGGACTTTAGAAGAATTTTTTGAAGCTGCAACAGAAGTTTAGCGGTGGGGAGTCTGCTAAAAACAGACATTACTAGTCAGTTTTAGCAAAACATGGTATTTTATAAATAATCCCTCAACTGTTGCGAAAGAGGTGAAGTTGTGAAAAATTTTAATGATAATGATTCAAAAAATTCTATGAATCAAGAAAAACAAGGGACAGAAACAGATAAAAAATATATGAAATTGAAAAAGTTTCAATTCATCATGATTTTGTTCTTATCTGTTTTTATTACCGCTGGGATTACAGTTTTTGTTTTATCATTTGGCGACGATAAAGTTGTAGATCCAAATAATAAAATTAACGTTCATAATATAAATAATGGACTATTAGCGGACGGTATAATAAGAGACTATGAAGAATTTGAGAAACTGTTTGAAACATATCAAACGATAAAAGAAAATTATGTAGATGATATTGAAGAAGACCTGCTCATTGAAGGTGCTATTAATGGAATGGTAGATGCCATCGGTGATCCATATAGTGACTATATGACAGCTGAAGAGACGGAAAGTTTTAACGAACAAATTTCTTCGTCCTTTGAAGGAATTGGCGCAACAATAGAAGAACGTGATGGGAATATTGTTATTGTAGCACCAATTAAAGGTTCTCCAGCAGAAAAAGTAGGGCTACGGGCAAACGATGCTATAATTGAGGTCGATGGACAAAATATTCAAGGTATGAGCTCCTCTGAAGCAGTACTACTAATTCGTGGAGAAAAAGGAACAGAAGTTGTTCTTACAATTTCGCGACCGGGAGTAAAAGAACCGATTGAAGTAAAAATTGTTCGCGATGTAATCCCGATTGAAACGGTTTATTATGAAATGTTAGATAATTCAATCGGAAAAATTCAGATTACATCTTTCTCAGATCGTACATACGATGAACTCGTAAAAGCCATTGATGAGTTAAAATCAGAAGGAATGAAAGGTCTAATCATAGATGTAAGACAAAATCCTGGTGGGTTACTTAATCAGGCAATTGATATAACGAGTTTATTTGTACCAAAAGGGAAAATTATTTATCAAATGGAATATAAAGATGGCACGAAACAACGTCAGCTGTCTAATCAAAAGGAGCCTTTTGACATCCCATTAGTTGCTGTAGTTGATGATGGAAGTGCAAGTGCATCTGAGATTTTGGCAGGTGCATTAAAAGAATCTGCAAATGTACCCATTGTCGGTGTCAAAACATATGGAAAAGGTACAGCACAAACAGCTGCAAGCTTTTCCGACGGTTCAAGTTTAAAAATTACAACAGCTCGTTGGTTAACACCGAATGGCAATTGGATTCATGAAAAGGGAATAACACCAGATTACGTAGTCGAACTACCGGAATATGCGAAGTTACCTTATGTAAGTCCTGAATTAGAGTTAAAAGAGCCAATGATGTCGGATGAAGTATCGATTATTGAAGAAATGCTAAATGTTCTTGAATATAATCCAGGTGAAGTTGATGGTCTATTTGATGTAGAAACAACAAATGCCGTTCAAAGGTTCCAACAAGACCATGATTTAGAACAAACTGGAATCGTAACTGGAGAAACGACAACAAAAATTATGGAATCCTTAAGTAATAAATTAGAAGAGGAAGACCCACAAATTCAAAAAGCGGTTGAAATCCTACTTGAACAAATAAAATAAATACTCGTTGTCTTTTAGTTGACGCTATATTGGACATTTTGTTTGAATTTCTAAAGCAAATTGTCCAATATAGTGCACCTAATGGACATTTTGCACACTTAATTCACCAGAAATGTCTAATATAATGCCTTAAATAGACAATTCACGTATTTCCATCGTTATAAACGTGCAATCTGGCCTTAACAATAAAAAATAAGACTTTCCAGCTAATACAATATTCTGGAAAGCCATATAATTACAATTCTATACAGATGATTCACCGAACTTTGCAAACATTTTTTCGTCCTCTACAAGTCCACATACAGCACATTGAATTTTTATTTCAGGTCCTCTATATGGTAAATGAAACGGATCTAACTGCGCATTATCATATGTTTCTAAAACTTCTCCTGTTACTGAATCTACTTTTACTGATTCTGGAACTTGTCTAATAAAATTGAACCTCGTTTTATTTGTTCTACAGTTTGGACAACGATATGGAGTTGGCATATATTTTTCACCTTCCTGAAATGAATATCATTTACCTTATTTTTTTCCGAAGATTAAAAATATATACCAAGACAAAAATTTAATTCAGTTTTGCTCTTCTGTGTCCACATCAATTTCACTAAATTGCCAATCACTATATTTTGGTATTTTTATTTCTAACACTAGATCTCGATAAATGGCTTGAGCACCTTTCTTTTTTACTGTTGATGGCAAAATGATTGTATAAGGTTGGTCATTATCTTGAACACCCTTTATCATACATTTATTTAAACTATAGTATATTTTAATGTTGCTAATTATTTCTTTATCTTGAACAGGTATACGGATATAAATATATTCATGGGTTTCAAAAACAGTTTCATTCAATGCCTTACTAGTAGTTTCTTTTTCTTTTTTTTGATTCTGTTCCTCGAGAATACTAGGAAATGCTTGTTTCATCCATTTTTCTAACATATCTTGAAAACTGTCTTCGTCCATTCTGTCAAAAAAATCCTTGCTTTTACGATTCATATTAAAAAAATTCCAAGGAAACATGGAATCACCTTCTTACTGGAGGACTGGGTAAAAGGGGGAGAGAATATAAGTACAATAAAATGTTTTGTCTATCCATCATATGCCTAACTTTTCTTGTCGTGATAAATAATCGTTCTGTTTATGTTGAAGTTTTGAAGAAAAAACGAAATTATTTATAGAAAATAAAAAACGCCCGCTAACGGACGTTTAAAGTTATGCTTCTAATTGTTGGATAGTTTCTTCATTTTGAATATGCGTTTTATAATACATTGTAAAGGAATCCTTTGAGATTTCATACAAGTTATATAAATAATTTTTCGGATTTGTGTTAATTTGCTCTAAAATATGCGGTCTTGTCTCGTTAGCAAATAAGACATACGGAATTTTTTCTAGTGCCTTTTGAGATCGGATGTTTTCAAGTCGCACTCGTAAAAAAATACTTTCAACGCCTTTTTCAAAAAATAATTCTTGAAAAAAAGCTTCCTTCGCAATCCGATTATATCCTTTACCATGGTATGGTTTGCCTAACCAAGTACCTAGGAATCCAGTGCCATTATTCATATCATAAAGCGTTATGACGCCAATTGGTGTTTCCCACTCATCTAAAATGGTTCTTGAAATTAATAGACCATTTTCTTCATCTTCCATCACTTTTTTTGTTAAAAACAAATACTCCTCATAGGAATTTGGTTTTTCCCGAACGAAAGGGAAGACGTCTGGATGTATAATTAGTGGATATAGTTGATTACAGTCACTTAGGTTACGCTTTTTTAAATACATTTCCATCCCTCCGAACGAGGGTGGGAGTTTAGCGTACTTCTGTCGTTCCCACCCTCGAAATTTTTTATATGAAGCTAAAAAATTTCGGGGTGGGAATCGAACCCACTAGAACCAGCTAATGCTGGTGGCGCACCATTTGCCTTCCCTGTTTTGTATAGTTTTATAATGACTTTACTTACGTATCATACAAAAAAATAACATAAAAATAAAGTCTTTTTTTGTAAATTTATCATACATTTTTTGACAAAATTCACCAATGAGTAAACGTGCATTTTACCATCCTTTTCATAAGCTTTTATGTTAGAAATATATTAAACTTATTTCTTTCTATCATGATTATGAAAGAATTGAATATCTATTAATATACAGGTTTATAATAGAGTTTCTATGAAAAAGGGGAAAGCAAATGTCGATTAAACAATTTTACTACTTATTGGGAAAGCAAAGTTTAACTATTGGTATTTATTTTACGATTTTAGCTTATATTTTTTTATATATTTTTTTAACGAAACAAAAACTAGAACTTGCAATCTATTTATTAATGTTTTTAAGTATTTTTTATTATTTTCTCCATTTATATTATTTACGAAAATCGAATCGAATGATTATTCAAATCGCACAGTTGAAATATGACGTAAAAGATTTGCCGGAAGTTTATTTGATAGAACAAGACCAAAGTAATGTTTATTTTTTTCAACCGAATGGTTACGCTCAAAATATAGGTAAAATCCATTTAACATGGAAAGGGTGGTATTTAACGTATTACTTTAGGGGACAACAGCAGTTGAAAATTAAATTAAAAATAAAGAAGAATACGGTATATTTTAAAATTGATGAATTTAATATTTTTGCTTACCTTATAAAAGAAAAAAATAAAATCCGTGGAAAAATCCTCTTTGAAAACAAAACAATTACATTTTCAAAAGAGTTATTTCATGAAATTAATATTTTTCTAGGGTCAAATTGTATTGCTACTGTAAAAAAGGGATGGCTTCCAGTTCAACTAACGAATAGATTTCGCTTAAACACGCCTATAATATGTTTTCTAGAGCGGGTAAATGAGTTGGAAAAAGATGTCATACTGATGGTTTTATTGATGATTTACTGGAAATAATATAATATGGTGCATTCGTAAAAGGTTTTCTATTTAGAATATTCACGTATTTTATGTATAATTACAGTATGGCATATATTTGAGGGTGAAAATTGTATATGATGAAAAAGGTTGTTGCTGGAATAGTTGCAATATTAATTACACTAGTAGTTGTTGACTTTCTATTTATTCAAGATCTTGTAGCTGGTATTAAGGAAAAAGAAGACCAATTAACATTAGAAAACAGTGGAGAATATCAAGAAGCAGTGGCAATGGCCGATGATGTCGGCTTACAAATTGGAAAAATGGCACCAGATTTTACATTAAATACGCATAATGGGAACACCATTACACTTAGTGAACTAAAGGGGAAAAAGGTATTATTAAACTTTTGGGCATCTTGGTGTGGACCTTGTGAAGAGGAAATGCCAGCAATGCAAAAAGTATATAATGAATTAATGGGACAAGATGTGGAAATAGTTGCAGTAAATATGACGATTGGCAAGGAAACGATAGAATCGGCAACACAGTTTGTAAAACAATATGGACTTACATTCCCCGTTCCATTAGATACAAAAGGGGAAGTTATGAAACTATACGAAATTTATGGATTGCCTACAAGTTATTTTCTAGATTCGGAGGGAATAATTCGAGCAAAATTTTTCGGACCGATGGATGAAAAATTTATGAAAGAAGAACTGAACAAATTACAATAAATTAAGGGACTGTAAAAAAACGGTCCCTTGTTTGAATTTATAATTTATGTTTGTTTTTTAAAAACTGGATAATACTTTGTAATGGTTCATCATTAACAGTTTGAAAAAAATTGGCAAAGGGATTGCCTTTATTTTTTATTCTCTCCATCATTTTATAAATGGAAATACTATCTGCAGTTTTTATTTTTGAAAGTTCTTCCCAAAATAGTGGGGCAGCTACCCCGGCATTTGCATTCCCACGGACAGAGAAGGGGGCGATAATTGTTTTTCCTCTTCCATGTTGAATATAATCGACATATAGTCGGTTTCCTCGTTTTTTCTTCATTCGTTCAATTGTAAAGTGATTTTCGTTTTTAGCGATAAGAAATTTCGCTACAAACTCAGTAAAAAGATGGGCATCTTCCCATGTGATGAGGTTACCTGATACTGGAAAATAAATTTGTAAACCACGGTTACCGGAAACTTTTACAAAACTTGTTAATCCTAACTTTTCTACAAATTCCTCTTTAATATAAGTGGCTGCTTCAATCGCCCAAGAAAATTCTTTATTACTTGGTGGATCTAAATCAATGACAATTTCTGTAGGATGTTTTTTGTCTATTGTTTGAAAAGGTATATGAAATTCAATAGCCAATTGATTACCTAACCAAAGAAAAGTCTCAATATTATTACACACGATATAATTAATACTATCATGTTTATACGTTTCGACATATTCAGGTGCATAATCTGGGCAGTTTTTTTGAAAAAACGGTTCACCAAATATGCCGTGAGGGTAGCGAATAACGGTTAAAAGTCGATTAGCTAAAAAAGGAGACATAAAGGGATAAATTTGTTTCAAATAAGAGATATAATCCTGTTTTGTAATATCTATTTTCTCATATAAAGGTTTATTTGGATGGGTAATTTCAATTTCAATTCTAGGTTGGATTTCAAACATTTTTTCATATGTACAATTTTCAGGTTTTTCACCGATTAAAAATTTTGAGAAGAAAGGTTCTCGTAAAGTATCCTCATAATATTGTAAATAAAACAACTCTACACATATAGCTGGTTTCATCGAAATCATTTGCGCATTTACCTCGCTCGCATTTTGCTCCATAATGCGAACTAATACATTATGTTCCTCTTGGCTTAACCCGTGTTTAAAAAGTCCAATTGGAAAAATCTCCATATTTTTAAATACGGCTACATGAAAATAACCGTTCGCTCGATCGTATTTCGTAATAAAACAACGGACTTTTTTCCAGTTTTTATATTTAATCCAATTATTCGTCCGTTTTCCTTGTTCCCATTTACTTGAAATTTTTTTTGCGATTACACCTTCACCGTCAAATTGTTTAATTTTATTCCACAATTTACCAAAATTAGTGAAATACGGTACATATTGCCAAAAGGTTGGATTTGTTTCATCGGGTAGTAGTGGTAGTTGTATTTCGTCAAAAAATGATTTTAACAATTGTTTTCTTTCAAATAACGGATACTTTTTAAGCTCTTTTCCTTTTAGTTGTAATAAATCAAAAACCAAATATGTGGCAGGAGTTTTCTTCATCGCTTCCTTAATCTTTGTTTCTGACTGTAAACGTCCACGTTTTTGCATGGCAAAAAAGTTACTGTTATACGGATTGGCAAGTATCGTTAATTCCCCGTCGAGTATGAGGGGAAAATATGGTTCGATTTTTTCTTTATTTTGTTCGTAAAAAATTTTGGCCTCAGGGAACTGTTTTAACAAGCTTTTTCCATTCCGACTTATAAAACGGAATTCATTTTTATTCATAATAAGAAAAGCACGAAAACCGTCATATTTCGTCTCATAAACCCATTCATCACCCTTCGGAATTTCAAAGGAAAGGGTTGGTAACATTGTTTTCATTTTTAATCACCTAATATTAGTTTGTCACATATTCATTTCCTTATTGAAAAAGAAATTACCAAATTTCGATACGTATGAGATGTTTTTTATACTTCATAGTAAAAATAAGAAAGGAATGATAATAATGCATACGATGTGGAAAGGGAGTATAAGCTTTGGTCTAGTTAATATACCAATAAAATTACATGCAGCTACAGAAAGTAAAGATGTTAAATTTCGAAGTTTACACAAAAAATGTCACACACCAATTAAATATGAAAAAGTTTGCCCGAATTGTGAAGAAGAAGTTGCCAACGAGGATATTGTTAAAGGATATGAATATACGAAAGATAAATTTGTCATTATAGAAAATGATGAATTGAAAAGTTTAGAAAAACAATTGGATGATAAAGCAGTTGAAATTATTGACTTTGTAAAAATTAACGATATTGATCCCATTTATTTTAATAGGAGCTATTACTTATCACCGAATGATGGTGGGACGAAAGCATATTCATTATTAAGAAAAGCATTGGAGGAGACGGGGAAAGTCGGCATCGCCAAAATCATGATTCGTTCAAAGGAGCAGTTGGCTTGTATTCGAGTTTATAATAACACATTAGTAATGGAAACAATCCACTATCCGGACGAAGTGAGAAATGTAAGTGATGTTCCTAATGTACCAACTAATGAGCAAATTACTGATAAAGAATTGGAGACAGCAATTTTATTAATTGATCAACTAACGTCTGAATTTAATCCGGAAAATTATCATGATGAATATCGAGAAAAGCTTTTACAACTAATTGAGATTAAACGCGCAGGAGAACAAGTCGTTGTCCAAGGAAAACAAGAAAAACGAGAGAGTGTATTAGATTTAATGACAGCTTTACAAGCTTCTATTGACCGTACTAAGCCTGAAAAACAGGCCGATACAGAAAATGCAAAACGTACTATAAAACGGAAAGTAAAGGTAAAAAAACAGGCGTAAAACTGATTGACTTGCCAGTTGTGGTAAGTCTTTTTTATTTATAATAATTCAAAATTAACTATTGACTAGTTGAAAGCGTTTTACTATAATGAACTCAAATACATAATTCTTTAAAAATAGGAACAGAAGTGCAACTGCTTAATGTAGGCGCTCGTCCTACGAAGTGGTTGCGATTTTTTTATTAAGAATTTGTATTTATGTAAATATTTTTTAGGAGGATTTATAAAGATGAATCAAGGTAAAGTAAAATGGTTTAACGCTGAAAAAGGGTATGGATTTATTGAAATTGAGGAAGGAAACGACGTATTCGTTCATTATACAGCTATTAATGGCGAAGGTTTCAAAACATTAGAAGAAGGTCAAGCAGTTTCTTTCGAAATCGTTGAAGGTAACCGTGGACCTCAAGCAGCTAATGTAGAAAAAATATAATAACAAATTAAACTATATAGAGCTAACCTTTATTGAATAGCTTATTTATTTTTGTTATATTTTTGAAAAAAAATAAACAAAATCACAAATAATATATTAAATAACTGATTTTCCTAAATTTGCACGTTTAGATTTTATATTTTTCACTATACTAATAAATGTATGGAACGAAATGTTCCAGATTTTATTTAATCTAGGAGGATTTAAATGGCAACAGGAACAGTAAAATGGTTTAATGCAGAGAAAGGATTTGGATTCATTCAACAAGAGGATGGATCAGATGTATTTGTACATTATTCAGCAATTCAAGGAGAAGGCTTCAAAACACTAGAAGAAGGTCAAAGTGTGAGCTTTGATATAGAAGAAGGTCAGCGCGGACCACAAGCCGTTAATGTACAAAAATTATAATTCTTTAGTTGTATAAATTAACCACTAAAGAATATATTAAGAAGGCTCTATACGAAACAATCTTTCCAAATTATGTTAAGAAGATGTATCGTGTACAGCCTTCTTTTATTTTTCCTAATGGCTGTCAAACATTTGTATATTTAATAATTGCTTTAAGGGAACAATAAAACCGTTGATAAATTTGTTTCATAGTAACCTCAGGAGGATAGTTTATGTCTAAAGATACAAAAAAATTAAAGTGGTGGCAATTATCAATATTAGGTACTGGGTTTATTATAGGAACAGGTTTTTTCCTTGGTTCGAATATCGCAATAAAGCTGCTGGACCAGGTGTAATCATTACATTTTTATTGGCAGCCCTCGGTACATACATTGTTTATGATGTTTTAAGTCGATTGACAGCCCAGGATCCTCAATCTGGTTCTTTTAGCCATTATTCCGAAAAAGCCTTTGGTAAATGGGCAGGATTTTCTAGTGGATGGGTTTATTGGAATTCTGAAATGTTAATTATGGGTAGTCAAATGATTGGTATCTCACTTTTTACAAAATTTTGGTTTCCAAAGGTTCCATTATGGATTTTTGCTTCCATATACACTGTTTTAGGCATTATTATTGTTTTAGTTGGTGTTACTTGGTTCGAACGTCTTGCCCCTAAACCTACAAACCATGAATGGAGAAAGCCATTTTTAATTCCCTTGTCTAATTGTGCGAAATTAATTGGACCAATAGGTGCCGCAAGTGATAATCCTAATAATATGTAACTAACAAAAATATTCAATAAAACTCCCTCCAATAATACTATAGCTTGTACATTATATTACCAAAACCAAGCTTTCATTCTATGAGGTTTATACACTTCCAACTTGGTGAAAATTCCCATTGAAAATGTCTAATTTTGACATTATACTAAGTATGAACATTCAAATTGACCTCATTATTTCGTGCACAACATTAGGATGTCTCGAGGACATCCTTTTTTAATTGCTTCATAAAATACATATAAAAAATCAAATAATCCCTATGTTTTTTGTTACAATTCTGTTACAATTATTGTAGATACATAATTTAGTAACATGATATATATTTTTATTGTAAAATAAGTAACTTTTAATAATAATTATTAGGCTATTATTATAAAAGAATGTGGGGGGTATCATGAGACAGTCGAGAAATAAAAAAAATGAAAGAAGAAAAAAATATATTAAAGAGCTTGGAGTATTTCTTTGTGTCATTCTCTTGACGGTTGGGATTTGTTCCATCTTTGTTTTTGATGGTTTTAAAGATCTGGCAAAGGAAGAAAGTGATGAACTACCGGAACAATCTGTATTAACTTCTAACACATCAACATCCGATGAACTGGAAGAAAGCAGTTCCGAATCCATACCTGAAAATGATGAGCAAGAAGAGAATGATAATATTAAACAGACAGAAGACAAACAAGGTAATAAAAAAGAAGTAGAACAAGAGCAGGATAAACCCGTTCAGAATGAACAAAATAAGAATGGTAAAAAAGTAGTTTATTTAACATTTGATGATGGACCTCAAAATATAACAATGGATATTTTAAATTTACTAGATCAATATAATGCTAAGGCAACATTCTTTATGTTAGAGCCTTATATGTGGAGTTATCCTGATGCCATTGAAGAAATGATTAAACAAGGGCATTCTGTTGGAGTCCACAGTGTAACCCATAATAAAAACAAATTTTATAAATCTAGTAAAACCGTAGTAAATGAAATGACAATGGCGAAAAATTCATTAGAAGAAATAACCGGTGTAGAAAGTAATTTAATGCGTGTCCCTTACGGTTCTGTACCCCACATGAAACCTGAATATGTGCAAGCTGTTGAAAATCACGGATTCATTATGTGGGATTGGAATATTGACAGTATGGATTGGAAATATACAGATGGATATTTCGTAAAACATACAATTAATCAGTTAGAGGCGTTTGACAAAGATGAACCGATGATTATTTTAATGCATGATAAAGAAACTACGGTAAAACATTTAGAAAAATTACTCAAGTATTTGCAAAATAATAATTATGAAATGCTAGCAATCGATGAGTCGCTGGAACCTGTACAGTTTGTCAATTAATAATTCATGTTCTCCCCCTTTGTAAACAAATTTATGATCCATGATGTTTACTGAAGGGGGAATTTTTCAATTAAAGTCCTTTTCTGGACGTATTCCAATCAAACAAATCAAGATACAAATAATCGTTAAAGCCGTTAATATGTAAAAAATCCATTTTACATCGTAATTCATTAAAATTGCTATAACAGGTGGTCCAGACGCTACACCGATAAATCGCATCGAACTATAAAAAGATGAAATTGTTCCACGTGTTTCCTCCTCTATTCCTTCTGTAATTAAGGCATCAAGACACGGAAGTCCAATTCCAATGCCAATTCCAGCAACGACAAACAATCCGATATTTATCCAAAGGCTATTGAAAAAACTTATGGCTAAAATACTACTAGCTATAAGAAATAAACCGATAAAAGTAACTCGTTTCATCACTTTTTTACTATCTTTTAACATTTTTCCTGCTATAAATGATGCTATACATAAAGAGCCGAGAGGAATAGCTAAAATTAACCCTTTTTTTATCCCATCAATTCCATATTCAGACTCTAGTCGAGAGGACAAGAAAAACAATACGCCGAATAAAATAAACATGAGTATGCCACCAATTAAAAAGACAGCATTTAGCCACCTATTATTATATTTATACGCTTTTTTCGTCTTATCTAAAAACACTTTAAAACTCGGCGGCTTTTCTACTTTTGGACTTTTTACTAAAATTATTAACAAGATTATCGAAACAATACAAAACACAGGAATAGAAACAAACGGTAAGTACCAAACAATACTCGCTAAAAAAGCCCCTATGATAGGACTCAAAACTTTACCAAGTGTATTTGCAGTTTCAACTATACCAAGGGAAGTAGTAACATTTTCAGGTTTTCGAAACATGTCACCAACAAGGGGTAACACAATCGGAAAAGCCCCAGCAGCTCCAATTCCTTGAAGGATTCTTCCTACTAGAATTAACCAATAGCTTTGTAAAAACCATGCAGCGATTGCACAAATTGAACCACCAATTGCTGTAATGATAAGGCTAGGAATGATTACTTTTTTTCTACTCCATTTATCCGATAAATAACCTGCAATTGGGATTAAAATTATAGCTACAACTGAATATACCGTAATAATTAAACTGGATTGAAAAGGCGATATGTTAAGTTTTGCTTCGATTGTTGGCAAAACAGGAATTAACATCGAATTACCTAAAGTCATAACAAGTGGGATAGAGGCAATAGAAAAAATCGCCCAACGTTTTTCTTCTATCTCTTTATCCTTCTTCTTTTTTTTCTTATCCTCTTCAGACTCATATTTTTCCCACAAAGTTCCAGTAGCTTCCATTTATTAATTCTCCATTCATTATGTTTATATGTTTATTATTAGGTTATAATCAAAATAAAATTGGTGGAAAAACTTGTAGATAATAACTAGAATAAATAGTAAGTATGGTCAATAATTTAACGTTAAGAATTAAGATAAATCTTTTTCGAAAGTCCATATTTTTGTTAAAGTTTTCGTTAAAATTCTTTTGAAAATCCTTTATAATGTATAAAAGGTGTATAAATTGATGGAGGTTTTTCCAAGTGACAATAGAGGACAAGATTTATGAAGAATTGAAATTTGTATTTGATCCAGAGTTTGGTGTTAGTATAGTGGATTTAGGCTATATTTACCAACTACATGTGGATGAACAATATAACGTTAAAATAACGATGACATGTATTTCAGAAAGTGTACAAATTCAAGATTGGTTAAAGTCTGGTGTTGAATTTGCTGTGGCTTCTGTTGATGGGATAAAATCCGTAACAGTAGAACTAGTTTCAGAACCAAAATGGAACCCTTCGATGATGAAAAAATCTATAAAAAATGAACTTATTGGGATAAAAGAAAAGTAAAAATAATTGCTTTCATACCTTATCATTTTTATAATGATAAAAAGTAGGTGATAAATGTGATTCATAAAGATTGGACAGAACGTGAAACAATAAAAAAAGTTAAATGTGTACATACAAATGCAAAGAAATATATGGTAAACAATGTGTTGACCGAAGGAAAAATTTATGACGTGAAAAACGAAACGGAAGTATTTATTTTTGTAATTGATAATACAGGAAAAATTGGTGGATATTACAAAGAATATTTTCAAGAAGTATAAGCGTCATTATGTAAAATCTCTGATTTAGTCAGGGATTTTTTTTTATAATAAAATTCCGATTCATAATAATAAAACTTTAAACATTTTTTCAATAATAGGTGATATAAATGTACATTTACAAAGAGAAGGAATAATTAACCCAACAGGAAATGCAGGATTAGCAAAAGGTGATTAGGGGACACATTGACAGGTATGATTTTAGCGTTAATTTGTACTGAACAAGATATTAAAGCAGCAGTGGTCAATGCAGTTTACTTACATGGACTTTGTGCAGATGAATTAATAAAAATTGAAAATGAACGAACTATTGTAGCAAGTCAATTATCAGATGTACTTGGAAAGGTGTTAAACGGTTTATACTAACTTTCTCCCTTTGTACAACAATTTCCAAAATATCGCTCACATAATTTAATTACCAAAAAGAGAAAATATGGTAAACATGTAAAGGAGTGAGCAAAGTGAGTCGTTTTGATTCCAAAAAATTGGCAGGACTGCATTATGAACCGAGCATGAAAGCAAATGAAAACAAAGATGAAGTACAACAGGGATTAGATGAAACGTATGAACAATTTTTAAATAATTTTATGGATGGTACCGTTGATAATCTAATTGACAAATCGTAGATATTCTAATATTTTATTGATTAAAAGTTTTTCTGACCCAACTATAAATTTTTCCTAAATTAGCTGGGTCAGTTTTAATTTATTACATATGGCTACTTTACAACGATATAAGCAATCATTGGACCATTATTTTCAATATCTTTATGGGTAATACAAATCAGCCTGTATGTTCCAGGCTTGTCAAATTGTAAAGGGATAACAGTCTCTTTTCCTTTTTGGATTTTCCCTTTAATATCTGTGCCTTCGATAGTGAAAGCATGTTCATCTCCATTCACACCAAAGATTTTTAAATTTACTTTTTCTCCTTTCTGTAAGAAAATCGTTCCAGGATCAAATCGGTACGCTTCAATTTCTTTCCCTTCATCTGTCTCTGTAGAAAATTCTCCAGTTACCATATGAATTTCTCTGACTTGTTCCTCTTCATTAAAAGCAGGTGTAACTTTAGTTTGAAAATTAAACCAAATAAATGCAGAAGCTACAAAGATGCTGATCATGAGTAACCTCCCAAAACTTTTACTATTAATAACAACAAAATGATTCATATAATCCCTCCTTTCAGGCTTGTTTACTATAACCATATGCTTTTCTGA
>NZ_JAACYS010000169.1 GCF_009996845.1 Pallidibacillus pasinlerensis | reverse complement strand
CTGGACAGTCGCCTCAGCTTTTCTTTTAGCCTTATTTCGTTATCTAGTTTTCAAAGAACGATTGGTGGAGCCTAGCGGGATCGAACCGCTGACCTCCTGCGTGCAAAGCAGGCGCTCTCCCAGCTGAGCTAAGACCCCAAATGAAATATGGTGGGCCTGAGTGGACTCGAACCACCGACCTCACGCTTATCAGGCGTGCGCTCTAACCAGCTGAGCTACAGGCCCATATTCTTTCGGGTTGTTTTGAACCCTCAAAACTGACAAGACAAAGCGTTTGTCACATCAAAAGACGTGTTCCGTTACTCTAGCTTCGGCTCCTAGCGACACTTCGCTGCGCAGATGTAATACTACGTAAGCAGTACATCGCAGAACAAAATCTAGATTTTGTTCA
>NZ_JAACYS010000168.1 GCF_009996845.1 Pallidibacillus pasinlerensis | reverse complement strand
TATTGGATTATGAAAAGAGGAATTCTAGTTTATAATCACAATGAAATGGAATGGCGTGTGTGGGTAGGCCAGCAGGCCTATTGGATTGATCAAGGATACAATTTCGAACTTAGAATTCAAAATAGATATTTTAAAGCAGTTCTTGAAAAAGATAGGGAGTGGTTTGTAACTTTGGATCAAGAAATAAGGTTTGTCCCCCATCCTAATGAGATTTATAAAGTTCGAATAAATATCCATGATTATATACGTGTAGATGCCCCTTTTTAGGGGTATCCTTTTGAAATGAATAGATGGAATACTTTGAACGGATTTTTGCATATTCCGAAATAAATTGAAAAAATAAGCACATTATTTCAGATTTATTGCCGAATTAAAGTGAAAATGGCGAGCTGAAATAATGTGCTCGTTTACA
>NZ_JAACYS010000167.1 GCF_009996845.1 Pallidibacillus pasinlerensis | reverse complement strand
AACACCTGTATTTATCTTAGATGAAATGCATTTAGCAAAGGATGCATTTTTACAGGATATCGCCTTATTGTTTAATTTTCAAATGGATTCCACCAATCCGTTTATCTTGATTTTAGCAGGATTACCACATTTAAAGACACGTTTAACAATGAATCATCATCGCCCGTTGTCACAAAGGTTGATAATGAAATATGAGATTCAACCCTTAGCGAAAGAAGAGATTGTTTCATATATCAATCACCATCTAAAAATCGCTGGTGCAAAAATGCCAATATTTACTGAATCCGCACTAGAAGCCATTGCGTTACGTTCTCAAGGTTGGCCAAGAGTGATTAATAAAATAACGATAAATAGCCTGTTATTTGGGTTCCAATTAAAAAAAGAACAGATTGATGAAGAAGTAGTCAGATTAGCTATAGAGGA
>NZ_JAACYS010000166.1 GCF_009996845.1 Pallidibacillus pasinlerensis | reverse complement strand
GTAAAATGAACACTGAGCAGGTTTTTTTAATCGAGTAGGAGGGAGCGATTAACTTCCGTCCTACCACACCACCGTACGTACGGTTCCGTATACGGTGGTTTAATTAAGATGATTAACGCAAGTCTTTATATAACTTCCGTGAATAGCTGTTCTCTTTATGCCAGTGGTCACTCCACCCTCCAAGAGGTCTCCCACGGGATTCACCGCTTCCTCCCTCAAGTGAGGTACTACGTTTTCTGTCTTCATCATGACTCACTGAATGCCAAGGGCTATTCTCTCATAATTGTTCGGTCCTTCTTAGTTGTTCTAGACCAACTAATACTATGACCTCTGCTGACTTCTGACGGTTCAGCTACTTATCACTAAGTAGGTTATGAAGAGTACTTCACCTATCCGCCAGACCTCCCCGGGTAAGTACATGCACTTTCACACCATCTATCCGCC
>NZ_JAACYS010000165.1 GCF_009996845.1 Pallidibacillus pasinlerensis | reverse complement strand
TCTATTTGCTACTTAAAAAACTAAAACCGAAAAAGTTTTATTCAATTATCATACTACTTTAGTAAATATGAAAATCATAAAACTTTCATTATTTGAATATATCGCTTATAATGTACTTTGAAAAATTCAATCAACGTTTCCACAGGGGGAGCTTAGGCTGAGAGTGAATAAAAAGTATAGTATAAAGCTTTTTATTCAGACCCTTTGAACCTGTTCAGTTAATACTGGCGTAGGGATTGTGGAGGAATAGAAGGATAGGCTTATTTTGTCTATTTTTCTTTTCTAAGCTCCTATGGAAAACGTTTGGTAAAAAATTCATAGGAGGTTTATTATGCGTACAACTAAATTACAACCATTAATTGAAACAGCGATTTTGGCGTATAATTGATTTATTGCCGTCGATAAAGTTAGGTCCCTGGATTTCAATATCCTTTGCGATGGTACCGGTATT
>NZ_JAACYS010000164.1 GCF_009996845.1 Pallidibacillus pasinlerensis | reverse complement strand
TTTAAAAAAGGCAAAATTCTTACCAAGAGAGTATCCTAAGAGTTTGAATCCGCTTTCAAATGTAAGGTGTGAAAAAAACTGCCTATAAATACTTGACTCAAACAATAATTTAATCAATATTGTGGGAGAATGAAAGCTGTGATAAAATTACATTGGTTATTTTTAACATGACTATGTAGGTTAGCAGGATAGAGCACGTCCGAGAAAGCTTCTAAGAAATAGCATCAGCGTACCAATCGAGCCGCATCTTGAATAATCAAACTAAGATTGGAACGACAAAAGCTACAATGTTAATGAGGTAAACAATATAACAATTTAATATCATGTCCCGGTAGCTCAGCTGGATAGAGCAACAGCCTCCTAAGCTGTAGGTCGTGAGTTCAAATCTCGCCCGGGACGTAACTTTTATAAAAAAAGTAAACGCATAAAAATGTTGGTTAGATAACATTTTTATGCGTTTTTTTTTTGTTAACATAAAAGATCTGTATTTTCTACTTTTC
>NZ_JAACYS010000163.1 GCF_009996845.1 Pallidibacillus pasinlerensis | reverse complement strand
AATAGAGAGCTTCTATGAACAGAAATAGTATGAATAAGTTAGAAGAATTGTTAATAGAGAGCTTCTATGAACAGAAACAGTATGAATAAGTTAGAAGAAGTGTTAATAGAGAGCTTCTATGAACAGAAATTGCATGAATAAGTTAGAAGAAGTGTTAATAGAGAGCCTCTATAAACAGAAATAGTATGAATAAGTTAGAAGAATTGTTAATAGAGAGCTTCTATGAACAGAAACAGTATGAATAAGTTAGAAGAAGTGTTGTAAATTTCCATATTATATCCTCTAAATTTGTTATAGAATTTTCAAATTCTTCCGGATTTAGGTATGTACTCTGCCGGGAAAATGTGCTAATTTTTTTGCATATTGGAACGGGGGAGTATTTTTTATGATTATTTTACATGATTTTGGTATTAGTCTTGAGGAATATGCAAAAAGGGGAAAAATGAACAACTTCCCTATTTTTGATAAGTGTCCGAACTGTCACTGTATAGCTTCAGGAAAT
>NZ_JAACYS010000162.1 GCF_009996845.1 Pallidibacillus pasinlerensis | reverse complement strand
CACACACACAACTACCAAGATTGGAGTGAACAAGTCTGTACCCTCAATTATTAACCTATTTATTCGAATTTATCAAGTACCAAGATCAGGTAATTAAAACTTTACAAACACTTTTAATAGGTAAAAGTATGTTTGATAAACCACCTGAACAGCCAGTCAATAAACCTTATCGAAAACTTCAGGTGGATGAACTTCCAATCATTGAAGTACCAGAAAAACTTGATTATCAAGTTCTTCGCACTGAATTTCTAGCGAAACATGGAAAACCTCTTAATCCAGTTCGAAGGCATAAGAACACAAAAATTTCGGTACCTAAATCGCTCATCTGTCCTAAGTGTGGTGCTCCATCGGATTATTTGTATGCCAATAATGGAGCTAAAGGACAGTATCGATGTAAAGTGTGTACCTGTCTTTTTAGCGATAAAAATCGATTCTTGAAAGAGGCCATTCTTAAATGTCCTCATTGTTCCAAATCGCTTGAGAAAATCAAAGAGAGACAAGACTTTGATGTGTTTAAATGTAAAAACA
>NZ_JAACYS010000161.1 GCF_009996845.1 Pallidibacillus pasinlerensis | reverse complement strand
TTTTAAATGTACTTAAAGTGTGTGAAGAAGTATTACGAAGATAAAGGATTTATTAATCTTTGATTAATAAAAGCAAAGTTTGTATGAGCGATAAACTTTCATTAGAAATTTTCTTTCTTAATGATTTGAGCTCAATATTATTTTTATTCTCTAGTTGAACTACTACATTAGAGACTTCTTTTTCTAACCCTTTTATCTTTAATCGCAAATCAAGTACATCTATTTCTTCTGCATCTCTTTCATTCAATTTCTTCTTAACATCGTCTAATGACAAGCCGGCATGTTTACATTCTTCAATAAAGTTTAGTCGTTCAATTGCTGAGTAATCATAATAACGATAATTTGAGGGTGAACGTTCTGCCTGTAACAAACCGATATTTGTATAGTAATCAATCGTTCTTCTTGTTACATTTGCCTTTTCTGCTAATTCACCAATTTTCAGCTTCACTGCCCCATGGATTTTCCCTCCAAAACTATAACGTGATGGTTTTTAGTATACAGTAATATTAAAAGTTTAACAATAAATTATCTTCTTCCTTTTTAAAAATAGTTTTTAC
>NZ_JAACYS010000160.1 GCF_009996845.1 Pallidibacillus pasinlerensis | reverse complement strand
CACGAAAGTCTCAGTACCTAAATCCATGATCTGTCCAAAGTGTGGTGCTCCATCAGAATATCTTTATGCCAATAATGGAGATAAAGGGCAGTATCAATGTAAGGTGTGCTCTTGTCTTTTCAGTGATAAAAATCGTTTTTCAAAAGAGGCGATTCTCAAGTGTCCTCATTGTTCCAAGACACTTGAAAAGATCAAAGAAAGAAAAGACTTTCACGTGTTTAAGTGTAAAAACAACGGCTGTCCCTATTATCAAAAGAAACTGAATGGGATGTCATCAAAAGAGAAAAAACAGTTTAAAAAGAATCCACAAGCCTTTAAATTAAGGTACATCTTCAGACAATTTCACATTGATTTTAAGCCGTTATCTAAGGAATCACCGGAGTTACCAGTAGTCGATTTGTCTAAGATTTATGCGTCGCCACATACATTAGGTTTGATATTAACCTACCATGTTAATTATGGGCTTTCAGCCCGTAGAACAGCTGCCATCATGCAGGATGTCCATGGTGTATCTATTTCCCGTCAGACGATACTGAATTACGGAAACAGCGTGGCTATTTTGCTTAAACCTTACGTAGATCACTACCCTTACGAACTTTCTGACC
>NZ_JAACYS010000016.1 GCF_009996845.1 Pallidibacillus pasinlerensis | reverse complement strand
CCCCCATGAAGGACACTTAGTAAGCTTTTTTTGAGATAATGTCCTTCATTACCGTAATGAAAGACATTTCAAGCTTATTTCTTTTAATTATTATCCTACACCATTAAGTAATATGTGTATATCACCCACCCGAAACTCCTTCCTTTGCTATCATCATCAAAGTTTAATATGATTAACTTAGAATACATAATAATGGAGGGGGATTTATGAAGTTAGTTGTTTATTTAGCTGGACAGATTCATGATGATTGGCGTGAGGAAGTAAAGAAAAAAGCTCAAGAGCGAAATTTACCACTGACTTTCGTTGGTCCACAAACAGACCATGATCGCTCAGATAATATCGGTAATGAAATATTAGGGGAACAGCCAGGGAAACTTTACAAAGACGAAGCAGCTTCTGATATTAACAACTTAAGAACACAAGTATTAATGAATAAAGCAGATTTAGTGATCGCATTGTTCGGTGAAAAATATAAGCAGTGGAATACAGCAATGGATGCAAGTACAGCAATCGCTTTAAATAAACCAACAATTATTATTCGACCTGAATCTTTAATCCATCCGTTAAAAGAACTTTCCAACAAAGCTAACGTTACAGTAGAAACAATTGATCAAGCACTTGATGTCATTAGCTATATTTTTGAATAAACCGCAATTCCAAACAAAAGGCTAGCCCATAAGCTAGCCCTATTTTCATGAAATTAAACCTCACAAACTACAAAACTCAAAAAAGAGCCACCTGAATACAACGTCCCAGGCAGCTCAACAATCCCAAATTATATATCTATTAATTAAAAGCCGGCTGTTTATCGCCTTGGTCAGCAACTTTCACTTTGTCCACTTCAAACTCAGTTAAGCGAAGTGCTTCATTTGATAACTTTTGAACTTCTTCTAAAAGATCTAAATTATCTACTAAAGATGCGCCATAAGATGGGACCATTTCTTTAATTTTTGGTTCCCATTCGTTTAAATATTGTGGGAAACATTTTTCAATGACTTGAAGCATAATATGAACAGCTGTTGATGCACCTGGAGAAGCACCTAACAGAGCTGCAATTGAACCATCAGATGCGCTAATTACTTCTGTACCAAATTGTAACGTTCCTTTTCCACCAGCTTCTGTATCTTTAATAATTTGTACACGTTGACCAGCAATGACAATATCCCAATCCTCAGATTTTGCTTTCGGGATAAATTCACGCAATTCCTCGATTCGTTTTTCTTTCGTTAACATTAATTGTTGAATCAAGTATTTTACTAAGGAAAAGTTCTTTCCAGCAGAAGCTAATAAAGTTAAGAAGTTGTGTGGTTTCACCGATGCGAATAAGTCCCATAATGAACCTGTTTTCAAAAATCTTGGTGAGAATCCGGCAAACGGTCCGAATAACAACGCTCTTTTACCATCAATATAACGTGTATCTAAGTGAGGGACAGACATTGGTGGTGCACCAACTTTAGCTTTTCCGTACACTTTGGCAAAATGTTGTTCAACAACTTCTTGATTTTTACAAACTAAGAACAAACCACTAACTGGGAATCCGCCAATACCTTTACCTTCTGGAATTCCTGACTTTTGTAATAAATGAATGCTTGCCCCACCAGCACCAATAAATACGAATTTCGCTTGGTGACGAGCAACCTCACCACTTGTAAGGTTTTTCACTTTTAATTCCCAATAGCCATTACTTAAACGTTTTACATCTTGCACTTGATGACTGTAATGTACTTCAACATTTTGACGTTGTAAGTGCCCAAGTAACATTTCTGTTAAAGCACCGAAGTTTACGTCGGTACCTGTGTCAATTTTCGTAGCCGCGATTGGTTCGTTATCCGTACGGCCTTCCATAATTAGTGGAACCCATTCTTTAATTTTTTGTGGATCATCGGAAAATTCCATTCCTTCGAATAATGGATTTTTCGATAAAAGTTCGTAACGTTTCTTTAAAAATTGCACATTTTTTTCGCCATGCACTAAACTCATATGTGGCAATGGACGAATAAAATCTTGTGGATTTTGAATTAATTCTTTATTTACTAAGTATGACCAAAATTGCTTGGAAATTTCAAATTGTTGGTTGATATTGATTGCCTTTGTAATATCAACTGAACCATCTGGCTTTTCCGGTGTATAGTTCAATTCACATAGTGCAGCATGTCCTGTACCCGCATTGTTCCACGCGTTAGAGCTTTCTTCAGCAGGTTTATCTAGTTTTTCAAAAACTTTAATACTCCACTCCGGTGCCAATTCTTTTAAAAATGTCCCCAATGTTGCACTCATGATACCGGCGCCAATCAAAATTACATCTGACTTCGATTGTGTGTCACTCATTTTATCTTTCCCCTTATCCCCTAAGATTTTAAAAGATGTAAGCGCTATAACAAAGCCGTAAAATCAAACTAGCATTTAAAAATTAAAAGAATGCTAGAAATAAGATTCATTAAACAACTGGCTTTTGTCATTGTACCTATGTCTTGCTAAATCGTGCAGTATTTTACAAAAGATTACTAACAACTACAGTGTAACATTGATGTAAAAGTATTAAAATATTTATATATCAAATTACTTTTTACTATTATTATAAAATAATTTTCATCCTTTTGAAAGTTTTATGAAGTTTTTGTGTAAAAAGAGGCACATTCAATAAAAATTAGTATGTAAAATAGAAAATCTATACTTTTATCTCATTTATACTCTCGCAAATCGTTCCATTCATCTTCCAACTTCTTCATTAGCATTTTTATTCCACTTCATAAAGTCTCATTCATTAAAATTAACATTCACATATTCTCGAAAATGAAACTGTGGAAATAGGGTTATTATAATAATAAAATATTTTCACAGCGAACGAGTCACATAAAAACTTAGCCAAACTAATACTCTATACGATATTCATTAAATTGATTAAGTCTTTGAACAAATTGTTCAGCTGCATGGGATAATGGAACACTTTTTAAATAACAAATTCCGATACTTCGTTTTGGGATGTCTTGTTCAAGTTGCAACTCATAAATCTCACCTTTATCTAAATAATCTTTGGAAAACTCTTTAATCACACAAGCTATACCTAAGTTAATTTTCGCAAATTCAATCAGTAAATCATAGGAGCCAAGCTCAAAGGACGGGGACAGTTGCAAACCTTGCTTTTTAAAAAATTCTTCCACATATATACGTGAATTCGACTTTTTCTCTAAAAAGATTAACGGTAATTTCAAAAGATCTTCAAAACGAATTGGCTTTCTCGCTAATCGTTTATACTTTTCTCCACAAACAAAGATGTCTTGGATTTCTTTACAAGGTAAAATCTCAAGCTGTTCATCTTCAATTGGTAAATTACAAATCCCTAAATCGGCTTGACCGGCTTTAATTAATGAACGAATTTCCGATGTTGTCCCATTGATAATCGTTAATTTAATCCCCGGATATTTAAAATGAAACTCTTCAAGATATGGTAATAAATAATACCGGGAGATTGTATCCCCAACAGCAATACGCAACTCTCCAGTTTTTAACCGTTTAAATTCTAACAACTTATCCTCGGCGACACCAATAATCGCTAAAGCTGATGTCACGTGTTCTTGTAACAATTTTCCTTCATTTGTTAGCTCAATCCCTTTAGGTGTTCGGTGAAAAAGTTGAACATCAAGTTCGTTTTCTAATTTTGAAATCGCCTGACTAACAGCTGATTGGGTCATATATAATTCCCTTGCCGCTTCAGAAAAACTGTTACTCCGACTAACCGTGTTAAAAATGCGATATAAATCTAGTTTCCCTATCATATAATCCACCCTTATAACAGATATTATTAATATTAATTTTACTAATATCCCTTTTAAAAGTATAGTAAGTAATGTGAGAAAACAATACATAATATAAGAAGGAATTTATTTTTTTACTTTAATAAATTACTCTCATTATAAATGACATAAAAAATTTCAAGGAGCGATTCATTTGGAAAGAGCAGTTGGAACTGTAGTACGCGGTTTACGTGCACCAATTATTAACCAAGGCGATGATATTGAACAAGTTGTTGTTGATATTGTTTTAAATGCAGCTAAAATTGAAGGTTATTCAATCGAAAATCGGGATATCGTGACCATCACTGAGTCCATTGTAGCCCGTGCACAAGGTAACTATGCTTCAGTTGATGATATTGCAACAGATATAAAAGAAAAGTATGGAGACGAAACAATCGGTGTTATTTTCCCGATTCTTAGTCGTAACCGCTTCGCTTTAAACTTAAAAGGAATTGCAAGAGGCGCAAAAAAGGTAGTTTTAATGTTAAGTTATCCATCAGATGAGGTGGGTAACCATTTAGTGAGTATTGATCAACTTGATGAAAAGGGGATTAACCCTTGGACAGATGTTTTAACGGAAAAAGAATTCCGTGAACATTTTGGTTATCAAAAACACCCATTTACTGGTGTCGACTATATTGAATATTATCGTAGTATTGTGGAAGGTGAAGGGGCAACATGTGAGATTATTTTCTCGAATAACGCCGCTACAATTTTACAATACACAAAACATGTTTTAGCTTGTGATATTCACTCTCGTCATCGAACAAAACGTATTCTTAAAAATAATGGGGCAGAAACCGTTTATGGACTTGATGATATTTTAAACAAACCGATTAATGGTAGTGGATATAACGAAGCTTACGGTCTTCTAGGGTCAAACAAAGCGACAGAAGATACAATCAAACTATTCCCGAATAACTGTCAACCGATTGTCGAAGGAATTCAAGCAAAACTAAAAGCAGCAACAGGTAAAACAATCGAAGTTATGGTTTATGGTGACGGTGCCTTTAAAGATCCTTCAGGTAAAATCTGGGAGTTAGCTGATCCTGTCGTATCTCCAGCCTATACTCCAGGCCTTGAAGGTACACCAAATGAAATTAAACTTAAATACTTAGCGGATAATAACTTCGCCCATTTAGAAGGGGAAGAATTACAAAAGGCGATCGCTGAATATATTCAAAATAAAGATGATGATTTAGTTGGTTCTATGGAATCACAAGGAACAACACCACGTCGTTTAACCGATTTAATTGGTTCCTTATCTGACTTAACTTCCGGCAGTGGAGATAAAGGAACACCAATCGTTTATATTCAAGGGTATTTTGATAATTATACGAAGTAAAAATAAAAAGGATGTCTTCTTAACAAACCCGTGAATCAGTAGTCAGGGGATTGGTTAATAATATCTTTTCCAAAAATCGTGAAAACATTATGTCCGATATCCGTTAATGGTTTATTTGAATTTACAATTTTATATTTGAGAAAGGCAAAAAAAGCCACCAAAAATTGGTGACTGGTATTCCAGAGCTATTCAATTTATGAAAATATTGGTAATAACATTATTATTTAATATCCCACATATCCCAAGGTTCGTATTTAGGTGGTAAGCAAATTGTATGCATTGGCTCTTTACGTACTGGGTGTTCAAGTTCAAGTGAATACGACCATAAGGCTATTTGTTTACCCGGTTTCGTTAAATGTTCACCATATTTTTGATCACCGTAAATGGGGTGCCCAATGGTTGATAGTTGCACACGAATTTGATGTGGGCGCCCCGTCTGTAAGTAAACTGATAAAAGACTTAAACCATTTTTCGAATCTAAAACTTCATAATTAAGCACTGCTTTTTTACCATTTGCATTTTCACGTGAAACAACAGATACTTTATTTTTCTGTTTATCCTTATATAGATAATGTACTAATTGACCTTTATCTTTATCCGGCTTTCCATGAACAACCGCTAAATACTTTCGCTCTATAACATTTCTACGTAGCATATCGGATAACCGAGAAGCAGCTTTTGACGTTTTTGCAAACACCATTACACCACCCACGGGGCGATCTAGCCGGTGCACAAGTCCTAAATAAACATTACCCGGTTTCTGATATCGAACTTTAATATCGTCTTTTAATATGGATAATAAATCGGGATCACCGCTACTATCTTCTTGAACGGGTACATTAATTGGTTTTTCAATAATTAGTAAGTGATTATCTTCATATATAATTGGTACTTTCATTTTCTTGTCCCCTCAAAGCATATTGCATTAATCTTAACACGATGAACAAACGAACGACAAATGCCTATTTGATGTTATGAAGTACATTGTCTAATTGTCTATTAAAATGAAAAACATTTAATCTATCAATTTAAAATAATATCATAGATAAATAGATAACGGCTGTAAAATGCTGCTGTAAGACTATTATCAAACTTTGCAACCTTGGCAATTCCTGCGCTTAAAATCATTAAAATACTACTTTGCAGAACTAAAAAATAAGAATATATACGAATGTTTCCACCGGGATTTTATTTTGATACACACTAACAAAACTGACTGCAGGCATGAGTAAATACATATTTAATTTTGATAATGTATGTAGATCAAGCTGAAATTTCCGATGAAGAAAAGCACCAATAATAATTAGTAGAAAAACAGGTACGATGACATGAAGTAATATTTGTAAAAAATTGACAATATCCTCACCTAAATTCATCTTTTAGTAAATATTTTTTACCGTACTTTCATTAGATCATTAAAAAATAGATAGGATAACTTTTCTACTTAAACGATTTTAATAAGGAACACATTTTTAATCTAAATAAGAAAGATAACACTTTTTATGATGTTCATCTATTTAGGCGTAGAAATCATAATATTATTTATGATTATTAAACTTTGTTTTCAATTATATATCCGTCTAGTGAAATCCAGATTGTTTTTGTTAATCTTTGAGCGACTTTTTCTAAGTCTTGTTCTTCTATCACTTCTAAGCTTGACGTTAGCTCTTTATGCCACTTTTTTATTAATGGCATATTCCATTTAGTTTTCGCAAAAATATTCGTAATACATAAGATTTCAGATGTCATATGTTGATAAACTGAATTATTCGCATAGGATCACCTAAATTTTTAACCTTTTTATACTATATTTTTTTCCTTTCGTTAAAAACGGTTCTAAATAAAAAAACTTGATAAGTACTTGGATTTATCTGGGTAATATATTAAAGAGAGGTATGGTATAGACTTACGGCAAATTATTTTACAATAACCATCATATAAAATTTTTACTTAGCGCCCATTCCACCGTCAACACGGATTTGTGCACCAGTAATAAATTGACTTTCATCTGAAGCTAAGATTCAGCTTCACCATAACGGCCAAGAGGAATAGTTTTTGCTAGTTCTCTACGTACCGCAATTGGATCATCTGGATTGTTACCAGCTTCAACAATATCCATCATTTGTGTTTTTGCATAACTTGGGTGAATGGAGTTTACGCGTACACCGTATTATTGCATTGAATAATCATAAATTTTCAAAATGAACATTATTATTTAATAAGACTACTAAAGGAGGGATGTATAGTATCCATTTAAAGTGAAAATGTTTAAAATTCAGGAAACAATTCCAAACACATTAAATAAGGGGGAATAATATGGGAGCGAACTGGATTAAATTGTCTGTTCTTTATTTAGTTTTTGGAATTTGTGTTGGCTTATTTATGTCCATGACTCTACAACTGAATTGGGGATCTGCACACGCCCATGTTAACTTAGTCGGTTTTGCGACAACGGCTATTTTCGGAGTTATTTATTCTATTTATCCTGGTGCAGCAAACAATTCATTAGGAAAAGCCCATTTTTGGCTTCATAATTTAGGTGTCCCAGTTTTCCTTTTAAGTGCATTTTTAGTGCAAATACCTGGTATGTTAGATACTGCCCATATTTTCACATATCTTGGTGGGGGAGCTTTCGGGTTAGGTGTAATAGTCTTTATTGTTAATGCGTTAAAAAATATTAACGAATCAACGATGATCGGTTCTGGAAAATAATCACTAATTATATTTAAACCGGTCATCTCATAACAATTGATGGCCGGTTCCTTTTATGTATAGGCTATTTACCCAAATCTTTTACGAAAACCACATTTTCTACAAAGTTCTTCAACTGCTTCTCTTCTCGAAAAGCCTTCAACTAAATTTTTAGCTCTTTCCATTTCAATAATATCTGAAAAAGCATGTTGATTAATATTTCCTAAATTAATAATGCCTTCTCCATCTAAACAACAAGGAATAACCGTTCCGTCTGCTAAAATTCCTGCCTGAGTTCTTAAACCATAGCAAAAGCCTTTTCCATCATCTTCTTCTGCATCTAATGAAGGCCATTCAAACTCGTAATCTTGGTTAATATATACCCGTTCTGCAATCTTAATGCCGCCTTCAGGCTTTACTTCTTCTTCTATTTTGTAATTTAAATTAAATTCATCTTCAATAATTGCAAGCAACTCTCTGTTCCGCTCTCGTTCAAAATTTGTTTTATTATCCGGTGATAAATTCCACAGTCTTAGAGAGATATACAATTTCGTTTTCTCTGTTGCTTCTTTAACAAAAGACAGTATACTCCTCACATATTCTTCCTTATCTTTCTTTTGCTTCAGAGCCGGATTGCCATCATAACTATGAAGTGAAAAGTTAATTTGTCTTAAGGCAGGCTTATTTAACAAGTCGTTTCGCTTTTTATTAATTAGTGTTCCATTTGTTGTAATATGTACATTAAATCCCTTCTCATGGCTAATATCTAACAGCTCGCCGATTTTCGGGTGGAGTAGGGGCTCTCCCTTAACATGTAAATGAATAAAATTCGTATGGGGTTTAATTTGATCTAACCGTTTTGAAAAGTCCTCTACTGAAATAAATTGTTTCGGTCTTAAGGTTGGCGGGCAGAAATAACAAGCAAGATTACATACACTCGTAATTTCTAAGTATACCCTTTTAAACTTTTTCAACTTACATTCCTCTCTTTAAAAAACATATTTTAGTAATCATCATAGCGTATACTAGTTGAACAAAATACATATACTTTTAAAACTCGAGAGATTAAACGTATTCTTACAAAGTAAACGAGCATTGGATTATATTCACAATGCTCATTTTTTATTTTCATAATTTAATTTTAATCAGTTTATAATACAATAAAATTAACGTTTTCCTTCATGGAGTTGACGATGAAGTTCACGTACTTGTTCTGCTAGTTCAGGAACAGGACCAGCCACTTCTACATCTCGGATTACTTCTTGTATTGGAAGATTGCGAACGCGTGATGGAGGTACGCCTAATTCACTTAACCATTGGGCTAACTGTTTAGAAGAACTAGCATAAACGATTCGGCCTAAACCAACCCAACCGTGGGCCGCTGCACACATTGGACAATATTCACCGGACGTATAAACTGTTGCCTTTGCTCTTTCTTCAGGAGTCATGTTGTTTGCTGCCCAGCGTGCGATGGCAAATTCCGGATGTTGCGTGTGATCACCACTGGCTACATGGTTATGGTCCTCAAATAGAACCTTGCCATCAGCTGAAACAAGAACTGAACCAAAAGGCTCATCACCTTTTTCCAATGCCTCTTTAGCAAGTTCCACACAACGACGCAAGTGTTTCAAATCTGTTTCACTGATCATCAACTGAATCCTCCTTTCGCCATCATGTGCATTTTTTCTATTATCAAATGTGATTGGAATTAAAGAAAAGCAGATATTATGCATTTTTTACAAACTCTGATTTCAATTTCATCGGACCAAATCCATCAATTTTACAATCGATATTATGGTCACCATCAACTAAACGAATATTTTTTTACCTTCGTACCTTGTTTTAATACTGAAGAACTTCCTTTTACTTTTAAGTCTTTAATTACGACAACAGTATCTCCGTCGTTTAAAACATTACCATGGGCATCTTTAATTACATTTGTATCTTCTGCACTTTCTGTATCTTGATTTAACGTCCACTCATGGGCGCACATTGGGCAAACTAACATGTTCCCATCTTCATATGTATATTCAGAATTACATTTTGGACAATTTGGTAAGTTACTCATTCTATCATTTTCTCCTTTTAAAAGATGTATTCATTACTATAATACAAGCTATTATAAGAAAGACAAATCACGATTATATTTTGACCAGAAAAAAGGTACCGTCGTTTTATATATATGGGGTTTAAATGAATAACAATCCCTTTGAATATAAGTGATAAGATCTCTCAGCCAGTAAGATATGTCACCAACCAAAGAAAGAGGGACTTGTAAAATCCCCCCTCTTACTCCAACATCCTGCTAGCTTTCGTTTTTTCATATGCAGCTTCAATACGTTCAGCAAGCAATGGTTTTAAGAGTGCCCCAACAAGAAGTGCAAGAACCATAAAAATGAGTAATATGCTTATATATTTCATCACAAGAACAGGAATAGCTCCAGCAACGGCTTCTCGTAACAAATTTATCGCGTAAGTAAATGGTAAGAAAGGATGAATTGCTTGGAAAAATGGTGGCGTAACATCAATTGGGAAGGTGCCTCCGCTACTCGATAATTGCAGCACGAGAAGGATAATCGCAAGCCCTTTACCAATATTTCCAAAAATAGATACGAGTGTATAAACGATTGTCATTAATACTATAGAGATTAACATGGAAAACACAACAAAGAAAACTGGATGCTTTGTGTAAACCCCAAGTAAAAGTAAATTTCCTACACTAACAATAAGGCTTTGTAAAATTCCAATAATCAAGAAAATAATTAGCTTTCCAAAATATACATGACGTAATGTATATTCCTTTCGCATATCTATAGGGTGCACGTTAGTGGAAATTAAATTTGATAATAATAACGCTCCTACCCAAATACTTAATGTCGTATAAAATGGTGCATTCGCTGATCCATAATTCGGTATTTCAAATAAGTGTTCTTCTTTTAAGTCAACTGGATTGGCAAAAAATTCACTTTCTTTATCAAGATCATTTCGTAATAAGACAATCAACTTATTTATTTGGTCCTCTTCTTCAATTTTCTTAAAGTGATCGGCTAACTCATCTATCACATGTTCAAATTCAGGTAAATACTCACGACTATACCTATTTATATCATGTAATGAATTTTTCACTTTAGGAGCCTTTTCTGTTAATAATGTCGCAATATTTTTATACTTCTCTTTCATTTTTGGATAATCAGTCTTCATCATCTGTGCTACATTATGAACAAGCTTTTCAAAGGAAGGCAATTTTTCATTCACAAATTTAGCCAAATTTTCAATAGTATTGACCACTTTTGGAAGTTCTTCCTCTGTTATATCTACGAGTTTATTTACTTTAGCTTCCACATCTGGGAGTTCATTAATGAGTCTTTCAATCGTTTCTCCGCTTTTATTTACGATATCGTTAGATAAATTTAATACATTCCCCAATGATTCTAATTCAGAATACAAATTTTCTAATCCACTATTTGACTGTTCAATTCGCTCCATTAGATCCATAAAAGCTGTAGTCAGGTTTTTTCCTTGTTCGCTGTTTAACATGTTCATCAATGTTGTAGAAACTTCTTTCACAGCCTGGTTCTTTTCACGAATTTCTTTTAATTTTTCTGAGTTAAAGTTTCCGTTATTGATTTCATTTTGCAGTGAATTAACTGATTGTTGAAGAGTCTCCATTTTGTTACGTAAAACAGTCAGCTTATCTATCATATCTTGGATTTGTTCATTTTGCTGTTTTTGATTCATAAGCTCATAGTACTTTATGATTTGATCAATCACTGCAATTTGATTTGTTAATTGTTCATTTAAATTTGTAACATATTTCGTGGCCTCTTCAAGCGAATCTTTATTATAAAACTCTTCAATAACTTGATCTGTCAATGTTGCGGTTTCACTGATAAACTGGATTTGCTGAAGGAAAATTTCGCTCATTGTCGAGTCTGTTTTAGCAGCTTGTTCCTTTAGTGATTCAACAATTTGCAAAAATTCCTCTGCATACTCTCTGTTTTCCTCTAAAACAGGAATCAAATTTTGCATTTGTGCAATCTTCTCTTTTGCTACATTTGCCTTTTCTAGACCATCTTTTAATTGCTCTCCCACTTCAGTAAAGCGATCTCGAAAAATCGTTAGTTTTTCAACTGCTTTTTCCAGTTCTGGTATAGACTGTTCGATCTTTAAGACTTCATTTCCTATCTGGTTTATCTTCGGCAATTGCTCTTCTAGACGGAAAATGTATTCCGCACCTTTGTCTATCTGAGGAAAATAATCTTGTAATCCAATAAATTGTTCTATACGATTATCAATCTTATCCCAGTTTTCTTCTATTTCCATTAAACTTTCTGCAAAATGATTAATTTCAGGAAAGCTTTTGTGTATTTCATCGACTATTCTTTTTATTTTACGCATTGTTGGAAGTTCTTCTTCCATCTTGATACCAAGCTTATCTAATTGCTCAAGAAGAGCCTTTGACGTTTCTTCAATCAATTTGTCATTTATTTTTGAAACAACCGCATTTGCTCCAGCCGACGTCATCTTAGGAGCAATTGCATTCATTTTTTCATTCACTTGATATACTATTTCCGCTTGCGTCGGATCTCCATCAAGAACCTTAACTAAATTACTAGAAAAGTTTTTATCAATATAAATGGCAGCATACAAATTCCCTAATTTTACACCTTTTTCTGCTTCACGTTTCGAAATAAATTTCCATCCGAAATCTTGATTCTCTTTCAAACTATGAACAATCTCTTCACCAATGTTAATGGATTCTCCCTCTATTTCCACTCCCTCATCTTCATTAACAACGGCTATTTGAATCCCCTTCGTATTTGCATAGGGGTCCCATGTAGACTCTAAGTTAAACCACGCATAAAGGGCAGGTAATACAGCAATTGCTAATAAAATTAAAGCAAACAATGGAACTCTTTTTATATTTCTTAAATCCTGCTTAAAGATATTGATAACGTTCCTCATAGTATCCTCCAATAAAACTATGAATATGACTAGAATAGTTCTTTGGTCAATTTATTTAAAAAATATAGATCATATTTCGATATTCCCTCATTTAGCAAGAACTATGCCAATTGTTAATAGTCTTCATTTTTCATTCCAATTCCCTCAATAAAATATGTATTGATAAGTTCTGCAATTTGATCTTTATCTAATGGTTCATGACGTTCTTTCCAGTCATTAACCAGGTTTACGTACATTTTAAACATTAAAAAGGATGTTATTTTAGGATCACATTTCCGTAATTCTCCACGTTCAATCGCGGTTTCGATTTTTACTTCAATAAATTCACAAATTTCATCTTCTACAGATTTCATTGCTGCAATGACTTCAGGAGTTCCGATTTCCTTTACCTCTTGAGAAAGTTTAATCATTAATTCATGTTCTGATTGAAATTTAGTTATAGTATGTAGAACTTCATTAAAGCTTTTAATAAACGGCTGTCTTCGTGGAATTGCACTTTCTGCAACATCTCTCATTTCAACGACAAATAAATCTATAATTGCTTTTAGCATTTCTTCTTTAGAAGAAAAATATGTATAAATTGTTCCCTTACCTACTTGTGCAATTTTTGCAATTTGATCCATCGTTGTTGCTTTATAACCAAAGTGACTAAAGGATTTCTTTGCAGCATTAATAATTTTTAACTTTTTGTCATTCATCCTTATTGAACCTCCGTTTTTCGACTAAAATACGAAATTGGTCATTAGTCAGTTTAACATTACGGAAAGCATGGTGCAAGTAAAAAATAGTAGGGGCTGTCCAGAAATTAAGTAGCTAGTAGATTTTTTGTTTCATTGACGCGATCATCGAGAGCACAGCACCCGCCTTCTCGACGCTGACACACGTTTATAGACTTTTGGGCAGAACACTTACGCTTTCTCCACAAGAGCTATTCCCGTTCCTTTTGTACTGAATATGCTTCGTCGGTTCTACACAAACAGGCACTACGTATGTCGTCGCTATATCTACTTGAACATCTACTACTTTTGACTTTTTGGACAGCCCCACTAAAATTCAAAAAACATAAAAAATTAAAGACTTCTTTTTCAAAAAGATATGAAATCTTAACGAAAAATAATGATCATTACTATTACAATCGCTAATATAGAAACTAAATAACCCCCATCTTTTAATGCCACTTTTGTTGTTCGATAATAGGTTCTGTTTTTTGCTCTGCTTAATCCACGGGCTTCCATTGCAATCGCAATGCGTTCAGATTTCCTAATTCCTTGTGTAAACATCGGGACAGCATAACTTAAAAACATTTTCCATCCATTTTTTTCTTTATAGCCTCTCACTTTATGAGCCATTTTCAGCTGATTTAATTCCGATTGGAATAAGGGGATTAAACGAATCCCTGCTAATAGTCCATATGCCCACTTCGGTGAAAGTTTACATTGATGGATGAGACTCATAATAAACACTGTCAAGTCGGTTGTAGAGGTAAATAATAATCCATACGTGACAAAAGCTAACATACGAAAAGCGATCGTCAAACCATGATTTATACTTTCTTGTGTCACATGAAACCACGCCCATTGCCAAATCGTTTCCTGCCCCTTTCCAAAGGCTGCCATCATCCAAAAAATTAAAATAAAAATCCCGAAAAAGGGACATAACCTTTTTAATAAATACGAAATTGTCCATCCTCCTAAAAAAAGACCTATAAGGACGGCTAGAAACCATATTAAGAACGTCACTTTAACATCGGTAATGACCATTAATAGTAACATCACAAGTACATGGGAAAATAGCTTGCACGAGGGATTTATAGTAGCTAAGAATGAATGATTTACCTTCATACTAAAATCTCTTCCCTTCGTTCATGCATCAACTGGTAATGAAGAGGTGGTATGATTTTCGTTTTTTGTAATATATCCCGGTTACTAAATAAACCAAATGGCGTTCCTTGATAGGCCATTTTCCCTTTATTCAAAAGCAAGACTCGATCTGAATATTGATCTACCAAATCCATATCGTGGGTTACCATAATAATTGTTGTTCCTTGTTTCTGTCTTTCTTTTAATTGTTTCATCAGTTTATATGTTGTTTTTTCGTCTTGACCAAATGTTGGTTCATCAAGCAATAATAATGCTTGATCAAACAATAACATAGTTGCTACACTTAACCTCCGCTTTTGTCCAAAACTAAGTGTAAAAGGATGTTTGTTCTCATGGTCTTCCAACCCGAACTCTTGTATCAGCCTCTTTGTTTTGGCATATATTAATTCTTCTGGCCAATTTCTCTGGCTTCCTCCAAAAGCAATTTCTTCAAATACTGTGTCAGCTATAAATTGATGTTCCGGATTTTGAAAGACAAAACCTACTTGCTCATACAATTCACGATCTGACCAATTCGTTAGTTCCTTACCATGAATAAATATGTTTCCTTTTTTTATTGGTTCCAAGCGGATAAGACTTTTCAGTAAAGTGCTTTTTCCACTTCCATTTTCTCCAACAATGGAGATCCATTCTCCTTTGTCTATTGTTAGATTAATTTCTTTTACAATAGACTTCCTTCCGTATCCAATTGTCACATTTTCTGTCGAAATGACTGGATTTTCAATTTTATAATCTTTCATTGCAGTCTGACACTTTGATTTAAATTGCTTCGATAATTTGATGGATAATGGATGAGAAGGATTTTCAATAACCTCAATCCACTTGCTTGGATAAAGTTTCGGACGCCAAATTCCCGCTTCTTTCATTTCATTAGTAAAATGATGGATAATGTCCTCTGGCTCTCCATCTCCAATCACATTTCCGTCCTCATTTAACATAATAATCCGATCCATCCACTCAATACAGCCGTCTAACATATGTTCAACAAAAATCATTGTTTGATTTGTTTTTTGAGATAGTCGGTGTAATATTTCAAGTATTTCTTTCCTGCCAGCTGGATCTAACTGAGCAGTTGGTTCATCAAAGAACAGCACCTCTGGCTCCAAGGCTAGTAAACAAGCTAAAGCTAGTCTTTGTTTCATTCCACCTGATAATGTATCGATAGGGGTTTTCTTATCTACTTTTAAACCGACTTGATTCATTAAATCGGAGATAATATTGTCCATTTCGGTTTGAGGAACGGATCGGTTCTCAAGGCTAAATGCAATCTCTTCATCCACATGCAACATACAAAATTGAGAATCGGGATCCTGAAACATAATCCCCACATTATCTCTCAGAAATACTTGTCCTGTTACTTCTGCTTCTATATACTCTGGAATGATCCCAGCGAGAGTGGAAATCAAAGTTGATTTCCCACCCCCGCTTGGTCCAAGTATCAATACTTTTTCTCCTTTATTAATAGATAGCGTAATATTTTTCAGTATGTGTTCTGAACGGTTATAATAACGGACAGAAAGATCATTACAGCCCAGAAACATGTCCATTGGCATCTTCCTTTTTTCTTTTTTCTTTCATAATTGCATATTGTTCTAACACACCTGTTTTTGCCAATGTATCTACTACTACTTTTGCTAACCAACCGCCAAGAATCATACCGCTGATAATATGAATACCTAACGTAGTTAATAATACCTCTGTCGAGTAATATCCAAAACCTTTTGCCAACAAATTATAAATCATTCCAAAAACGGCCGCCAAAGCACCAGAAAGCATTAAAGTAAAAAGGTTATATCGCTTGTATCTGAATATGGCAAAAGCAGTTTCAGAACCAATCCCTTGAAATATTCCTACTAATAAGGCGGCTAATCCAAAATGGCTTCCTGTAAATAATTCCACTGCTGCAGCCGTAACTTCTGCGACAAATGCCGCACCTGGTTTACGAATGATATAGGCAACAATAGGACTAGCGATCACCCAGATGCCAAACATAAAACCGGCACCGACAGGACCAATTACAGCAGAAATCGGAATCCAAAGTGTAGACCAGCCTAAATAGATCACACCACAAATTACTGATAAAACAACCGCTAAGACGATTTCTTTCATTTTCCAAGTCAAGATTGTATTACCTCCATTTTTACAGGCCAATCCTCAAGTTTATAAGCCATATCCCAAAACATATATTCAAGCTGACAGCTAAGTAAGAAATGTTCCTTCATTTTTTCTTTTTCTATGTTTGTCGCTTCCTTTACCAGTTCATCAAGCCGTGCACAAAACTTTGTTGTGATTGAATCGGTCCGATTGCCATAGAAATGGATCCATTCATAAAATGGATGTGAACGGTCTGGGTTCACTTCTGTTAATAATCGCTTCCCTATTTCCCAGTAAGTCCACGGGCACGGCAATAAAACTGCAATAATTTCACCCAATGTCCCTTCATGAGCAACCGTCAGCATATGCCGTATGTATTGATGTGCGGTTGGAGACAATGGGTACCCTTGTAATTCTTCGTATTTGACATCTGCAACTTGACAAAAGTTATGATGTGGATGTGTTTCACTATTCAAAATAAAAGAAATTTGCTTATTAAACATTTCCATATCTTTACGATCTTTACACTTTGAAATTGCCATTCCATAGATTCGTATAAAGGCATTTAAATACTCAAAGTCTTGCTTTACATAATGAATTAGTTGTTCCTTCTTTAAATCTCCTTTTGCTATTCCCTGTACAAATGGATGCTCAAAAATAGCATTAAAAATCGGATCTGCTTCTTTTCGCAGTTCTGCAGAAAAACTCATGTTTATTTATGCCTCCTTATTAATTATAGTGGAAGACGCTAGTTAGGAAGCAATTGCAGAATAAAGACAAAAAAAACCGCACCAAAATGGAGCGGCAGAATACTTTTAAATATACTCTTGCACGGACTCCACTTCCCTACGCTAGTATGAACTAGATCAGGTTCAAAGGGTCCGGGATACTTCCCGTCTCAGCCGAAAGGCTCCCCTAGTGTCTTCCTATACATTGCTATTCATTTAATTATCACTTTACACACACTTTTCAGTAAAGTCAATACAATCTTACATAAGTTAATAATTTTATTTCACCATACCCTTTGTATAACACAGCTGTTTTCCAGCAGTTGTTTATACTGTCCTTTTTCCAATTGTTGTAAAAAGGGTATGATTAAGCTCTTTTTCAAGAGATTGTATTTGTAACGTATTGGTGGGTTGTGTGTAGCCTAATTTGTTTGCTGCCTTGGATAAATTCAATTCCTTTGCAACAATTTTTCAACCACTTTTAGACACTCAAAGATTGCATCATCGTCCAAAATATACTCACTTAAAATAGCATCTATATTTTGTTTGAGATTTTCAAAAGTTTCAAAAACACCATCCCTAATCTCTGTATTGAAAACATCAGTTATGGAATCCTCATTAATAACCTTTGCTAGCCTTTTATCGAACACAAATAAAAAGTACTGATATTGGTCAACCCCCTTGTATTGCTTCCAGTTAATTCTTTTAAAGCGTGTAATAATAAATTGGTAGTCCTCATGGTGGAATTCAACAATTTCATTTTCCATTGTTTTTCTTGAGTTATTTGTTTGTTGCAAGTGTATCTCCTCCATTATCTTATGTGTTAATTTCACATGCGACTATTATAGATAATGGAATAAATCCCTTTCTTTTAGTTCAATATAAATACATTGGTTGGTATATCAATCTTGTTATAAAATGAATTACAGAGCCAATTTAACCCTAATTTTTGGCCGATATTCATTGATGAAAACAATAACTTTATACGATTTCCCTTTCTTTGTTAAACGGTTTTCTCATCAACATCAAAGCTTAAAATTTCCTCATTTCTTAAATTAATCGCCCAGTCATAAGCATTATTGTTATAGTTATACACTATTATTTCAGGATGATAATGATCTACTACTCTCCCTAAACTAAAACTCAGAGAAACAGGAGTGGTAGCAAATAAATGAACTCTTTTAACGCCTCTCTCGCTTAATCTAGATAGAAGATCTAAAAAATACTTCTGATACAAATCGACTTGAGCGTAATTAGTGATTTTCCAGCGCACCGGACTTTCTAAGCCTAATGATATTATTTGGGAGACATTTGTAACATTCTTTATTCCCTCATCCCTGATTGAAAATGATTGTTCAATTTTTATTGAAATTATGTTAATAAATTACTTTTTGGATAGGAAAAGAGCACAGTCTATATACTAGGAGTGCGCTCTTTTGCCTATCTAATAACTAGATTTTTTCTAACCACCCTTTATTAATTACTATTTCCACCCTTTGCTTTACCACTATTTGTGATACGGTTCACCGTGGTGATTTGAGAGGCAAAAAAGCATTGGGAGTTAGTTTAACTCTCAATGCTTTTTTATATAAATTTTACATGCGATGTGTGTTGTGTGGAGACAATAAACGATTTTGAGTTAGTGAAGCTTACCTTTTGAATGAGTATATCTGATATATCAATTTTCCGTTGTATCCAATGCACACCAAGCATTTAATGAAGTCTTAGCAATCATTATAAAAATGATAACAATTGCAGGAGCAATAAATGTAGCAGCTAAACCAACTTTAGCACCTATTAGTGCTGAAACCATTGAAACAATAGCTGTTTTGTTTTCATGAGATTGAGATAATTTAACTAATTCACTACGTTCAGCAGCATATACAGGATCTCCACAAAGCAACTTATGAACTTCTTTCTTTAGCAATGGGAAAAACCTCTTCTCAGGTTGAGGTTGTGCAGAAAAAGGTGATGTATTATCGACTGACGCTTCAAGCCATGCTATTGCCGCTTCCTCATACGATTTAATGTTCAATAACTCAGATACAATATCCCTTTGATAATTAGGCAATGTATCTAACCAGAATTTGTCCTCTTTAACATTAAATAAATTTAGATTATCCATCATGAAATCATCCTTTCTATATACCCTGCTGAAACAGCATGAGTTGTTTGATGTAATGTTTGTGGATCAATATCACCTAATCTAATACCCCCTTTAAGGGTTGGAACATATGGTCCTATGAGTATACCAATCAATGCACCATCTAAAGTGCGAATTACTGGACCTCCTGACTGACCGGGTCGTGCCTGTATATTTAGTACTAAATGTTTTGATTTAATATTTTTGGAACTAAGAAGTATTTTTGCACCCACTTCACAAGTCTGTTGTGTCAAAACTATTCTACCTAAATTTGAATGAGGAAAACCAACAACTACAACTTCCTCACCAGGATTAACAATATCGGCAGTCCCCAATTTAAGGTTCGATTGCACAGATTGTCCCCCTTGTAAAGATAAGACACAAATATCTCTAAACGGATCTATTGCCTCAATTTTCACAGGAACAAGTTGACTTTGTTGTACAGTAGTATCTTGATATCCCGATTTGTAATTGGTGTTAAGTCTAATAAATAAATTTTCATTACTGCCATTTACAACATGTGCCGCAGTTACTAATAGATTCGATTTATTAATCAAAGTACAGGTACCCGCTGGAAAGTAAATACTATCTATTAATCTACCAATAGAAAAAACAACATTTTGAAACATTTAATCACTTCCTAATCTCGTACATTAAAAAACTCATTCAACTATCTATTTACACATTTTTCCCGTATCTACAACCAATTTTGTATTCTATATATCTCCTTGTTATATTCAATTCTTAAATGTAATGAAAAGACAGTTCCAAATATAAATTTCCCAGGAACTGCCTTCTGTTGTTATATCTAGTTGTTTTATCTGGGTAGCCCAATACATTATTTATATCTCTTTTCTTTTTTCTCAATCTAAGATTGAAGAGTAAAGAATTCGAAATAGAATTAGTTAAGAAAAGATTTTCTTAAACTTCATATTCACCTTTAGATTCCGCAGCCTGCAGCGTATTCCAATCTCTTACTTCAGTATGCTCCGCCATTAATTCTGCTTGTCGCATAACTGTGTCCAATGCTTTTTTCGCTTGTTCTGGTGGATAATCATACTTCTTCAATAGTCGCTTAATAATTCTCCTCATTCCTGCACGGGCGCTTTTTCGAACATGCCAGTCAATGGTCATGTTCCGTCTAATTGCTTGAGTCAGTTCATTGGCGATTTTACGTAAGACTTCATCTTCCATTAACTCTTTAACTATAGACTCAGATGTTAAAGCATCGTAAAAGGCAATTTCATCTTCATTTAAACCGAGATCTTTTTCTTCTTCTCGTTCTTTTTTCATGTCCTTTGCCATTTGAATTAGTTCTTCGATTACTTCGGCGTTTGTAATGGCTTGGTTTTTATATTTGTTCAGCGACTGTTTCAGTTTTTCCGAGTATTTTTGGGATTTGACAAGGTTGCGTCTTTCCATTGTTTTGATGTTGCCTTCCAGCAATTTTTTAAGCATTTCAAGGGCTAAATTTTTATATTCATATGAACGTACTTCTTCGAGAAATTCTTCCGATAATATAGATACATCCGGATGTTTCAATCCCATTACTTCAAATACATCCACTACTTCTTCTGAAATAATGGAACGTTCGAGTAATTGATTAACGCGTGCTTCGATTTCTTTTTTCGTCTTCCGCTTCGGCTGTTTTTCTTGAAGTTTATTAAGGCTTGCCTTAACTGCTTTAAAATAACTGACTTCAAGAGCTGCTGCTTTTCCTTCATCCGTCGCTGCACATAGTGAATGCGCCTTCGCTAGCTCGGTTGCCGTCTTTTTGAATTCTTTTTGTTCTTTTTCACTCTTACCAAAAATGACATTCATTCCGCCAGTGATGGCTCGAATACGAGCTGCTTGGGATGAACCCATATAAGCAGAGTAATCAAACCCATGCATCATATCTTGCAGGATTTCAAGTTTTTCTTTCATAACAGCGACAGCAGCTGATGTATCGATACCCGTTGTTTTCTTATCACTTTCGGTATATTGATTTAAAGCTTTCTTTAAGCTTTCTAAAATCCCAATATAATCTACAACTACTCCACCTGATTTATCTTTAAATACACGGTTTACCCGTGCGATTGCCTGCATGAGGTTATGACCCTTCATCGGTTTATCGATGTACATCGTATGCATGGAAGGTACGTCAAATCCAGTCAGCCACATATCACGTACAATGACGATTTTTAGTTCATCATTATTATCTTTCATTCTTTTTGCCAATAAATCCCGTCGTTTTTTTCCACCAATATGCGGCTGTAAGAAATCATCATCCCCAGCACTGCCTGTCATGACGACTTTAATTTTACCTTTATCGTCATCATCGGAATGCCAATCTGGACGTAATTTGACAATTTCGTTATAAAGTGCGACACAAATACGGCGACTCATACAAACAATCATTGCTTTTCCGTCAATTGCTTTTGCCTTTTCTTCGTAATGATTGACTATATCTTTTGCCAATTGTTTTATGCGGTTAGGTGAACCGACGATGGCTTCGAGCCTAGACCATTTGGACTTGTATTTTTCACGTACTGGTTCTTCCTGATCTTCGGTAATCTCTTCAAATTCTTCATCGATCTTAGCTAATTCTTCTTCATTGGCTTCCAAGCGGATAATACGGTTTTCATAATAAATTTTAACCGTTGCTTTATCTTCAACTGCTCGCGTCATATCATAAATGTCAATATAATTACCGAAAACAGCGGGCGTTGACTTATCTTCCAGTTCTATCGGTGTTCCTGTAAAACCGATAAAGGAAGCATTCGGAAGTGCATCACGAAGATATTTTGCATATCCATATTTCACTTCGCCTGTTTTCGTATCTGTCTTTGCAGAAAAACCATATTGACTGCGATGAGCTTCATCCGCAATAACAATCACATTTTTACGATCGGTTAAAACCGGCATTTCGCCTTCTTCCGGTTTGAACTTTTGAATCGTTGTAAAAATAATACCGCCTGATTCCCGGTCATTTAGAAGATCATATAATCCGTTTATCTCTTTGGATTTTTCGTTGGCTTGTTGTTTTTTCTGTTCCTCACTCAATTTGCGGACATCTGCTTGTTTCGGTGTTTGTCTTAAAATATCCTTTGATTTAGAAAATGTCGAAAATAACTGGTCATCTAGATCGTTGCGGTCAGTAATCACCACAATGGTTGGATTATTTAGCTGCTTGACAAGCTGTGCTGTATAAAAAACCATTGAAAAACTTTTCCCAGAACCTTGTGTATGCCATATAACACCGATTTTACGGTCTCCGTTCTCACTGGTCGCTATTTTTGTCTTTTCCACTGCTTTTTTTACCGCAAAATATTGGTGATAGGCAGCGAGAATTTTGGCAATCGTTTTTCTTTCGCCGATTTTCTTCCCATTTTCATCCCGTTCTTCTTCTTTGGATTCCTGAAAGAGAATAAAGTTTTCAATAATATCAATAAGCCGGTTTTTTGCCAGCATCCCTCTTAACAACACTTCATATTGCGGCACTTCAAGTGGTTCAATGTTTTCCCCATCCACCGTCCGCCAATTCATAAAACGTTCTTGACTTGCGGTAATCGTTCCCGCTTTCGCATTAATCCCATCGGATAAAATACAAAATGCATTGTAGTAAAATAAAGTTGGAATATCACGTTTATACGTTTGAATTTGTGCATAGGCATTATCGATACTCACATTTTCATCAGATGCTGATTTTAATTCGATAACGACAAATGGGATGCCATTTATAAAAATAACTAAATCCGGGCGGCGTTCTTCTTTTTCAACGATCGTAAACTGATTTACTACCAAAAAATCATTATTAGCTGGTTGTTCAAAATCAATTAAGAATGCCTTCATCGAACGGCTATGACCATCTTGATGAAACGATACATCAATGCCTTCAGTGATTAATTTGTGAAAATGACGGTTGTTTTCTTCTAAGCTTGGACTATTAAAAGCTATAATTTGCCGAAATGCTTCTTCTATTGCTTCCTGTGGCAAATGGCGATTATGTTTAAACAAAGCATCTTTTACACGGTCTTCTAAAATTACAGTACGATAATCTTTGCGTTCTGGTCTTTCCCCATCACAACTAATGTCCGGACCAAAGACATAGTCATAGCCAAGTTCCTGAAGAATTTCTATAGCTGCTTCTTCCAGCTTATCTTCCGTAAAATTTTCTAAAAAACTCATTCTCCTCTCCCCTTTCGCAATCGGAACCATTTCCATTAACTCTGTTCTACTAAAGTTTCATTATCCAACGGGACACGAATTTCTCCGGACATTAGTTTTGGGAGAAGATTGTCTCGGATTGAAACTAATCTCTGGTTTTCTATCGAATTATTAAAAATTAAAAATGAAATGTTTTTAATAATTTCAGTAAATGAATCCTCTATATCTTTTTTAGGTACTAGTATTTTGTGTTTTTTAACATGAGTAATTTTTATACTTGGTTGAACGGATCCAATATTATATGAAATCAATTGTTTTTTTATATGTCGCATATACTGAAATAAATATAAATAAGAAATGTTTTTTGTTCTTAATGCAACAACATTTTGCGCAATACAACCTTTGTCTCCAAAAAATAATTTTAATTCACCAATGCTCCCAACGGTAGACAATAAAATATCCCCAGTTTTTGGATGTCCACTTCTAAACCATGTTTCATACGTGTTTTTATCTACAAACTTAGAACAATTATCATAATTTACAATGCGATCTGTTCCAGTTAATGCTTTTACATCAATAATAGGATAATTTGTTTTATTCTGGCTTAAAGGTGGTGTTTTTCCACGATTATCAATAATATCAACTAAATCATCTAGTTGACATATCTCCCACCCCTTAGGTATCATCCCCAACTCACTCTCAACCATTTCGCCGCCACTTGATTTATACGGCTCACCATTTTCATTCGGAAACTCAAAATCAACAAACCAATGTTTAAACAAAGCTTGGGCCATTTCTTCTAACTTTTTATTAATTTTGTTGTTGGTTTCAATCTTTTCATCTAAGGTGGAAAGGATATTTGCTATGGCTTTTTGTTCTCTTAATGGTGGAATCAATAATTTCGTCTGTTCTAAGACATCCATTTGCACTCGTTGGCGACCAGATGTACCAGTCATTGATTTTATTGCAATATTTCTAAAATCATCTGAAATTGCTAAATAATAAATAAAGTCATTATCTGAAATACCACTAATTTCACGCATTACAATGAATTCAGTTGAACCAAATCCTATTTCATTATCATCTAATATATCAACTTGTGCTGTTTTCCCATTTTCAAGACACGGAGTTATTCGAGCTAATAAAGTGTCACCATTTTTAAACTTTGTACCACTTTTAAATTCAGCATATTCAAATCCAGTTATTTTTTTTTGGTAAGGAGCTAACTTATCCATGCTGATTTTTTTAGCCATGGTACCTTTTTTTATGCTTTCTCGTGGATTAAATAAAATAACATCTTTGAGCTGAACTTCTTTCCAATCGTTAGATGTCATACCCAATCCCCCCTAGATTTTTTCTAATCTCTTCTTCCAATCGGTGGGATTTTTCAAATAGTTCCCTTAATTCACTCGTTAACGTTTCCATTTTTTCTTCAAATGGTATACCATCATCCTCGACATCACTTATTCCAACATAACGTCCCGGAGTTAACACATAGTCGTTTTGGCGGACATCCTCTATTGTGGCTGATTTACAGAACCCATTAATGTCCTCATATTCACCATCTAATTTCCGCCAGTTTCGGTATGTTCCTGCAATTTTTTGAATATCTTCTTCTGTTAATTCACGAAGACGACGGTCAACCATTTGTCCCATGTTTCGTGCATCGATAAATAAAATTTCATGTTCACGGCTTCGGTATTTAGGATGATTTTTCTTATTACGGTTTAAAATCCATAAACATACCGGAATACCAGTTGAATAGAATAATTTATCAGGCAATGCAACAATGGCATCGACTAAATCCGCTTCGAGTATGTTTTTACGAATTTCCCCTTCATTCGATGTATTGGAACTTAGCGAACCATTGGCTAATACAATACCAGCAGCGCCATTTGGTGCTAGGTGATAGATTATATGCTGTAACCATGCATAGTTGGCATTGCTCGCTGGTGGTGTACCGAATTTCCAACGAACATCATCAACTAATTCATTTCCGCCCCAGTCACTCACATTGAATGGAGGATTGGCAAGGATGAAATCTGCTTTCAGCGTTTTATGCAAATCGTTATGGAATGTATCCGCATGGTGTTCACCGATATTCCCCTCAATTCCACGGATAGCAAGATTCATTTTACAAAGCTTCCAAGTCGTCGAATTCAATTCTTGACCGTAAATCGAGAGGTTATCGATTTTTCCTTGATGGCGTTCAACAAACTTTTCACTTTGAACAAACATGCCGCCGCTGCCACAACAAGGGTCATAAATCCGTCCTTCATAAGGTTCAATCATTTCAACCAATGTTTTAACAACACTTTGTGGCGTATAGAACTCGCCACCGCCTTTTCCTTCTGCACTTGCAAACTTACCTAAGAAATATTCATAAACTCGACCAAGTAAGTCTTTTTCTTGTTTGCTGTGCAATTTAATGGTTGAAATGAGGTCTATCAGTTCTCCTAAACGGCGTTTATCAATCTCAGGACGGGCATAACGTTTATCTAACACACTTCTGAGTGACGGGTTTTCTTTTTCAATTTCGATCATCGCTTCGTCAATATATTGACCGATTTTCGGGTCTTTCGCACGGTCTTTAATGAAGCTCCAACGTGACTGTTTCGGTACCCAGAAAATATTTTCGGCTGTATATTCATCACGGTCTTCTTCAAAACCTTCTCCTTCTTCAACTAACTCGTTATACTTCATTTCAAACTTATCAGAAATGTATTTTAAGAAAATCAATCCTAAGACTACGTGTTTATATTCGGATGCATCCATGCTTCCACGTAATTTGTCAGCCGCTTTCCAAAGTGTTTCCTCAAAACCAATCTTTGCTGTTTCCATCATCGCATCTCCTTTTAAATCTAGTAATTATAATCATCTAATACTTCGAATAATTCACTTTCAAATTCGTCTTGTTCAGGACCTGTTGACACCCAATCTGGTAACACTTCTAAATAATGTGCTAAAGCTTCTATTGTTTTATGGAAAACCGGTTCATGCTGTGCTTTATCTAAAAGTTCAAGAACCAATTTAAATGTGTCTAAATAAGGTTGATGTTCAGCACGATTAAGCATGTTCCGAAATTTTTCAATTAGTTTGGCTTTTTCAATAGCATGTTCAATTTGATTCAATTCCTCTTTGTCATAAACCGGCACTTCAACAAGATCATTTTCTTCCCCAATGAGGAACTGTTCTTCATGTTTCGTGATAATAGGCTGTAAATCCCGTTTTAATTTTTCTTTTTGAATCTCCAGTTTATCTAAATCAGTTAATTCTTTTGAAAAGTATTTAGCGTCTATGCCAAAAATTTGTTCCAACGTAGGTAAATGTTTTTTAGAGATCTTTTGCTTTCTTTTAATCCAAAGATTAATATTTTGCTTTTTAATTCCAAGCTTTTCGGCCAGTTCAATTTGCTGCATACCATAAAGTTCAAGGATGTATTCTAAACCTATCAATTGATCACCTACCAAAATATTGTCCGAGTCAATATAGTTATATTGTAATAGGTAAATAGTTCCCAGTCAATCAAACATTTACTATTATCGTGTTTTATGGGGCAAAACTGAGATGACAATACGATTTGTCCAGCAATGAAAAGGCTTATTGATGATGTGGAAATCAACAAATTTGATGCCGTTTTGGTATGGAAAATATCCCGGCTTTCAAGAAATATGTTGGATACTCTAATCATTTTGGATAAGTTTGAAAAATACGATGTAAAATTTATATCCTACTCGGAAAACTTTGATACCGGAAGCCCTATTGGCCGTTTAGTTCTACAGATAATGGCTTCTATTGCGGAAATGGAAAGAAATACGTTATCGGAAAATGTAAAACTTGGTATGAAACAAAGGGCATTAGAGGGACAATGGAATGGTGGTTCTGTATTTGGTTACGATACTGTTGAAAAACAACTTGTCATCAATCATAAAGAAACAGAGATCGTAAAAATGATCTTTGAAATGTATGCAAGCGGAAAGGGGTTAAAGGCAATTGCAAACTACTTAAATAAATTAGGATATCGAACGAAAAAAGGCCGTTATTTTTCTATAAATGGGATTGCAACAATCTTAGACAATGTCATCTATAATGGTAAAATCAGCTGGTTAAAGGTTGAAAATTGGGACACTAAGAGAAGAAAAGGAAAGAATCCTGACCCTATCATTGTTGAGGGGCAGCATGAAGCCATCATTTCAGATGAATTATGGAGTTTAGTTCAAGCAAGAAGAAAAAGCAAATCATTTAAACAGCGCCAATCGAATGAACCTTTTTTACTTAGCAGTCTTTTGCGTTGCCCTGATTGCGGTCAAGGAATGGTCCCTTCCATTACGACATCTACACGAAAGGATGGGACGAAACGAAAACATCGTTATTATGTTTGTAGTAATTTCCATAATAAAGGATCTGCAGCATGTAAAGCGAATTCCATAAAAGCGTATGAAGCAGAGGACGAGGTTATTAATAGAATTGAAAAACTCGTTACCAATAAGCAAAAGCTATAAAAACATTAAAAGAAATAAATTCAAGTTCTGCTAGTTCACTAAACAAACTGAATAAAGAACTAGAACAGATTGAAAACCGCTTGTTGGAAATCCAGCAATTGCAAGACAAATATATGGAAGCTTTTGAAAAGAATACACTCCCGATAGATATCCTTCAAGAAAGATTACAAAAGCTTTCCAATGAAAAGAGAGAATTAGAGCAGAAGAAAAATGAGATTCCAGTACATTTGAGTTCTTCTGATTCAAAAGTTATTCAACCGGAGCTTATTGAAATGCTGCTTGAAAAATTTCTATTCGTTTATAAACTGACATCAAGAGAAAATCAAAAACAGCTACTTCAGTTATTGATCGATAAAATTTCAATTAAACAAACAGGAAAATCAAGAACCATTAAAAACATTGAACTTGAATTCGATTTTACAGAAGTCAACATATCTAAAACCTTTATACTTATCCACATGTTGTATCGTGAAGCGGATAATGAAACTGATTATCCACAGCCAATACCCGCTTCCGACAATAAAATTCCACCTTATCTTCAACAATTTTTGCCTCTATTTATGGTACGGTTCATTCCTATTTATTCGAAACGCTCGATAGATTTGTTCTAATAAAATAAGTCTTATGAGCTGGTGGGGAAAGGTCATTTTGGAAAAGGAAAGGGCGAAGTTACTTCGTTTTTGCACTTCTTCACTAATTCCAAGAGACCCACCAATGATAAAAGTAAAATGACTTTTTCCATGGATTGATAGTTCATCAATCTTTGCTGCCAGTTCTTCAGAGGATAATAATTTCCCTTGAATCTCTAATGTAATAACATACGAATCCGGATGGACATGGGCTAAAATTCGCTCGCCTTCCTTCCGTTTTACTTCCTTCATTTCCGCTTCACTTAAATTTTCTGGTGCCTTTTCATCAGCTACTTCAACAATTTCCACTTTTGTATAACCTTTCAGTCGCTTTGTATATTCATCAATTCCCATTTTTAAATACTTTTCCTTTAATTTCCCAACTGATACAATTGTAATTTTCATTTCCAACGCCGTCCTTTATTTTCATTCATCTGCCAGTTTATCATAATTTCCACCTAACCATGAATCATTTTGGAATTTACATATATATTTCCCGGGGATAAAAGAATTTTAATAATTTTCAGGTTAATAATTCCCAAATGGTTATACTAATACTACATATAATAATTTCGAGCAGGATTATTTCGATTGTATTTTTCACATGCTATACTTTTATAATAGAAATATTGGAAAACAAAAAGGTAAGGAGTTAACAATGAAAACATTATTAATTGTTTCCCATCCCGATATTTTAGAATCAAGTAGTCAGCAATATTTTTTAAGTTCCTTAAAGGATTTTGCTGAAGTGACGGTTCACCATTTAGAAGAAGTTTATCCGGATGGAAAAATTGACATAAAAAAAGAGCAAGAATTGTTAAAAACACATGATCGCATTATCTTCCAATTCCCATTTTACTGGTATAGTTCACCACCAATGCTTAAACATTGGCAAGATGTTGTGTTAGAAGAAGGCTTTGCCCATGGAAAAAGGGGGAATGCTTTAAAAGGTAAAGAGTTCGGATTAGTGCTAATGATTGGTGTAAGTGAAAAGGAATATCAAGCAGGGGGGACTGAACTATTTAGTATTAATGAATTAACAAAGCCATATCAAGCAATGGCTCATAAAACAGGCATGATTTATTTAAAAACACTATCAATTTTCCAGTTTGCCTATATGGAAGAAGAAGAAAAAATGGATACATTAATTCGCTATTGGCAAATGCTTACGATGGAAAGTAATACGAGTCTTGCTTCCCGAGAAAAGTGGTTAATTTCCCAACTTAAAAAAGCAATGCAACGAACGGAAGACAAAAAGGATGCGGAAATTTTCCAATTTGCCATTGATTTAATTGAAGAAAACCGCTCCTCCATTGATGGATTAAAGATCGTTTTAGATCAAGTGCGCCAATCATTTTAGTAAAAGGAGGTTAATTCCTTGGAAAAAGAGGAATGGATTTTACACGAACTACAACGTATTTATGATAAAAGTAATGATTATAACGAAGTAACTCTCATTAAAGCAACACAGGAGATTATTCAGGAACAAGTAAAACGGATTGAACAAATGGAAGGGGAAATAGACGGTACCATTTGGAGCCCAAAACGTTGGGGCGAATAAATTAATTGCTGGAATTAATAAAAAATATCCCTATAGAAAAGAAGAATCAGCATTTCTATAGGGATTCTTTTTTATTACTACTACATTATTTTTTACTAAAGTTATTGATTTTTTATAAGAAATGTATAAAATATCAAATACACACTTTAATACTTTAAAGTTTAACACTTTACAGAAGAAGAGGTTTTTATTATGAAACATGCATTCTCTCGTAAGAAAAATATTTCTGATCTTTTAGAAAGGAAAAAGAGAACTAGGCTACCTCAAACTTTGAGTGGCTTTGATTTAATAATGCTTGGATTAGGTGCAATTGTTGGAACCGGAATTTTTATTCTTCCTGGAACAGTTGCCGCAACACATGCAGGTCCAGCTATTTCAATATCTTTCTTAATTGCAGCTTTTGTTTGTTGTTTAGCAGGTATGTGTTATGCCGAATTTTCTTCAAAAATACCGGTTACAGGTAGTGCATATACTTACGCTTATATTACTTTTGGGGAACTTATTGCTTGGCTAGTTGGTTGGGCGTTAGTTTTAGAATATGGATTAGCGGTTGCTTCAGTAGCAACAGGTTGGTCCGCTTATTTCAACGGATTGTTACAAGGATTTAATCTATCAATCCCACAAGCTTTATCAGGACCATTTAACCCAGCAGATGGGACTTATATAAATTTCCCGGCAATGGCTATTATTTTAATTCTTGCATTTTTACTTACTCGCGGTTTGAGGGAATCTGCTAACATAAATCGAATTATGGTATTTATCAAAATTGGTATTATTCTATTATTTATTCTTATCGGTGTTTTCTATGTTGAACCGGCAAATTGGCAACCGTTTATTCCTTTTGGATTTGAAGGGATTTTAAGTGGTGCGGCAATTGTCTTCTTTGCCTTTTTAGGTTTCGATGCTGTATCATCGGCTGCAGAAGAAGTGAAAAAACCACAAAGAAACTTACCAATTGGCATCATTGGATCACTGTTTGTCTGTGCGCTATTATATATGGCCGTTTCTTTTGTACTTACAGGAATCGTTCCATTCACTGATTTAAATGTAAGTAATCCAGTAAGTTACGCTATGCAACTAGTTAACCAAGGTTGGATTTCCGGTGTTATTTCCATCGGCGCTATCGTCGGCATGACTACCGTTATGCTTGTTATGATTTATGCTGGGGCTCGATTATTGTTTGCCTTAAGCCGGGATGGACTTTTACCGAAATTTTTAATTGAATTAAACAAGTTTCAAACTCCAGCAAAAGGGACATGGACTTTTGCCATTATCGTTGCTATTTTTGCAGGGTTTATACCTCTGGCACAGCTTGCTGAATTAGTAAATATGGGTACATTAATTGCCTTTTCTATGGTATCAATTGGTATAATAGCATTAAGGAAAAATAAAAATCTACCTACAGATGGTTTTCAAGTACCGTTATACCCTGTTTTACCAATCGTATCTTTTCTAGCTTGTCTATTTTTAATTTCCCAATTGTCTGTAACGACTTGGATTGCTAGTTTTATCTGGTTTATCCTTGGAATTATCCTGTATTTCTTATACGGAAAAAACAACAGTATACTAAATTAATTTAAAAATCGGGGCCGCTACTTAATGCAGTCCCGATTTTTGTAAATTTACGATATTGTTATATTTTCACTTTGTTCCTTCACTTCTTGATCTGGAACAAACATTAATACAATAAATCCAAGAATAAATAAAACTACTAAACTTAAAATACCAAAGGAAGAGTGGCCGGTAATTTGTGTTGTAATTCCAACTAAAAACGGACCGAGAACAGCTGCAAATTTACCAAAAATATTAAAGAACCCGAAAAACTCATTTGATTTTTCTTTTGGTACCATTTGGGCATAGTAAGACCTACTTAATGCTTGAATTCCTCCTTGAGCCGTTGCAACCATCATCGCTAAAATCCAAAAATCAAGTAAAGAATCAAGGAATAATCCATAAATACAGACAATTGTATAAATAATGATACCAACATAAATCATTTTCTTTGCGCCAAACTTGTTCGACAACTTACCGAATAGGATGGCAAAGGGAGCAGCTACAACTTGGACTGCTAATAAGGCAATTAATAATCCGGTTGCATCTAGTCCTAGGCTAGTTCCATAAGTTGTTGCAAGAGAAATAATCGTTCCTACACCATCAATGTAAAAGAAATAGGCGATTAAAAAGATGACGATTGTTCGATATTGTTTAATTTCCTTAAATGTTCCATAAAGCCTTCTAAAACTACTTGTAATAATCTTCGGTTCACGTTCTACAAAATGCATTTGTTTCACGTTTTTTAACATTGGAATGGTGAAAGCTAGCCACCAAATCGCTGTAATGAGGAATGAAATTTTACTTGCTGTGCCTGTTGAGATTGGTATCGTTCCATTACTAGCTAACATAATAATAGCAATACAAACGATAAATGGAATAACACTACCAATATAGCCAATCGCATATCCTTTCGAGGAAACTTCATTAAATCGACTTTCCTTCGTTACATCAACTAAAAATGCATTATAAAATAATCCCGCTCCACTTGCTCCTACCGATGTTAATACATATAAGGATACTAATAGTAACCAATTATCGTCGGGGACAAAGAGCAAACCGACTGTAGAGATTATTCCAATACCAGTAAAGAATGTAAAAAATTTTTTCTTCATACCACGATAATCGGCGATAGTTCCTAAGATGGGACCAAGCATTGCTAAAATAAACGTCGCAATGGAAACAGCATAGGAAAAAAAGGCAGTTGCATCTGCACTATTAACTCCCGCATTCGTCGCAACGGATCGGAAATAAATAGGGAAAATAGCTGTTGAAATGACAACGGAATAAGCTGATGTCCCCATGTCATAAAGAACCCAACTTCTTTCCGCCCTTTTAGTTTTACCCAATTTTTATAACCTCCTTAATATTATTCAAGGTATTAAAACTGCCAATGTTTAATTACTTTAGATGTCTTTAAATACAAATTATACGATACTACTACTAGTAGAATTATTGAGAAAATGTAAATTTCCTTTAATATTCAACAGCATGCCATTAAATTCCTTGATTTCTTCGAAGTTATTAATCTATAAAAATTTACTATAAAAAGGAGAGTTCATTATTTTCTTGCTTAATAACGGAAATACTATAAAATGATAAATACTTACCAATTGTATAATAGCGTTTCAAATCAAAGGTCATTCCGTTATAATGGGGAAGAATGTAAATTTCAAATGAGATTGAAAAGTTCGATTAACGATAGATAAATTTTTGCACAGAGGAGGTTATTCAATGGAAAACTTCGGTGAGACTTTTGTTACAGAAATCCGCCAGTTCGACAAAAAAGGTTCTGGACAAGCTGTTGTATGGCGTGAAAATGAACATGGAAATCCGAAAAAATTACGGTTAACTGTTCCACAGACGTTACCTGGTGAAAAGGTGGAAGTTACTGTAGATAAACCTGAAAAACGAAGAAGAAAAGCAATTTTACAACGAGTGATTGAACCTCATCCAGAACGTATTATTCCTCTTTGCCTACATTTTGACCGCTGTGGTGGTTGTGTCTGGCAACATTGGGAGTATACGGGACAATTAAAGGGAAAAACTGATTATGTTAAGGGCACCCTTGAGGCAGAAGGCTTTGATCCAAATCTTGTAAAAGATACAATCGGTATGAATAATCCGTGGCATTATCGAAATAAAATGGAGTTTACCTTCGCCCCAGATGGTTCCCTCGGGCTTCATGAACAAGGGAATTGGCGCAAAATTATTCCTTTAGAAACTTGTCTAATTGCAGGAGACCTAATGGTTGACTCAGCAATGGAGGTTGCCGCTTGGGCGAAAGACCATCAATTACCGGGTTATAATAAAGATACCCATGAAGGTTTACTAAGACATTTAATGGTACGTCAATCCTTTGCAACAGGGGAATTAATGGTCGCTTTATTTGCCACAGAGGCACCCGAAGGAAAATTAGAGGCTGCGAAAACAGACCTTATCAATCGACTAACTGAAAAATTCCCACAAGCAAAAAGTGTATTATGGCTTGAAAACCGCGATTGGGCAGACCGAACTCAATCAGAAAAAACGCATATTCTTGCTGGGCGTGACTTCATTTATGATGAAATGGCTGGATTCCGTTACCGTTTATGGTTTGATACGTTCTTCCAAACAAACCCGACACAAGCACAAAAGCTAGTGGAACTTGCGATTGAAATGGGCGAACCTAAAAAGACAGAAAAAATGATTGATTTATTCTGTGGTGTTGGTACATTTTCTTTACCATTTGCAACTAAAGTGAAAGAACTTTACGGAATCGAAATTGTTGAAAAATCAATTGAATCAGCAAAACGTAACGCTAAAGATAATGACGTTGAAAATACAGGTTTTTTAGCTAAAGATGCCCGTCATGGTATTGATCAAGTGCTAGAAGAATTCGGTAACCCGGAATTATTATTACTTGACCCTCCTCGTTCTGGAGCCGGTGGAAAAGTAATGCGAAAAATCGGTCGTTCACAGCCGGACCGTATTGTTTATGTTTCTTGTAATCCAGAAACATTTGCAACTGATATTAAAGAACTTGTACCATTTGGCTATAAACTAGTGACTGTTCAACCTGTAGACTTATTCCCACATACTGTCCATGTTGAACTTGTTAGTTTACTTGTAAAAGAATAATTAAGTAACTAAAAGTTATAATAAAACAAAAAAAGGACTTCCTCAGCCTTGTATGAATAGGTTATGGAAGTCCTTTTTATACTATAATTTGTAATTTATCAACAAATTATAAACAACTTACTAACATGCGGACGGTGTACTTTACCATTTTACATCGAAAAATTTTGTTTATAAACATCCTATTTACAACTTACAAACAAGTTTTCCACATAAGTTATCCACATACCCACAGATTGTATCCATATTTTGTGTGAGAATGTTAGTTCGCCACAATATATCCCATTGATTATCCACAGTATCCACATTTTCCTGTTGGTAACTTTTCCACACAATCGGTTCAATCTTGGTAGTTCTTCAGTCTCGATAACCATTTCTTCTAATACGTATTCTGCATGTTCTTAACAACCGTAAATTATAACCATTCCCCCTTTATTCCCTTCACTTATTACCAAAAAGACACTCTTTTAAATCAAGAAAAAATTAACATTTTACAAGTTAAATGTGATCTAGTCTTTATTTTCCGTTAATGTTATGGTTGTTTCACCATATTTCCCATTACGGTAGTATCCGACTCTAATTGAATCACCTATTTGTGTCTCTTTATATAAGTATTTGCGAAACTCGATAATAGAGTGCACCTCATGTTCGTCTAATTTAACTATGACATCATATTGCTTTAATCCTGCTTTATCAGCTGGGCTTCCTTGCTCTACTCCTGCAATAAGAATGCCAGATTTTACATTGATTGGGAGATGCAATGTTTGCTGTTGATGATATATTGAAATATCACTTAATTCTTGTAAAGAAATTCCAATATACGGCCGTTTAACTCTTCCAAATTGTTCAATGTCTTCAATTATTGGTATTGCACTATTGACAGGAATGGCAAAACCAATGCCTTCCACTTCTTGACGAGCAATCTTCATAGAATTAATACCAACTACTTGACCAGCAATATTAATAAGTGCACCGCCACTGTTACCGGGATTTATTGCTGCATCGGTTTGGAGCACCTCTGCGTTCCAATCAACAAAACCGTCATTATTAAAGTCCATTGGTACTGTTCGTTCTAACCCAGAGACAACCCCTTGGGTAATGGAACCTGCAAATTCTAAACCTAATGGGTTACCAATGGCAATAACAGGTTCTCCTAGTTTTAAAATGTCTGAATTTCCAAAGGGCGCCACTGCTTTTACTGCCTCTCCATCTACTTTTAAAATGGCTAAATCTGTCCAAACATCACTGCCAAGTAATTCCGCATCCACCTTTGTTCCATCTGATAACGTTACTTCAATTTGATTTGCTCCTTCAATAACATGATGGTTCGTCACAATATAAGCATAGTCACCTTGTTTTTTATAAACGACACCCGATCCAGTTCCCGCCTCTTGGGCTTGGGACCAAAAACTTCCCCCTTGTAAATTTGTAATTCCTACTACTGCATCAAATACTTTTTCGACTGCCTTTGTTACACTGGTATCTACTTCATAGGAAATTTGTTCAATTGTTTGACTTTGGTTTTCCATCCTTGTATTTGAATCCTTTATAGGAACATGACTATTCGAACCATTATTTGAAAATTGCAGAAATAAAATAATTGATAATGCGCCTATCATTGCCCCTATAAGACTAGAGAAAAAATATCCCCCTTTACGTTTTTTTCTTTTTTGATCATCGTAAAAATGATTATATTCATCTTGGTTTCGTTCACTCATTTGTCATTCCCCTTTATCAATTCTTCGTTTTATAAGCATTATTTCCTACTTTCTTCCTTCTTATGTATAAACAAAAAAGCTGTTCGAGTTATCATGAACAGCCTCTTATACTTATTCTTTTAATTGAATAACAACAAATGACCTTCTTCTTTTTATACCGCTTTTAGCGTCGTTGGTGTCTTTGGGTCGGTATCGTATAAAGAAAATTGTTCACCAACGACAAAACCTTGTTGTTCCAGAACTTGGGTAACAGACAACCTTGCTAATTCTTTCATATTATTATCTTTACTTAAATGAGCTAAGTAAATTCCTTTTGTCCTGTCACCAATACATTCACTCATTGCCAAAGCTGCATCTTCATTCGATACGTGACCAACATCACTTAAAATTCTTCTTTTTAAATTCCAAGGGTAGTTTCCCATTCGTAACATTTCCACATCATGATTACTTTCAAAAATATAGTAATCCGCATCCTTGATCGTACCAATCATTCGATTGCTTACATAACCTGTGTCTGTTATAATAACAAGCTTTTTATCCCCTTGATGAAAGATGTAAAACATTGGTTCTGCTGCATCATGGGAAACTCCAAATGATTCAATATCTAAATCACCAAAGTTTTTAACTGTTTCCATATCAAAGGTAAATTTTAAATCTGTAGGAATTTCGCCAATCGACTGAGACATTGCTTGCCATGTTTTTTCGTTGGCATAAATGGGGAGTTTATATTTTCGCGCTAAAACACCAACACCTTTAATATGATCGGCATGTTCATGGGTAACTAAAATGCCGTCCAAATCCTTCGGTGAGCGATTTATTTGTTGAAATAAGGCTTCCATTTGTTTTCCAGTAAAACCGGCGTCTACTAGAAAAGCTTTTTTCTCTGTTTCAACATATATTGCATTACCCGTACTACCACTGGCTAGTACACTGAAATTTAGTGCCATTAACGTTCACTCCAAAATTGTCTTATAAACTATGATTCTATAAAAACACGCACTTAACTGTAAAGGAGCTGTCCAAAAAGTCAGTCCCTTGAACAATAGTGATAGATTATTGTTTCGTTGGCGGGCGCTTTCCGCGGGCACGGCCTCAGCCTCCTCGAAGCTTGCGCTCCTGTGGGGTCTTCGGCTCGTGCTATTCCCGCTGGAGTCGCCGCCAACTTAACTTCAAATATCACTATTTTGGACTTATTAGACAGCCCCCTTATTTAACCTCTTTCATCATATCACAGATGGGTATTTTAAAAAAGTTGCACTTCATTCCAATTACTCAACAATTTCCCTTTCCTCATTAAACACGTGACCTTCAATAGCATTAATAAAGTACTCGGCATCACCGTTAACAGTAATTCGCCAAGTCGGGGCTAACAGTTGAGATTGACTTTGAGGTTGATTTGGTTCTCCAGAAACTAGTGAATAATAACCGAGTTCGACATTTGATACGACACTTTCTGTTTGTAATAAATTTTTACTTAACAGTATACTCAAGGCTTGTTTCGCTGTTATAATGTTTTGTTCTTGTATTTCTTGTATATTTTCAAGCATATTTTGCGTATAGGAGATAATTTCGTTATTGTCATTTAATTGAATGACAATTTGTGAGCTTTCATTATTAAATAACATTTGATTATTATAAGTTTGGTAATAAATGATCTGATTTGTTTCCTTATCATAGTTCCAATACTTATATTGCTCCCCTTCCAAAACCGATGATTGGACGAACTCATCAATATCATCTACTTCCCAATTTTCTTCATCAAGTGGAATTGGAATTTTAAAGTCAACTTTAATACCTGAACCAAAATTAACGATTTTTTGATTGTCCATTTCAACATCATCGATACTTATTTGTTTTACTTCTGCCTCTATATATGGTGCAGAAGTAGGTTCCGTCGGTAATTCGATTACTTGAATATTTTGTGCTTCTAATCTTTCATCAATCGTAGTTTCTTCAATTGTATCGAAGGTATTTTCATTACGTTGACTAATTAATTGTTGAATCAGGAAAATATCCAATAATAGAAAGGTAATAATGAAAATTGTTTTTGCCCTACTCCAATCCATTGCTAATCCCTCCTAGGGTTCACTTCCGAAAATTTTCGCCAACTATTATTCTGTTTATAGAACCAGGAAGGTTGCATCTCTTTTTCAGGGCCAGAACTGTAAAATATTCCTAAGTCATCGAACTTAATATTCTCAGCATTTAGTTTCTCAATAATTTTTTCTCCTGATTCAATCTCCACATTTTCAATGGAATAGGATACATACTCAACAAAAGGACGTTGATAAGAATGAACTTTATTATCGCCAATTTCTATTTCAATTCTTGAGTGATCATTGGAAACAGGATAATTTTTCAAATACAATTGAAACACAACTTTATTTGGCTTTTGAAAAACATTTGAATAATAATACGAATCTGTCCAACCACTATGGCTATTAATGTATTGAACACTTGTTGTAATCATATCACCAAGTTTTTCCTCAGTGTTTTCTGGAATAGACGTATTTACATAAGTTAATTTATTCGTGACCGGATTAAATTTTAATAAGCTTGTCCCGTCAGTAAATGAATTTCCATCCTGTTTTACAAAGTTAGGATCAGGGAATAGTGCCTTCTTAAATAAATCAAAAGACAATTGCTGGGTGTGAATTCTGAAGCTAGGTAAATCCATTTTTTCATTTTGTACATAAATATATTTACCAATATTGTTACTTAATGCAATGTAGTCATAGCTCTTTTCTTCAAACTCGTCCATGACTTTTTGGTAGTCCTCTAAATGAGTAGCTTTTACCCTTGCTTTTATTACGGTACGTAAGTCTGCTGTTGCAAAATAAACGATCCCATCGTCATTTACGACATCGTTCCGAAAGATGAAAATTTTATTAAATACAGCTTGTTCAGGAATTTCCTCTGAGTTGACACTGACATTAAAAATCGATTTTGTTAAACTAAAGGGAACATCACCAGGATATTGGAAAATTAATACTTGATTTGCTGCGATATCTTTAAATTTATAATTAAACTCATCGGTACTATTTTGAAAAGAATAAAATTCCCAAGTTTTTAGTTCGTCAACAACTTTTTTAATCGTCACCATATTTTGTGTACCTTTATAAATATCTTCATCAGTACGATAAACAACTTTCATTGGATACACTAACTCTTTAATATCTTTTTTCTCACTAATATTCACTTCGTTGACATACTCTTGGTTTTCCCGTGCAAAGCCATAGTTTTGTTGAAAGGTAACGATATTCCAAAACAAAATTATACTTAATAACACTAACCCTGTTAAAACAATTGATTTAACTTGTTCAATTTTCAATAAAAATCATCCCCTTGGTCACGATCAAAAGGAAGAGTAAAATGAATGGTTGTCCCTTTTCCTTCGATACTAGTAGCCCATATTTGGCCATGATGTGCTTGTATCATTTCTTTAGCGATTGCAAGTCCTAAACCTGTGCCGCCAAATCTTCTTGCCCGTGCTTTATCAACACGATAAAAACGCTCAAATATACGGTGGATATTTTCCTTAGGAATGCCGACACCTTGATCTGATATTTTCACTTCAATATGCTCATGATACATAATCACTTGACACGTAATTACTCCTCCATCAGGCGAGTACTTAAGGGCATTTGAAATAATATTATCTAGTACTTGTGTAATTTTATCTTGGTCAATGTTTACCATGATTTGCGTTTTAGGAATTTTTCTCACGAATTCCACATTTCGATCCTTCGACATTTCAAAGCGATCGATTATATGGTTAAAAAATCGACTAAAATCCAATCTTGCTTTATTTAATACATAATCTTTACTATCCATTTTTGATAATTGTAGTAAGTCATTGACTAGACGAATCATTCGTTCTGTTTCATTTTGGGTTACATTTAAAAATCTCGGTGCAATTTCTTTATCTTTCCATGCTCCTTCTGAAAGAGCTTCAAGATAACTTCGCATTGTTGTTAATGGTGTACGTAATTCATGGGATACATTAGCAACAAACTCCCGACGATCACGTTCAATTTTCTCCTGTTCGGTAATATCATGCAATACAACAATTAAACCATTCATGATGCCCGTTTCTTTCTGAATAATAGAGAAGTTTGCCCGAAGGATAAACGGATTTTCCTTAGTACTAAAATCAAGAATCACAGAATCTGTTTCCTCCGTTAATTCCTCAAATGTATATTCACCTTCTAAACCTAATACCGAAATTATTGGTTTAGAAATTACTGTTTCACGTGAAACATTCAGCATATATTCAGCTGCTTCATTTATTAATATAATTCGACCTCTGCGATCTGTTGAGATAACACCATCGGTCATATATTTTAATATGGAGGATAATTTTCGCTTTTCACTATCGGTTTTTGCTTGTTCATCTTTTAATTTTCGTGACAAATTATTGAACGCATTAGCTAATTGGCCAATTTCATCGTTTCCATATACTTTAACTTTTCGAGAAAAATTCCCCCTTGCCATTGCTTGGGCTTGTTTTTCCATATCCATTATTGGGCGTGTAACAGTTTGCGCAACAAATACAGCAAGCACCGCGGTTATTCCTAAAGCGATAGCTGTCCCTGTTACTAACACACCTGTAATAACTTGAATTTGGCTGAAAACTTGTTCAATATCCCCTTCTATATACAGTACCGCTTCTACTTGATCATTAACATGAATCGGGACATATAAGTACCATACCCGTTCGTTATTTTCATTTTGTAATGTGTTTTGAATCGTAGATGCTGTGACAATCGTACGAGACACATTTTTATCCGTTGTTTTTTGTCCAACGATTCCTTGGTTATTGTAATCTGAAGTAGCTAATACACGTGAGTTTTTATCATAAACCATTATTAAATGAATATCATTGGACTTGTTTTCATACAATAACGAACGTATTTCAGTTCTTAATGATTCAAGACCATCTTCGTCACGTTCAACTATAAATTCCTGTTCAATATTATATTTTAGTAAATTAACTCTGTTTAAAATCGAATTCTTAAAGTTATCGGTAAGTTTCACTTCTAATTCGCGTACAAAATAAACACCGATTATTTGCATCGCTATTAAAATTAGAAGTACAAAAAACAGGATGAACTTTAAGCGGATCGATGAAAAGATAGAAGACTTTTCCATTCGTTTCTATTACTCCTGCTCAGGATTTTGTAAATAATAGCCTACACCACGACGAGTTACTAACCAACCAGGATGGCTAGGATTATCCTCAATTTTTTCACGTAAACGGCGAACAGTTACATCAACAGTACGAACATCTCCAAAATAGTCGTATCCCCATACCGTTTGTAATAAATGTTCACGTGTCATAACTTGTCCAGGATGTTTTGCTAAATAATATAAAAGTTCAAACTCTCGATGGGTAAGTTCAATCGTTTCACCACGTTTTGAAACAACATATGCATCCGGATGAATTACTAATGAACCGATTGCAATTTCATTCGACTCATTTTCTTGGCTTGCAGTCGACACTTGTTGATGTCGGCGAAGATTCGCTTTAACTCTGGCTAAAATTTCCCGTGTACTAAAAGGCTTCGTTACATAGTCATCAGCACCGAGCTCTAAACCAAGTACTTTATCAATTTCCGAATCCTTTGCTGTTAACATAATAATCGGCATATCGTATTTTTTGCGAACTTCTTTACAAACTTCCATCCCATCTTTTTCCGGAAGCATAATATCCAGTAAAATAAGATCTGGTTTATGTTCCTCGACAAGTTTTATAGCTTCATCGCCATCGTAAGCACAAATCACTTCATATCCATCATTTTTTAAATTAAACTCTAAAATATCTGCAATTGGTTTTTCATCATCAACGACTAATATTTTTTTATTCAATGCATTTCTCTCCTTTCAATCAAAGTCACGTTAAATTTTCTATAATAAACTTGGAGACAAATATCTAGTGTTTTTTTGAAAACTTTTATTAATACTACTTTAACATGATGATATTTAGAATTCACTTTATTTCCTTTTCTATGAGCACAAAAGGAACATTAATTCAAAATTGTTCCCTTTGTTTTTATAGTACATTTCATTATACCTTTATTATAAATCTTAAGTTTTTTAAATATAAACGACTTAACAATATTAAATACAATTATAATTAAAGGGGTTGACTCCCTCTACATTAAACAGCTAGTAATTCCTTCGCTAGGTGTTGCAGAGATTGGACTCAGACCCCTGTTTTAAGATCCTTATAAGATTTCATTAAAAGTTTTTTAATCGTTTTGTAAACTTTTTTATTGATAGAAATGTAATTCTTCCACTAGTAATACTCCAAATTCACCGTGATTTGTATTTCAAATCTATTAATACTTTAACATAATTACAGTGGCAGAAGATAAAACGTCTTTAAAATGTAATTAAATTGTATAATTTCTAGAAGTTAATTGAAATATTGTCTTAAATTTGTTTTCTATTTAATCATTTTCATACTAAAAGAATTTTCACTTCCGAAAACAATAAAAAGCAATGGTCTGTCATGACCGATTGCTTTTACTATTATGCACCAGGTGGAATGTCAGCATCATCAAATCTTCTTTCTAAATTAACGAACTTACTAAATTCTTTAGCAAATGCAAGTTGTACTGTACCTACTGGACCATTACGTTGTTTAGCAATAATGATCTCAATGATATTTTTGTTTTCAGTTTCTTTATCGTAATAGTCATCCCGGTATAAGAAGGCAACGATATCTGCATCCTGCTCGATACTTCCTGATTCACGAATATCTGACATCATCGGACGTTTATCTTGTCGTTGCTCTACGCTCCGTGATAACTGCGATAAGGCAATCACCGGAACTTCTAATTCACGGGCTAATGCTTTTAATGAACGAGAAATTTCCGAAACTTCTTGTTGTCGGTTATCTTGTCTACCGTCACCTTGAATTAACTGCAAGTAGTCAATTAGAATCATCCCTAAACCACGTTCCTGTTTTAACCGGCGACATTTGGCCCGCATTTCCGCCATCCGAATACCCGGTGTATCATCGATGTAAATTTCGGCATTAGATAGACTACCCATTGCCATTGTTAACTTTCTCCAGTCCTCATCGGATAAATCACCGGTACGTAAATTTTGAGCATTAATATTCCCTTCTGAACTGAGCATCCGCATTACAAGCTGCTCGGCACCCATCTCAAGGGAGAATATAGCTACAACTTCATCGGTTTTTGTGGCAACATTTTGGGCAATATTTAAGGCGAAGGCTGTTTTACCAACGGAAGGACGAGCGGCAACGATAATTAAATCGTTCTTTTGGAAACCAGCAGTCATCTTATCCAACTCAGTAAATCCAGTTGGAATCCCAGTAATTTCCCCTTTACTACTTGCCAATGTCTCAATCTTATCATAGGCTTCTACTAAAACATCTTTAATACTAATAAAGGAACCTGCACTTTTACGCCCTGACACTTCCATTATCTTTTTTTCAGCTTCAGAAAGTAGGCTTTCAACTTCATCTTCTCGGTTATATCCCTCTTGGGCAATTTCTGTAGCTGTACGAATTAATCTGCGTAAAAGTGATTTTTCTTCAACGATTCGTGCATAGTAATCTACATTGGCAGCCGTCGGAACAGCGTTAGCTAACTCCATAAGATAGGATACGCCACCGATATTTTCCAACTGCTCTGTTGCAGCCAATTCCTCTGTAACTGTAACGACGTCAATGGCTTTACCTTGATCGCTCAGTTTTAAAATAGCCGAAAATATTTTTTGGTGGGAACTACGATAAAAGTCTTCAGGAATCAGTAACTCTGAGGCTACAGTTAAACTTTCCGGTTCAATTAAAATAGCACCTAAAACCGCTTGTTCCGCTTCAATATTTTGAGGAGGAGTTCGGTCTATTAACAAATCATTCATTCGTATCCAAACCTCCAATAATATACTTTTAACATCACATACATACTTTTATATAAATTTATTTGTTTTTTATTTTATAAGTTAATTATACTATCAATCTATCTTTTCCAGCATAAGAAAAAGGCTTACTCAAACGCTAGAAAATCCTCTTCATTGATTTTCGTGGCTTCGAGCAAGCCTTTCGTTTTCTCTTTTTTCATTTTAACATGAACAAATATAGTTTACGATGGAAATATTTTCGCTTATTTTTCTTCTACAACATGAACATCAAGTGTCGCCATAACTTCTGAATGAAGTTTAATATCTACACGTGTCACACCGAGAGAACGAATAGCATCTTCCATTTCAATTTTACGTCTATCAACTTTGATATTATGTTGTTTTTGTAACTGATCAGCAATTTGTTTAGATGTAATGGAGCCGAATAAACGACCACCTTCACCAGATTTTGCTGTAATTTCAACTTTAATGTTAGCTAATTTTTCTTTTAATTGTTTTGCTTCTTCTAATTCTTGTTGAGCTTGTTGTGCTTCTTTTTTCTTTTGTGCTTCTAACTTTTTCAAGTTTGCAGGTGTTGCTTCAACAGCATAACCATTTTTTATTAAAAAGTTTTGCGCGTAGCCAGCAGCTACATTTTTCACTTCACCTTTTTTACCTTTACCTTTTACATCCTTTAAGAAAATAACTTTCATTTTTCTTTGCCTCCTTCTAAATACTTATCAATGGCTTCTTTCAGTCTTTGTTCAACTTCTTCTATCGAAGTCTCGTAAAGTTGTGTAGCCGCATTTGTTAAGTGACCACCACCTTCAAGTTCTTCCATAATTAGTTGAACATTTATATTTCCTAATGATCTTGCACTAATCCCAATTAAATCATCAGGTCTTCTTGAAATAACGAAAGCTGCTTCTACATCTTCCATCGTTAAGAGAATATCGGCCGTTTGGGCGATTAAAACTTGGTTAAGAATCTCGTCTGGTTCTCCCTTTGTAATAGCAATGCCATTATTATAGAATTCAACTTTTTCAATGAGTTTTGCACGTTTTATATACGTATCGACATCTTCTCTTAAAAACTTTTGTACTAAAACAGTATCTGCACCTTTTGATCGTAGGAAGGACGCAGCATCAAAGGTTCTAGAACCTGTTCTCAAAGTGAAACTTTTCGTATCAACAATGATTCCTGCAAGTAATGCTGTTGCTTCCAGTATATCAATTTTACTTAACGGTTGATATTCTAACAACTCAGTTACTAATTCAGACGTTGAAGAAGCATATGGTTCCATATATACAAGTAATGGATTTCGTACAAATTCTTCACTTCGTCTATGATGATCGATAACAACGATACGTTCAATCCGGTCAACTAATCGTTCTTCAATGACTAGGGAAGGTTTATGAGTATCAACAATAATTAATAAAGCATTATTAATATTTAAATCCATCGCTCCTTGAGGCGAAATAAAGTGATCATAAATATCTGATTTTGCTTTTATTTCTTGTAAAAGTTTTTGTACCCCAGAATCTATTTCCTGTTCATTTAGTATAACATAAGTTTCCTTTTTATAAATTTGCGCGATTTTTAAAACACCGATAGATGCACCAATTGCATCCATGTCAGGATATTTATGCCCCATAATAAAGATTCGGCTACTTTCTTGAATTAATTCACCTAAAGCATGGGAAATAACACGTGCTCGAACCCTCGTCCGTTTTTCCATCGGATTTGTTTTACCGCCATAAAATCTTACCCGGCCGTTCATTAATTTAATGGCAACTTGGTCACCACCCCGACCTAAGGCTAAATCTAAACTCGACTGGGCAGAAGCACCTATTTCAGGTAACGAATTTAGACCAACTCCAACACCGATACTTAACGTTAATGGGATATTGTTTTTAACAATCGACTCTCTCACTTCATCTAAGATTGAGAACTTATCTTTTTCTAATTCGTGTAATATTTCTTTATTTAAAAAGGCAGTGTAACGATCGGAACTAACTCGTTTTAAATAAATCCCGAAATGATTAGCCCATTCATTTAACAAGGAAGTAACTCGGCTATTTAAAGTTCCTCTTTCACGGTCATCCATCGCTTGAGTAATTTCATCATAATTATCTAAATAAACAATAGCAATTACTGGTTTTTCATTTTCATATTTTTTCTCAATAATCGCTTGTTCTGTAATATCGAAAAAGTATAGTAACTTTTCTTCTTTTTTATAAACCATACGGTATTGATGATCGTAAATTGATACCTTTTCACTTTCGATTTCTTGTTTAATTATCGGAATAAGCATGTCCGCCACATCATATAGTGAGCGACCGATAAGTGAATTTTCCTTTAAACAAGAAGCCATATATGGATTGGCCCACTCAATTGTATAGTCATCATTAATTAAAAGTATACCAATGGGCATCTCTAACAGTGCTTCATCGCCTACTTTTTTCACCCGATAGGATAATGATGATATGTATTTTTCGGCTTCTACTTGAAAAATTTTATCGGCTTTAATTAATAAATAATAAAAACTAATCGTTACAATGATATTAATGATGGCTAACCACCAATTATAAAAGATGCAAATGATACTTAGTATCATCATTAAACTTAAGAAAGTTATTAATATCCTTTTTATCCTTTTCTTTCTTAAAAAGATTGGCATATATTCCAACTCCTAAATAAAGTAGAAAAGCTTTTCACACAAGGTTTTACATTCACTTTTACTTATGTTTTAGCTTTTCTTTCTTATCCATTGGCGTAAACCAAAGCCTATATCAACAATGCCTATGATTCGTGCCAACGTGTTAAATAAAGGACTAATAATAACGAGGATCGTCCCAATAATTGGCCAAACCTTTTTAACCCCTTTTTCATAGGATAGGAAAAATAAAAATGAAATACCTTGGATTACAAATAAAAATTGTAAAACAAATAAAATATTTGCAATGGCATTAAATAAAAATGTACCTTCATCAGCTTTAACAAATAGTGAGATTAATACAGTTATTAAATAATACCATATTAAACTTCTTGGTAATGTAAGATTTCTAAATTGGCTTGCTTCCGGAACAGAGAAACCAAATCTTTTCAGTATAGGATACGATATTGTTTGAATAAAAAGCACAATTACTCCAGAAGCCAAAATAAACATAGAAGGGATTAAAGTAATCAATTGTTGTTTAATTAAAGGTAATGTCTCTTTAATTAACGAAACATCCTGTCCGGTACTTTCCAAAACCGATATATATTGTTGGAAAGCATTTTCTGACATTTCTATTGTTTCTTGGATAAAGTTCATATCAAATAACAATATTGCGCCAATATAAAGTAAAACTGTACAAGCTAAAAAAGTTAATGTTGTTGCGGAAAACGTAATGAAACGATCCTTTCTTCCAAGTAAACACCAGCCAAATACTATACCGACCATTCCATATAATATTGTGACAGGAAGTGCAACAATATCAACAATATTACCGATAATCAATGTTAATATTAAGGAGCCTACAAAAAAGAATAAACCATGCTTCAAATCATACTTCGCTGTAAAATACGTAAAAGGTAATGCTAATACGAATGCAACAATCAGCCAGAGAAACGGAAGATAAAGAAATATAAATAATAAAACACCGTATACAGCTAGTAAAATTGCACCTTCCGTTAATTTATTTGTTTGCACATGAACACCTCTACAACTTATTAGTTTTTCTAGTAGTATTGACTACATAATAATAAGACATAAATATATTTTAACGATTATTGTAATATGCTTCAACTTTGGTTATGTTAATTTAAAATATAGCAGTTAAAATAACTTTATCAATGGAAAAAAGCTAAGATAGTAAACAATATCAATAATTTATAATGTATTTACTAATTTATATAAAATTTTTTCAAAGATATAAGTAAATGAAGCCTCTACAAAAGAAGTGGTCCCCTTAAAGCCATGGATGAAACTTCAATTAATCCTCAAACCTTTAATATGTAGGTAAAAGTTTTAATAATTTCATTTACTTTAAAAGATGATTTAAATAAAAAAAGCACGAAGGAATTATAATCCTTGTGCTTTTTACATCATTATTTATCTTCTGCAACATATGGAAGTAATGCTACTTGACGTGCACGTTTGATTGCTCTTGTCAACATACGTTGATATTTAGCACTTGTACCAGTTACACGACGAGGTAAAATTTTTCCACGTTCAGAAATAAACTTTTTAAGAAGATCAACATCTTTGTAGTCGATGTGAGTGATGTTATTTGCTGTGAAATAGCACACCTTTTTTCTTCTTCCACGACCTCTACGTCCTGCCATTATATATACACTCCTTTCCTATTGTTATATCCGTATCATTCGTTCATTTTTATTTAAAATGGTAAATCATCATCAGAAATATCAATCGGTTGCCCGCTGTTGAAGATTGAATCCTCATTTCTTGATGGACCTTGATTTTGATTCTGATTATCAGATCCAAATGGTCTCGCATCAAAATCAGGGTAACCTGCTGATGGAGGATTCTGACGATTTGACGCACCTCTTGGTTCTAGGAATTGAACACTTTCTGCCACAACCTCTGTTACATACACTCTACGACCTTCCTGGTTATCATAACTTCTCGTTTGAATACGACCGTCAACGCCTGCCAAACTACCTTTTTTCAAGAAGTTGGCCACATTTTCAGCCTGTTTTCTCCAAACAACACAAAGAATGAAATCCGCTTCTCTTTCACCTTGTTGATTCGAAAAAGGACGATTTACTGCAAGTGTAAAAGTAGCAACAGGTACACCATTTGGTGTATAGCGAAGTTCTGGGTCTTTTGTTAAGCGTCCAACAAGAACTACTCGGTTAATCATCAGAATCACTCCTTATTTTCAAGGGAACGTTTCACGTGAAACATTCCTAATATTTATTGCAATTTATTTAAATTATGCTTCTTCTTTAACAATGATATGACGAATAATATCTTCGTTAATTTTTACTAAACGATCAAATTCTTGAACTGCTGCAGGTTCAGCTACGAAGTTAACGATTTGGTAATAACCTTCACGATAGTCTTCGATTTCATAAGCTAAACGACGTTTACCCCAATCCTTTGATTCAGTGATTTCAGCACCATTATCAGTTAAGATTGTGTTGAAACGTTCTACTAGAGCTTTTCTAGATTCGTCATCAATATTTGGACGGATGATGTACATAGCTTCGTACTTTTTCATCACATTCACCTCCTTTTGGACTTAGCGGCTCTTTAAAAAAAGAGCAAGGAGCAATAAATATATTACTCACGATATAGAATTATAACATAATGTTTTTATGGGCGCAAACGTTTGTTAATTTTT
>NZ_JAACYS010000159.1 GCF_009996845.1 Pallidibacillus pasinlerensis | reverse complement strand
AATTCTGCGGAGACGAAACTTACATCAGAGTAAATGGGCGCTGGCATTACTTGTTCTTCTTCTTTGATGCCGTGAAAAAGATTATTCTTTCTTATCCGGTGTCGCCTAATCGAGATACCTTGTCAGCCATTCGTGCCATAGACGAAGTCTTACTAAAGATGAAAGAGGTTCCTGAGAACCTTACCTTTGTAGTAGACGGAAATCCAATCTATCTTCTAGCTCAACATTTCTTCGCTCAGCACGGTATCTCATTTGATGTGAAACAAGTGATTGGTCTTACGAACGAAGACCCAGTATCAACGGAATTTAGGCACTTAAAACAAATTATTGAGAGACTGAATCGAACCTTTAAAGGTAATTATCGCTCGACACATGGCTTCGGTTCTGAAAAAGGCTCCGTATCGTATGTCACGCTCTTTGTAGCTTACTTTAACTTTTTACGTCCTCATGCAAGCTTAGAAGGAAATGTCCCGGTAGTGAATCCAGAATTACTCGGACTTCCCACGATGCCAGCACGCTGGACAAAATTGATTGATTTAGCCCAACAATGGATTCAAGAAAAACGAACCGCCTAAATTTTGCTTTAGCTGAGCCCTTATAGATGT
>NZ_JAACYS010000158.1 GCF_009996845.1 Pallidibacillus pasinlerensis | reverse complement strand
ACAAATCCACTTATTTACGTGCAGGTATTGGTGGTTTTAATGGTGCGGCATTGAAAGCTGGTGATAAGTTATCCATCGGACGTTGTAGCGGTGTTGCTGAAAAGATTCAATCATCGCTTAAAAAATATGAAAAAAACGGATACTCTGAGTCAACATGGGGGGCTAACCCGAAACGTTTAACAATGATTCAAAATAAGCGTACTAAGGAAGTTCGCGTCATTCGTGGAAGACAATTTGATTTGTTTAGTGAAGAAAGTCAAAAACAATTTTTAAGCTCTCCATTTACAATTACAAACCAATCGGACAGAATGGGATATCGATTACAAGGTGCCAAATTAAATTTAGCAAGTGAACAAGAGATGATTTCTGAAGCTGTCAACTTTGGAACTATTCAGGCTCCACCGGACGGCAATCCAATCGTTCTTCTTGCTGACCGTCAAACTACCGGTGGTTATCCGAAAATAGGACAAGTCATCCAAGTTGATTTACCTATTATTGCACAAGCAAAACCTGGAGAAGAACTTACGTTTTCAGAAGTTTCATTATCTGTAGCTCAAAAACTCTATATTGATAGAGAGAAATATATAAAAGAAATAAAAATTGGTATTCAATTAAAATTCATA
>NZ_JAACYS010000157.1 GCF_009996845.1 Pallidibacillus pasinlerensis | reverse complement strand
TATCGAATGAAATGCCGTTCTGTGCGAAGAAGTGTTGGGCAAGAAGATAAATTGGATTTCCATCTACTACGAATGTCAGGTTCTCAGGAATATCTTCCATCTTTAGGAGAACTTCATCTATCGCACGAATGGCGGAAATTGTATCTCGGTTGGGAGATACCGGGTAAGAAAGAATAATCTTTTTCACGGCGTCAAAAAAGAAAAACAAGTAATGCCAACGGCCGTTTACTCGAATGTAGGTTTCATCACCACAGAATTGATCAGACAATTCGTATGGATAGTGATCGATGTATGGCTTAAGAATAAGAGCCACACTGTTTACGTAATTCAGGATTGTCTGATGAGAAATGGCTACACCATGAACATCTTGCATAATGGCCGCTGTTTTACGGGCTGAAAGCCCATAATTCACATGATAGGTCAAAGTAAGCCCTAATACATGTGGTGATGAATAGATTCTTGATAGGTCGACTATTGGAAGCTCCGGAGATTCCTTGGATAAAGGCTGGAAATCAATACGAAACTTTCGGTAAATGTATCTCATTTTAAATGCTTGCGGGTCCTTTTTAAAACGTTTCTTTTCCTTTGAGGACATCCCATTTCGCTTCTTTTGATAATACGGGCATTCAT
>NZ_JAACYS010000156.1 GCF_009996845.1 Pallidibacillus pasinlerensis | reverse complement strand
AAATCTCAAAGAAATGGTCTTGAAGTGTCCTTCATCGAGTTTATGAAGGACAAAATTTCAAAGAAAAGGTAATGAAATGTCCTTCATCGAGTTTATGAAGGACATAATCTCAAGGAAATGGTCTTGAAGTGTCCTTCATCGAGTTTATGAAGGACAAAATTTCAAAGAAAAGGTAATGAACTGTCCTTCATCACGTTAATGAAGGACATAATCTCAAAGAAATGGTAGTGAAATGTCCTTCATCGAGTTTATGAAGGATAAAATCTCAAAGAAATGGTAGTGAACTGTCCTTCATCGAGTTTATGAAGGACAAAATTTCAAAGAAAAGGTAATGAAATGTCCTTCATCGGGTTTATGAAGGACAAAATCTCAAAGAAATGGTAGTGAAGTGTCCTTCATTGCGTTTATGAAGGACAAAATTTCAAAGAAAAGGTAATGAAATGTCCTTCATTGCGTTTATGAAGGACAAAATCTCAAAGAAATGGTCGTGAAGTGTCCTTCATCGAGATTATGAAGGACAAAATTTCAAAGAAAAGGTAGTGAACTGTCCTTCATCGAGTTTATGAAGGACATAATCTCAAGGAAATGGTAGTGAAGTGTCCTTCATCGAGTTTATGAAGGACAAAATCTCAAGGAAATGGTCGTGAAGTGTCCTTCATCGAGA
>NZ_JAACYS010000155.1 GCF_009996845.1 Pallidibacillus pasinlerensis | reverse complement strand
AGTATGAGGGGTATAGAAAGTGTAAGTGGAATAGGCATGTCCAAGAGTATGGGGTATTTTTTAATATAGTTTCCATATATAAGTATCATTAAACTAAAATTAAATGTAGCTTCAAAAGAAAAGGTGACAATACCAATTTTTCGTTGGAAATTGATATTGTCACTTGATTTTAGGGGGGAGAACATTTATTAAAAATCATCCTCTGTCGGTGTAAATGGAATGTTGAAGCGGTTTTCGAGGGTGCGTAAACGTTGATGTAAACGTTGGATACGACGTGTTTGTTGTTCATTAATATTGTTCATGCGGGTCATTTCGTTATTCATTCTACTAATTTCTTCATTGATGCGACGAATTTCTTGATTCAATCTGCGAAATTCCTCATTTTGTCTATTAAGTTCTTGGTTTTGTCTGTTTAGTTCTCGTTCTAAACGATCTACTCTTCTTTCAAGTTGTGCTGGTTGTCTGTGTAGGCTGTTATCGTTAGTATAAATTGACGTATATTCATGGTTGTTTATCTCTGGAATGGGTACTGACGATAAACTCGGATAATAGTAATAAGGATACATGGACTATACCTCCTCAATCTTTAATCAATATTTACATTATGAAAAAGAATGGTAACTGACCGGGCAAGTGTCCTTAATTCAATTATGTTTTTTGGGGAGTAGTGGAGTCAATTTGTTTGCTTTCGCACATAATTAATCATGGTTATGAGGGACGGAATGAATGGAAATATTATTTGAAA
>NZ_JAACYS010000154.1 GCF_009996845.1 Pallidibacillus pasinlerensis | reverse complement strand
CAAATTCATAAGAGCCCCATATTTTTATAGACCTTTCATTAAAATCAACACGACCGCAAAAATAAGAGAACTAATGATTATCCATACTGATTGTACATGCATAAAAGATTTCGTTGTACGAATACCCCTTATTCTACTTATTTCTTTCGCAACTTTTAAATTGAGCGGAACAAAATAAAGCGAAAAAAGAAATCCGCCTGATAGTGAAACGCATACGAATACAATTATAATATTAGTGGTAAAATCTGCCAATAAACTTCCAATTAGAAAAAAAGGAACACCAGCCCAAATAAAGAAAGTCACCACTAATAAAACCAAAGCCATAACGACCAACATAAAGTTCCTTTTTAACACTTCGATATAATTATGAATATATAAGTTCAATGCTACCATTCCTTTACTAAAAGGATTCACCTGCTAATTAATAATTCTCTTTTTAAATTCCTTTTTCCTTGTGAAAAGTAGCATTTGTGAGACAATGGCGAGTACAAGTAATTCAATTAATGGTCCGATAACTAAAGCGAGAGCAATAAGCGGTTGGTCCGGAAATGCTGTTACAGCTATAGCTAAAGCTACGGGCGAATTTCGAGCGATAATCGTCATATTTAAACTTACCGAATCTTCATAGGAAAATTTTAAAAATTTACCAACCAAGCGACCTACAATATAGTTAATAACAAAAACAGTAAGACCGGAATAATGAAACGGGGCAGTTTGTGGAATAAAGGATTCATTCACATAGTTATTATTGAAAAATCATGGTGTTTATTCATGGTGTACTTTATTACTTTTTAAGTATAA
>NZ_JAACYS010000153.1 GCF_009996845.1 Pallidibacillus pasinlerensis | reverse complement strand
TACTTAAAATTCCAGCGCCGGCAAATAAGAGGTGGTCTTTTAACCGAGTCCGTAACTGTTCTCGCTTTAAAAGTGCCATAAAGATGATTAAAAAAACAAAAGTCAATAGTGCACGAATTGCAACAACATCCCATGCAGAAAAACCTCGTTCATATAACGGGGCAATAAAAAGACCAATACCCCCCCAACAGGCAGCACCGAGTACTGTAAATATGTAATATTTATAGTTTCCTAGCTTGTTAATTTCTTTTCACCCCTAATCAATTGGTGTTCAATGAGACAACACTCCCTATTCGTAATATATTGGACATTTAATTTATTTATCCTTTATATTTTAAAAGCAAAAAAGAAAAGACTCGAATACTGACACCCTTTATAGGTGTAGATTCAGCCTTTTCTACTTTTTATTTCAATGAGTAAAATTTCTCCACCAATTGATTAATTTTCTCTTCAAACTCATTCGCTAATTGCTTAAATTCATCTTCTGTTCCATAGGCATGTGTTTCGAGCAAATCATAAGCCAATCGTTGAAATGATTTAAATTCCTCCGTCATGCCAACTCGTTCAATTTCATCTGCAAAATAGTTCACATACCGCAGTCCCGCATAGGCTAATTGAAACACTATGGAAATTGATCAAAACACAAAAGAACAACTACACTCAGTTAACCAATTATCCGATGCAGCAGTAGAATTAAATAATTTAGCTGAAGAGTTACAAGCACTGATATCCAAGTTTAATGCATCATAATTACAATGGACTATTTGAGAAGCAACTGTAGAATGAAATAATTAAAAGTTTAGG
>NZ_JAACYS010000152.1 GCF_009996845.1 Pallidibacillus pasinlerensis | reverse complement strand
AGCACATTATTTCAGCTCGCCGTTTTCATTTTAATTCGGCAATAAATCTGAAATAATGTGCTTGTTTTTTCAAATTATTTCAGAATATGCAAAAATCCATTCAAAATATTCCAGCTATTCATTTCAAAAGAAGACCCCTAAAAAGGGGCATCTACACGTATATAATCATGGATATTTATTCGAATTTTATAAATCTCATTAGGATGAAGGACAAACTTTACATCTTGATCCAGAGTTACAAACCAATCCAATTCTTTTTCCAAGACTGCTTTAAAATATCTATTTTGAATCCTAAGATCAAAGTAGTATCCTTGTTCAATCCAGTAGGCCTGCTGGCCTATCCACACACGCCATTCCATTTCTTCATGATTATAAACCAATATTCCTCTTTTCATATTCCGATATCCTCTATGGCTAACCTAACTACTTCTTCGTCAATCTGTTCTTTTTTTAATTGGAACCCAAATAACAGGCTATTTATCGTTATTTTATTAATCACTCTTGGCCATCCTTGAGATCGTAATGCAATGGCTTCTAGTGCGGATTCAGTAAATATTGGCATTTTTGCACCAGCGATTTTTAGATGGTGATTGATATATGAAACAATCTCTTCTTTCGGTAAGGGTTGAATCTCATATTTCATTATCAACCTTTGTGACAACGGGCGATGATGATTCATTGTTAAACGTGTCTTTAAATGTGGTAATCCTGCTAAAATCAAGATAAACGGGTTGGTGGAATCCATTTGAAAATTAAACAATAGGGCGATATCCTGTAAAAATGCATCCTTTGCTAAATGCATTTCATCTAAGATAAATACAGGTGT
>NZ_JAACYS010000151.1 GCF_009996845.1 Pallidibacillus pasinlerensis | reverse complement strand
GGGAAATTGATAGAAGTGTCTCTCATCGCGTTTATGAAGGACAAAAGTTGAAAGAAAACTGGCTGAAGTGTCCTTCATCGTGTATATGAAGGACAAAAGTTGAAAGAAAACTGGCTGAAGTGTCCTTCATCGTGTTTGTGAAGGACAAAAGTTGAAAGAAAACTGGCTGAAGTGTCCTTCATCGTGTTTGTGAAGGACAAAAGTTGAAGGGAAATTGATAGAAGTGTCTTTCATCGTGTTTATGAAGGACAAAAGTTGAAGGAAAATTGTTAGAAGTGTCCTTCATCGTGTTTGTGAAGGACAAAAGTTGAAAGATATCTGGCTGAAGTGTCCTTCATCGTGTTTATGAAGGACAAAAGTTGAAAGAAATCTGGCTGAAGTGTCCTTCATCGTGTTTATGAAGGACAAAAGTTGAAAGAAAATTGTTAGAAGTGTCCTTCATCGTGTTTGTGAAGGACAAAAGTTGAATGGAAATTGATAGAAGTGTCTCTCATCGCGTTTATGAAGGACAAAAGTTGAAGGGAAATTGATAGAAGTGTCTTTCATCGTGTATATGAAGGACAAAAGTTGAAGGAAAATTGTTAGAAGTGTCTTTCATCGCGTTTATGAAGGACAAAAGTTGAAAGAAAACTGGCTGAAGTGTCCTTCATCGCGTTTATGAAGGACAAAAGTTGAAAGAAAACTGGCTGAAGTGTCCTTCATCGTGTTTATGAAGGACAAAAGTTGAAAGAAAATTGTTAGAAGTGTCTTTCATCGCATTTATGAAGGACAAAAGTTGAAGGGAAATTGATAGAAGTGTCTCTCATCGCGTTTATGAAGGACAAAAGTTGAAAGAAAACTGGCTGAAGTGTCCTTCATCGTGTTTATGAAGGACAAAAGTTGAAGGAAAATTGTTAGAAG
>NZ_JAACYS010000150.1 GCF_009996845.1 Pallidibacillus pasinlerensis | reverse complement strand
GAAAAATTTTAAATGCAACACCCGAAAGAAAGCGATTTGCTTATGATAGAGTCAACATATTGTGGCAGGCTGATTTATCACACGGACCCTTTATTAAAATAAAAGGAAAAGCAAAAAAGACGTTTTTAATTGCTTATATCGATGATTGTTCAAGATTAGTTCCATATGCCCAGTTTTTTACTTCGGAAGGATTTGATGGGCTTAGAGTTGTAACAAAAGAGGCTTTAATCCGCAGAGGAAGGCCTACAATGATATATGCAGATAACGGGAAGATCTATCGATCTGAAACACTACAGTATGCGTGTGCTCAACTAGGGATTACACTAACTCATACACAGCCTTATGATCCGCAAAGTAAAGGGAAAATTGAACGGTTCTTCAAAACAGTACAGACAAGATTTTATCCGTTATTAGAAGCAGACCCAGTGGGTTCCTTAGAGGAGCTGAATGAACGATTCTGGAGATGGTTAGAGGAAGACTATCATCGAAGGGTTCATGCATCATTAGACGGAAAAACGCCGCATGAAGTCTTCCATTCTCAACTAGAAAATATCACGTTTTTAGATGATCCATCCATTCTGGATGTCATCTTTATGAAACGAGTTAAACGGAAGGTAAAGGCGGACGGAACAATCAGTCTAAACAAACAACTTTATGAGGTTCCAGCAAGATTTATTGGGTACTCCGTGGATTTACGAATAGATGATACCGGCGTTTTTATTTTCGAAGATAATAAGAAAGTGGCTGAAGCAGAGCCTGTATCTTTGTCAGATAACGCTCATGTCAAACGAGTTCGTTCACCTTTCTCTTTAACCCAATTAGCTGAAGAATCGAAGGAGGCGAATCGAAATGTATAAATCCTTCTATTCTTTAGCCAAAGAACCCTTTTCGAAAGATATACGCCCATCGGATGCGTTTTTATCATCCGATTATCAAGGAGCTTTAAATGCCTTATCCTATTTACAGAAATCAAAAGGAATTGGTCTCCTCATTGGTGATCCAGGTGCTGGTAAGACTTTTACATTAAGAGCGTT
>NZ_JAACYS010000015.1 GCF_009996845.1 Pallidibacillus pasinlerensis | reverse complement strand
TTGTTATTTACTCAAACTTTGTTTGATTGTTATAAATTTGATAAAAAAATCTATATAGTATTTAGCAAGATTAATATTATGCTAATCCTCTTTAACAACACGTACCAATTGTTTTCCTATATTTTCTCCTTTAAAAAGACCGATAAATGCATCTGGGGCATTTTCCAAACCGTCAGTAATCGTCTCACGATATTTGATTTTCCCTTCCTGAATCCATTTGCCTAATTGTTCATATCCTTCATTAAATCGTTTAACATAATTCGAAACGATGAAACCTTGCATTAAAATACTGTGGGTAACGAGCTTTCCTTGAAATCTTGGTCCGTACTCAATTTCCGTGTTATTATATTGTGAAATTTGCCCACATAATACGATACGAGAATGAAAGTTCATCAATTTCATCATCAAGTCTGAAACTTCTCCCCCAACATTATCAAAATAAACATCTACACCGTTAGGACAAGCCTCCTTTAATGCTGAAAAAAGATTATTAGACTTATAATTTATCGCAGCATCAAAACCGAGTTCATTTATAAGAAAATCAATTTTTTCTTGCGATCCGGAAATGCCTACTACTCTACAACCTTTTAATTTTGCAATTTGACCAGCAACTGATCCAACAGCACCTGCTGCACCTGAAACAACGACGGTTTCACCAGCCTTCGGTTTTCCGATATCTACCATACCGAAATAGGCGGTAAGGCCTGGCATACCAGCTACGCCTAATGCGGTTGATATAGGTGCAAGTTTCGGATCGATTTTACGGATATTTTTACCTGATGAAATTGAATAATCAGCCCAAGGTAAGCGCCCTTCAACAAATTCTCCTACTTTAAATGACGGATTTTTTGAGTCGACAATTTTACCAACAACTCCGCCAACTAATGGTTTATCTACTTCAAATGGGTCAATATATGTTTTAATACCACTCATTCGTCCACGCATATAAGGATCAACAGATAAATAAATTGATTTTATTAAAACTTGTCCATCACTTATTTCCGGAATTGAACTATATTCCATTCTAAAGTTTTCTTTTGTCGGCATTCCGATCGGTCTGCTCGCTAAAACTATCATTCGGTTCATTTTTTCCATTGCCTTCTCCTCCAGATTTAAAATTAGATGTACATAATTTTGATATTTTAATAAACTTTATGCTTTCCGAAGTTTGGCTCACGTTTCTCTTTAAAAGCAAGTACGCCTTCTTTATGATCTTCAGTTGTTACAACAGTTGCTTGAGTTATTTGCTCCTGCTCTAAAATTTCTTTCAAAGTGGAATTTAAAGATTGGTCAACGAGTTTTTTAATAAATCCATAGGCAACGGTTGGACCTTGTGCAATTTTATTCGCATATGCCACAACTTTCTCCTCAAAATGTTCTATCGGAAATACCTGGTTTACAATACCTAATCGATTAGCTTCTTCAACATCGATTGGCTCGGCATTAAATAATAACTCTTTCGCACGATAAGGACCGATTACTCGAGATAAAAAGTAATGACCTCCTCCGTCAGATACTAAACCAACTTTCGAAAAACTAAGGACAAATTTACTATTGTCAGCTGCTACGATTAAATCACACGCTAATGCTAGATTAAATCCTGCACCTGCAGCATACCCATGAACTGCAGCAATAATCGGCTTTTCGATTGACTGCATTGTTAAAATTAACTCATTTAATTTGCCAATATGTTTGTAAGTAACAAGTGGCTCTCGACTTCCCATTGTTTTTACATCACCACCGGAGCAAAAGGAACGCCCCACCCCTGAAATTACAATAACACGAATAGAATCGTCTGTTTTTGCTTGTTCAATTGATTCTTTTAAAGTAGAAATCATTTCTGGACTAAAGGCATTTAATCGTTCAGGACGATTTAATTTTAAATATAAAACGCCATCTAACACTTCTTTTAATACATGTTTTTCAGACATTGTAAAACCTCCTAATTTTTATTTTATAAATTGATATATTGAATGAATATTCAATCAATAAACATTGAAATTTTTACTTACATAAGTTTTGATACTTATGAGTCTGTAAATTACTATAATCAAAATCAAATGTAACGTCACGAGTTTCTATGTTTCAACTTTTTACCTTTTTCTGTAAATTTTATTAATCAATTAAGCTCTTCTACACATTGCTTTATATTTTAATTTCAAAGATTTAAAGTTCCACCATCTATTATTAAAGTTTCTCCAGTAATAAAAGAAGCTTCATCTGATACTAAAAATAATACCGCATTGGCAACTTCTTCTGGTTTTCCAATTCTTTTTAAAGCATTTGCGGTAGATAAAATAGGCCATTTATCGGTTTTTTTCCAATCACTTACCATGTTAGTTTCTATTACTCCAGGTGCAATTGCATTTACACGTATATTTTTCCTACCAAATTCTGTTGAGGCTGCTTTTGTTAATGCAATTACACTACTTTTCGAAGCGGTGTAAGGTCCAAGTAGTTTTTGTCCTTTTATTCCAGCAATACTAGATGTGTTTATTATTGCACCTCCTGACTGCATTTTAGGTAATGCATATTTTAATCCGAGGAAAACTCCTGTTAAATTAACATCAATTACCCGCTGCCAGTCTTCAAGGTTAATATCAGGAATTTTTTTCTCACCGCTTCCTGTTCCTGCATTATTAAATAAAATATCTAGTTTTCCGAATATACGTATTGTCTCATCTACCATTTTTTCTACTTCTTCCGCTTTCGTAACATCAGTTCTAATAAATTCAGCAGTACCGCCTATTTCTTTTACTAAATTAACTGTTGTAATACTTTCTTCTTCATTTAAATCTGCTATCAAAAGTCGTGCACCTTCTTGAGCAAAGCGAACTGCTGTAGCTCTACCAATCCCACCTCCTCCACCGGTAATAATCGTTACCTTACCTTGCAACCTCATTCAATCATCCTTTCAAACTATCTAATAGTATTTGTATTATTCTAGTTAAGGTAAATTAATTTTATCGATCGATTTATTTGTTATTTCAGATTTTTCGGACTATATTTTCATTTTAAGGCTACTTAATCTTTTTAGCAAGTATTCAATATTACTTTTAATACAATAGTAGAAGCAGCCAAGAAAGCTGCTTCCAATAAAATTTTTATAAAATTGACGGAAAAGAATTAACTGATTTTTTTATTTTTCTAATGTTTCTTCTCTTATTGTTCTTCGTAAAATTTTTCCTATACTTGATTTCGGTAATTCTTCTCGAAACTCTACTATTCTAGGTACTTTGTACGATGCTAGTTTTTCCCGACAGTAATCCATTAACTCATTTTCACTTAAGTGTTCACCTTCTTTTAAAACAACAACGGCTTTCACATTTTCCCCTCGATATGCATCAGGAACGCCAATGACAACAGCCTCTTTTATTGAAGGATGTTCATAAAGTACTTCTTCCACTTCCCGTGGATAAACATTATAACCACTAGCAATAATCATATCTTTTTTCCTATCTACAATATATAAATAACCATCATCATCCATATAAGCGATATCTCCTGTGAATAACCACCCATTTCTAAGTGTATTCGCTGTTTCTTCTGGCATATTCCAATAACCTTTCATCACTTGTGGTCCTTTAATAATCAACTCTCCAATTTCGCCAGGTTTTAAGTCTTGAGTACCCGTTTCTAAATCAACTATTTTATAATCTGTATTCGGTAAACCTATCCCAACACTACCAGGTTTCCTCGTACCGAATATCGGGTTACAGTGTGTTGTCGGAGAGGCTTCAGATAATCCATAACCTTCGAGAATTTTTGCCCCTGTCTGTTGTTCAAAGGACTTCATCACTTCAACAGGCATTGGAGCACTACCACTATTTACGACTTTAATACTATCAATTCCGTATTTTTGTGCATTCGGGTGGTTAATTAAGGCTATATACATCGTTGGAACACCAGGGAATGATGTTGGTTTTGTGTTTTTAATTGTTTCTAAAACTTCTTCCACTTCAAATCTTGGTAGAATAATATTCATTGAGCCTGTAAAAATAGTTAAATTCATACATGATGTCATACCATACACATGGAAAAACGGTATAACGGATAATCTGCGATCCTCTCCAAGATTGATAAAGTCTTTAAAAAACTCGTAGCATTGTAGAACATTTGCGTACAAATTTCGATGGGTCAACATAGCACCTTTTGAACGTCCAGTCGTTCCACCCGTATATTGTAAAACTGCAATATCTTCTTCCGGTTTAATGTTAACTTGTTGAATAGGTTTTTTTGCGGATGTTATAAATGTATCGAAGTCAATAATAGCCTCTTCTTGACTAGTGACCCCTTTGAAGTTTACTTTTATAACGAGTTCGATAGAGGTTTTATCAATGACTTGTTGTAAAACTGGGATTAATGGTTCATAAACGACAATTGCTTTTGCACTTGAGTCTTTTAGGAGGTATTCTAATTCATGCGGAGTATACATTGGGTTCACTTGTGTTACTATATTTCCTGCCTTCAATGTTCCATAGTAACTAATAATATATTGCGGACAGTTAGGTAACATAATGGCTACTCGTTCGCCCTTTTTTATCCCTTTTTCCTGCAATGCCGCTCCAAATAGATCGGTTAACTTTCCTAATTGTGTATAAGAAATTTCCTTTCCAAAAAAGTATATAGCAGCATGATTAGGATATTTTTTAATTGTTTCATTTAACATTTCAGGTAATGAGACATTTGGTATGTCTATTTCACTTTTAATATGTGCGGGATAAAATTTTTGCCAAACTTTATTAGACATAAAAACCCTCCTCTTAACAGACAGTTGCCATTTTTATTAATACTCCTTGACATTTACTTTTCGATATACAAAATTGATAAATTAATTATCACCCCCAAATATTCAACTATTCATAAAAAGCATGGCATTGTTATATATAGATGTAATATATAAAGTGAGTAAAACATTGGTCTGTTGTTTATTAAATGTCATAGAAAATATGGTTTTTGAAAAATGCATTGTAAGCGATTTCGATACAAGGTGTATCTATACTAATTAATTAATAATGGGATAAAAGGTTTAAATATGTAAACTTCATTTTCTATATCACTCATAGGAGGAGGAGAGATTTGTCATCTTGTTATTTATTTCCTTAATATTTTTTATATTCTGAAGTTTAATTATATTATAACTGATAATAGATCGATTGCAATATTCTTTTTTAAAAGAAAAAAACCTGACCTAGAAATCCTATGTACATTTCATTCAGTCAGGCTATTGTATGATTAAGCGTTATAAGTTTTTAAAATCAATACTAGTATAGTTATGGTAAATAAGACCTTTAAATCATCTAGATTGTATATCAATTGAATCCTTTTTGATTTGGATGACAAAAACATGTAATTAGATGATCATTAACCATACCAATTGCTTGCATAAATGAATAAATAATAGTCGGACCTATAAATGCAAAGCTTCTTTTCTTTAAATCTTTACTAATCGTTTTGCTTAATTCAGTATTTGCAGGAACTTCTTCTAGCGTTGACCAATGATTAATAATTGGTTGATGGTTTACATAGCTCCAGAGAAAATTTGAGAAACTACCGTATTCTTCTTGTATATCTATAATTCGTTTTGCATTTGTAACAGCAGAACGAATTTTTTTCTCGTTACGAATAATTTTTTCGTTTTGAAGTAAAGCTTGTATTTTTTCCTCAGAATAATTCGCTACCTTTTCAATGATAAATTGATCAAAGGCCTGTTTATAATTTTCTCGTCGCTTTAATATTGTAATCCAGCTTAATCCAGCTTGTGCTCCTTCTAGAGTTAGCATTTCGAATAGTTGTTGATCATCAAATACTGGTACTCCCCATTCATTGTCATGATACTGAATGTATATCGGGTCATCTGTTACCCAACCACATCTTTTCACTTCAGCCACTCCTAACTATTCGTTATCATTGAAAAATTCAATGAGCTCTTTACTATGGGATCTCCGCATCTTTCTATATTTTGCTCGTTGTTCACCACCAGAATTTAACCATTTTTCCTTATCTGTTTCAGGAACTACCTTCGGAACTAAGGTTGGTTTTCCATTTTCATCTAGTGCGACGAAAGTAAGAAATGATAAAGCTGCCAAAACTTTTTCTCCTGTCAATAAGTCTTCCGTTGTAATTTTTACAAGTACTTCCATCGAAGTTTGTCCTGTCCATGTTACCATTGCTTCTAATGTGACAGCATCACCTTCACGAATTGGTTGAATAAAGTCTACTGAATCGATTGACGCGGTTACAACTGGTTTTCGACAAAGTTTCAATGCAGATATTGAAGCAATATCATCTATGTATGATAGTAATTTACCGCCAAATAAAGTGCCATGGGAATTTGTATCAGGTGGCAAAACAAGTGATGTTTTTGTCACTTTAGTATCCTTCATTTTAATCTCTTGTTGTTTCAAACTCTTTCACCTCAGTAGAATTATAACAATTTCAATTCGGAAAAACTATATATAATTAAAATAGGGCTGATTAAATCAGCCCACATGTAAACTAACTTTATTTTGGCATCCCGATTTCTTCAAGTGGATAGTAACGGAATTTAACTTCACCTAAAACAGTATTAAATGGAACAAATCCAAAAAAACGACTGTCATAACTGTTTAATCGATTGTCTCCTAAAACAAATAAAGTTTCTTCCGGCACAACGTCTTTACCTGTCAGTTCTTGCAATGTAAAATCACCTGTAGCATTTCGAAATTGTTGTACATTTTCATTCATTAAATATGGTTCGAGATGCTTTTTACCGTTTATATATAAAATATTATCCTTCATTTCAATATGATCACCTGGGAGGCCAATAACTCTTTTAATATAATATTCGTCAGAGTCTGGTGATTGAAATACAATAATATCAAACCGTTCAATACTCGTATGTTTTCCTACAATAATCCGATCAAATTCAGAAAAAGTTGGTTCCATCGATTCTCCATAAACGGTTGTAGCTGTAAATAAATATTTTCTACATATAAATACGATGATAAACGCAATTGCTATTGCTTTAATCCATGAACCAATCTCTTTTGAAAGTGATGTTTTCAAACTAATTCCTCCCAATTTCATCTATAAATATATTATATAATTCCAATTTTAGCCCTATGTGAATTATTAATAAAAATTATCATTAATGTGTGAAAAAAACTAACTTAATAAAATAATATTAAACTTTATAAAATAAATAAAGAGGCTTGCATTAGCCCCTGAAATTTTTATTAAATTTTTATTCAAAATGAAGATATAAAGTAAATATTAGGTTTATTTTTTTATCATAGATTTCATTTCTTCGTTAATTTGATCACGAATTTTATCAACAATACTAAAGTCCATTGCTTTAATATAAATTTGCTCCAGTTGATCACGAATTTCTTTCGTTTTCGCTAAATGTTGAATACCTTCCTTCAATTTGCTTTTATATTTATCTGTCGCGTCCTTGATATCACTTGCATATTTTTCATCCGTTCCCGGGGTTATTAACAACTCATATAAATCAATAATTGTATCCGATTCTTTCGTCGGATAATATTCATGGGGAGCAGTGCTATCAAAAATGGAAAAATTCAATTCACGTACAACAACCATATCTAGACTATTAGGGTCAAAGCCACAATGATAAACCTCCACGTCATACCCCTTTTCATTAGCGGCTTTCGCTATCTTTTTTAACATTGTGGATTTCCCACTACCCGCTCTTCCTTTAATGAAATAACGATTTAAGTCTTCAGTTATGTTTTCTACAAAGTCAACAGGCCCAATTGGGGTTGTAGCACCTAAAAATCGTTTATATATTTTACTGCTTCCTATCGAACTCCTTTGCTCATTCAGGATTAATTTTTGAATCCAATGTTCTGCTAGTTGATTTGCTTTATCAAAGTCCATTTCATTAATAAAAATTTTCTCTAATTCATCATGTAAAGCTAAACCTTGGGCAAAACTATCATAAGCCTTTTTGAATCCTTCCTTCACCTGATTTGTAAGAGAAATAATTTCATCTTTTTGATCTAATAATTCGTTTCGATCCCAAGCAATTCCTAAGTTAACATAATCATCTACAACACCAGGATATTTCGGTTCTATTACATGGGGATTAGTACCATCAACGATACCGACTTTTAACTCAGGTAAAATAATGGCATCGATTGAGTCAGGATCTGATGAACAATGAATCCATTCGATAAAATAACCTTTTTCTCCCCATTCGTTACCAATTGATTTAATTAAGGATGACTTACCTGTACCTGGTCCCCCTTTTAAAATATATAAACGCTCTAAATCTTGAAAATTCGAATCAAAAAATTCAACAAAACCTTTTGCTGTATTACCACCGGCAAAGTAACGGATTTCCTTTTTCAAAATACCACTCCTTAAAGGATGAAAAGATGTTCTGCTCTTGTTAAAAAAGTCCCTTTTAAATTATATGGGGAGTTGAATAAATAGGTGAATACCTAATGGTTAGTCAATGTTACTATTTAATGCACCAATTGCACCGGTATAGATGCCATTTGATAAAAATATTGGTTCAAGACTCATTAAAGGCGTAAACCGCTCCAAATTTTGTGTTAACAATTTATTTCCTTCTAACATACCACCGATAAAAACAATCTTTTTCACGTTTTTTTGTTTTGCCGCTTCAATGGCGAGTAACATAATATTTTCTGCAATCATCTGGATAAGCCCTGCCAATTGGTCCTCTATTCGGAAAATCTCCATTTTTATTTACTTTCCCAAAATTAGCAGCTGTTAAGTCACCAATAAGTGGAGGTTGATCCTTCGTGTAAATATCTTTTACAAGTAAGTCGATTTTTGAGCGGTCACCTTTATTAGCTTGATCGATTAAAAATGAATAATTGCTATTTTTTGCTAAAAGTGTACCTAAACCGATAAATGTCCCGCCACCCATTCCGGTTCCCGTTATTCGTTCAAAATGATTCGGTGATACATGAAAAATCGAAGTTCCAGTACCGATATTTATTAAAATATATCCCTCATTCATTATACCCTTTTCTTCTTCTAATAGTCTTTTTGAGCCTTCAACAATTGCTTGGAATTCATTGACGAGAAAAGACCTTAGCATTAATTTTTCTTGTAAAAGTTTCGCCCTACCACCAGTAATAAAAACTGTTCCTTGTCTATGAACAATGTTTAACCAGTTTGTTAGCTTTTCCATCTCGGAAATTTGATACTTTTTATAATGCATATGTCCAGATTCGTAATAAACCATTTTTAATAATGTTCCACCTGCATCTAGGCCAATTTTATTTACCAAAATCGCACCTCCTCATTTTTTTCTTTAATCGTAACACCCATAAAACAATTTTTATAATAATATGCTTCTATCAAAAAACTAGAAAAAACACATAGTTGACTAGATTATTTTCCAAAATATTAATATTTGATATAATGGATTTGAATATTTTTAAAATTATATTTATTTCGATTGGATTTTAGTTTAGGGGGGATTTTATGCTGGACGAATGGTTTCAATGGTTTATCCTTTTATGGATAATTTTACTTCCAACCTTACTTGGAATCGGTGGCTTTTTTATGTTTCGAAAATTTTTAAAAAGCCTTCCGAAAAAAGACGGTAAATCGGATTTAGATTGGGAAATTTATTATGTTGAAAAAACGAAAGATCTATGGGATAGGAATACACTTTCTTTGCTAGAAGAGTTAGTGTCACCTGTACCGAAACCGTTTCGTGATGTTGCCCGTCAAAAAATTCAAGGGAAAATCGGGGAAATTGCCTTAAAAGAGAAAGCAGCTAAAATTACAAATGATATTATTATAAAAGGATATATAATTGCCACACCTAAACGTGATCATAAATTTTTAAGAAAAAAACTTCATGAAATGAATATAAATATCGACCAATATGAACATCTCTTTCAATAAAAAAGAGGTTATCCTTTAAACTATCATTTTAGGATAACCTCATTTATTTAGTCTTCTATATTTTTTTCTATCGCTTCAATCAGTCGTCCTTCATCAAATGGTTTCACAATAAAATCTTTCGCTCCAGCTTCTATTGCATCAACAACCATTTTATGTTGCCCCATAGCAGAACACATAATAATTTTCGCATTTGGATCGTTTTGCTTTATTTGTTTAACTGCCTCTATCCCGTTCATATCCGGCATTGTAATATCCATAATTACTAAATCAGGCTTTAATTCTAAATACTTTAACACTGCTTCTTTTCCGTTTTCAGCCTCTCCAATAACTTTATGTTCCGTTTTTTCAATCGCTTTTGCAATGGTCAATCGTAAAAACTTTGCATCATCAACTACTAAAACATTTCCCACGATAATATCCTCCTCTAGAAAGCTCAAAATCCTTGAAATCCACCGGAAAGAACTGTTAACCAGCTGATAAAGACGTTCATTAAATCAAAGAATAATAGAATACCGGTCGCAATCATTAAATATCCGCCAATTTTCATCATTAATACATTATGTTTGCGGATCCATGACAATTTTCCGATAAAAAACGACATTACTAAAAAAGGGATGGCAAATCCTAACACATAGGCTGTCATATAAACAAACCCAGCAGTAGGATATGAGGCTGATAAGGCAATAACTGCACCTAAAATAGGACCCATACACGGTGTCCAACCGGCTGCAAATGTTAAACCAACTAGTGCAGAACCAAAATAACCAGATGGTTTATTTTTAAATTCAAACCGTTTTTCTCTCATTAATAAACTTGGGGTAAATATACCTGCTGTAATTAACCCGAATAAAATAATAAAAATGGCACCTATTTGTCTGATGAGATCCATATTTTGGACAAACAGGCTATATACATAAGTAGTACTTAAACCTAATACTACAAAAACTATTGAAAAACCTAAAAGAAATGAAATAGTATGTAATAAGCTTCTTCGTTTAAGTTGAATATTCTCCTCTTTCAATTCCCCGATACTCATCCCTGTAATATAAGACAAAAAGGCTGGATAAATCGGTAGCACACAAGGTGAAATAAAACTTAAAACGCCAGCACCAAATGCTAAATATATATTAATATCCGTCAACAAAATACCTCCTAATAAGGCTTTTTTATTCATGCTGACTGATCTGGAAATTTATGAAAAAATAAGTTAGAAATTCAGAATTAGTAATTATTGATTTTATTGTACCAAATTAATTTAAAATATAACACTTGTTTTACTTTATAATGTACTAGCTATCCAAACGGATTTACACCTTATGTTGAACAACTTCAGCAATATTTTCCGCCAAACCATTTTGTAATAAATACATTTTATAATATAAACCTTTTTCAGCAAGTAATTGTTGGTGATTTCCTCGCTCAACAATTTCCCCTTTATGTAAGACGAGAATTAAATCAGCATCTTGAATCGTTGATAATCGGTGGGCGATTACAATTGTTGTTCTACCCTCCCTCATTTTTTCAAGAGCTTGTTGAATCATCTCTTCTGTTTCCGTATCAATATTTGCAGTTGCTTCGTCTAAAATTAATATTTTTGGATTTGTTGCCATCGTTCGAGCAAATGCTAATAATTGACGCTGACCACTAGAGAAAGTCGATCCTCTTTCGGTCACTTGTTGATTATATCCATCTGGCAGCTTTTCAATAAATTTATCAGCTTGCACGAACTTAGCTGCTTCTTTAATATCTTCATCGGAAATATTTAAATTATGAAGTCTTATATTGTCTTTAATTGTTCCATAAAACAGGAATGAATCCTGTAAGACGAGTCCCATATTGTCTCTCAATTCATTAATATCATAATCTTTAATAGACTTACCATCAATTAAAATATCTCCATGTTCAAACTCATAAAATCTCATCAATATGTTGATAATCGAACTTTTTCCACTTCCAGTATGACCAACTAATGCAACGGTTTCTCCAGGATTAGCAGTAAAAGTAATATTTTTCAAAACATCTTGCTTTCCGTCATAGGAAAAAGTTACATTACGAAATTCAATTTTTCCATCTTGAATAACTGCTTGTGGATCATTTTTTTGTTGGGGTGCTAATTCTTTTTCATCTAATAATTTAAACACCCTTGCAGAAGAAACAATTGCTTGTTGGAAAAATGTTAATTGCTGCATCACTTGGTTTACTGGTTCAAAAAATCGAGAAATATAGTTTACAAAAGCATATAAAACTCCAATTTCAATTGTCGTTTCCATAGAAGTAATTCCAAAAAAGCTTAACACAATGATGATTGCTACAATATGTACTAAATCAACGGCAGGACGAAGTAATAACCCGTTAATTTTAATATTGTGAATCCCTGCATCATAATGGCGACTATTAAGATCATTAAATTCTTTACTCATCCGCTGTTCTTGGCGAAAAACTTGAATAATCGACATACCTTGTAATGACTCATTTAACTTCGCATTTAATTGTCCAATCAGTTCTCTTAATGCTGAGAAAGATTTAGAACTTAATTTCCGATACATATGAATTATCCAAATTAAGACAGGTAAAAAAAGTAAACAAAGAGCTGCTAATTTAACATCAAGAATGAACATCGCAGCAAAAATACCAATGAATAGGAAAAAGCTTTGAATAAAGATTGCTAGGACACTAACAAACATTTCTTTTATTGCTTCCGTATCATTCGTTACACGGGAAACGATTGTTCCAACAGGTGTTTTATCAAAATACCGTAAACCTAAAGCTTGAACCTTTGAAAAAACATCAATCCGCAGTTGTTGGATAATTTTTAACGCTATTTCTTGAAATTTTAATGACTGTAAATACATTAAAAAAGCGTTTGCTATTTGTATAAACAGATAAATTACTGCTAAAGTAATGATTGGTCCTGCTACAATATTATTTTTTGCTATATAGTCATCAATAAAAATTTTAATTAAAATTGGGCCAGTTACTTCTCCAACCGTAACTAAACATAATAAGAGAAAGGCAAAGATAATTGGTTTAATATGTGGTTTCGCATATTTAATTAAGCGAAACATAACCTTTCTTTGCTCTTTCGAACTAAGAACTCTAATTTCATCCATCTATAATTACCCTCCATGTTCTACAAGTGCCTCAAGTTGTTGATGAAGATACATATCTTTATACCAACCATCTTCCTTCATCAATGTTTTATGCACACCTTGTTGGGCAATTTTCCCCTCATCTAAAACGATGATTAAATCTGCATGCTGAATGGCACTAAGTCTGTGAGCAGTAATGATCGTCGTTTTCCCTTGACGATTTTCTTTCAGAGAAGCAAGTATTGTTTCCTCTGTTTTCGCATCAACGGCAGATAACGAGTCATCTAAAATTAATATTTCAGGGTTTAATAGAATTGCTCGAGCAATTGAAATTCGCTGTTTTTGTCCTCCAGATAAACTTACACCACGCTCACCAACAACCGTATCATAACCTTCTGCAAAGCCTAAAATATCATCATGGACTGCCGCGATTTTAGCAGCTAAATGGATCTCCTCTTCCGATGCATCTGGCTTCGCAAAGGCAATATTCTCTTTGATACTAGCAGAGAATAGAAAATGCTCTTGTGGTACATAGCCAAAAGCTTTTCTTAAGGCATTTAAACGATACTCTTTTATTTCTTTGCCACCAATTCGAATCTCACCTTCATAACCTTCAAATTCACGTAACAGAAGTTTTAATAAACTTGTTTTCCCTGCCCCTGTTTTTCCAACAATTCCTAGGGTTTTCCCCTGTCCTAAAGTAAACTTAATATTTTTTAAAACTGTCTTTTCATTATCCGGGTAACAGAATTTTGCAATATTTACTTCAATATTACCTTTAGGACTTTCAATAATGGCATGTTCATGATCTTTTATGTCAATTTTTTCATTTAAAAGTCGACTTACCCGATCGTATGACGCACTCCCACGTTCAACAATATTGAAAAACCAACCAAAGGCAAGCATTGGCCAAATGAGTAAACCTAAATATGTATTAAAAGCAATTAGATCCCCTAGCGTAATACTACCGTCTAAAACAAACTTTGCGCCAAAACCAATTGATAGAAAGAAAGATATACCGACACAAGCCGATATTGTAGGATCATATAAAGAATCTACTTTAGCAACGGCAATATTTTTTTCAACGACTTCATCGGAAAGTTTTTTAAAGTCATTTATATCTTCCTTTTCTTGGCCAAAGGTTTTTATAACTTTAATTCCAGATATACTTTCTTGGGTTTTATCATTTAAAAAGGAAAAGGCCTCTTGTGCCTTTTTAAAGCGAGCATGTAATTTTGTTCCGTACCAGTTTGTTAAAAGGGCAATGATTGGCATAGGTAGAAGAGCAATCAAAGTCAATTTCCAACTAATGGTCGTAGCCATTGCGATAATGACAAATCCACCTGTTAGTAATGAATCTACTAAAGTTAAAACTCCGGATCCTGCTGTTTGTTGAATAGCTTGAATATCATTTGTAGCATGAGCCATTAAGTCTCCAATTCGCTTTCTTTGGTAAAAATGAGAAGACATCTTTGTAAAATGCTCATAAAGACGTGTCCTTAGAATTCTTGCTAATTTTACCGATGCACCAAAAATATAAATTCGCCAATAGTAGCGAAATACATACATAAGTAATCCTGCAACTATTAAAACAGCAATCCATAAACCTAGTTTCCCCAAAGTAAGTGTCCGAGCTCCGATTTCATCAGCGACAATACCAATTACCCGGGGAGGTAAAAGTTGTAAAATCGCAACTAAAAATAACATAAATATTCCAGATAAGTACGCTTTTTTCTCTTGTTTGAAAAACCAAGCTAAATCTCGAAAGACCTTCATGTCCATCCTCCAAACTAACAATAAAAAAATATCGAATTATTCGATTCTCGAACTATATTAGTTTACCAAATTTTTATATTATTGGCAAAGATTTATAAATTTATAGCAAACCCATATAGTTAATACAAAATAACATATTTTTATTTTATTTAATTATGTAAAAAAAATGACCACCTTCCGACTACTATGTAAACATAATACGGATGAAGTGATCATTTTGCTTTTTATTCACCTAATCATTTATTCAATTAAACATAAGGCTATCCCTATGTTAGGATAATGAATTATGATTTAGATAGTTGTTACAAATTTAGTAATTATTTTTGTTGTTGCTTATTAATCATATTCATCATTTGATTAATTTTCTTCTGGGATGGTTTTTGACCCATTTGCATCATCATAACTCGGATCATTTGTTCATTGATTGGTGGATTTTTCTTTAAGTAGTCCATCATGTATTTACGTGCTAAGAAAAATCCGATGGCAATACCACCGAGTAACGCAATAACAATTAGTAAATATCCCCACCACGGCATAACTTTTATCCTCCTTCATGTTGTCTATAAAACAGTTTACTAAACGTATGTAATTTTTACAATACGACAACATAAACTATTTTTCCATTTTATTTCATTTTTATCAAGTATATTTTACAAATTTCGATTTAGAAAAGAATATTGGAATCAAAATTGATTCCAAAAGATCAATTCCCTCTTATATATAATGCTTCTCTTTCATTGGCTTAATCCATCCAAAACGTTCGTTTTTAATATCAACAGCTAAAAAGTTTAAATCCGTTTTTCGTAGTACTTCAAAAAAGAGCATTTCAGCATGAATATTCCCTGTGGCATATAAGATACATTTTCTATCTTCTATCATTAAACGAGCTGAGCTTGTCCCGCTTTCTAAACAATATACTCCATCTTTCATATAATAATCTTTATGTTTACTTAATTGTTCACTTAATCGTTTATGAAGTCTTAGGGTTGGCATTGATTTTGTTATATAATTGATTTGTTTAGCAAGTAATTTTTTCAACGGAAGGTTGGCTTCATTATATTCCTTAAATAAATTATAAAAAATCCGTTCCCGACCGTAATAATAGTTTATAAATTGCTCATCTATAATATACAAATCGTATCTCCTCATTTTCACAACCCCTTCTCAATTTACTCATATTTCCTATTATTCTTTATATTGTATATGAAAAGGGTTAAAATTTATGTCATATTATTGTGAAAATAAGGTCTATCTTTGTCGAAACAGTACTTTGCTATAAAACTGGAGTTTAAATGAAGTATAATTATTATACGTTTACCGTTCAGTGGTTCTTTTTACGCAATTTTATTTGTTTGATTTTTTCAGGTGTAACATCATTACCTTTTGTATCGACGATTGTTACATTTTCAATTGTATTTAATACTTGTTGTCGAACATTTTGTAAATATTCACTACGTAACCGAGACTGTTCTTTTGCTTCTTCTTCAGTTAGACCTTCTCTTTTCTTTTTTGCTGCTAATTCATTAATTCTTGCTAATTTTTCCTTAGAAATCATATCTAAATACCTCTTTCATTTATATTTATAGGAAATCGTTATTTTTAAGTACAAAAATACACCTAGTATATCGTATAAGATTTTTTCACTAGAAGCAATAAAAAAGAGCATCATTATCTATCCAATTGATGCTCCTCTTTATATTCTTGATAACGACGATGAACTGTAGCCTTTGATACATCATATCCGAAACCTCTTAAAGTTGCGGCTATATCATAAAACGTTAATCCTTTATTGCGAAGGCGAACAATTTCTTCAATTGGTACTTCTATTTTGTCTCGTCCTGCATTCGTTCCTCGTTTTGCTAAATTTTTTTCAGGACGATACCCATTTTGAATTGCCCGTTCCATTCCCCGTTTAATTTTAATATTATGTAATTTTCTTTGATATTCCTCTACAAGACCAACAATTTTTAGTACCATAGAATCAGCTTCTGATAATTGCAATTCACCATAATCAGAAATTGTAAAAATTTTAACACCGAGTTTATTTAATACGTGTAGTAACGCAATTTTAGCATTTCCTCTACCTAAACGAGTTTCATCTTGAATTAATAAAATACGTTCATCCATATTTTCTAAATATTCCATGACTTCTAAAATTCCAGAGCGGTCTAGATCGTAACCACTTGCTTTTTCTTTAATAACTTTTACTACATGAAAGTTATATTGCTTAGCTAACTGTAACAACTCTTCTTCTTGTCTTTGAATTGATGTTTCCTGTGCTTCTTTTTCCGTACTTACTCGACAATATATAATTGCTTGCAACTTAACACCTACTTACCCATTTTCTATGAAATTAATTACTATGTTCATTCCATTCAATTGCATATTCTACTTGTTGATAACTATCATTATTTTGATTTTCTTGTTCTATATTACTAGAATCTGTCATTGTAAACACATAAACGAAACTAAATGCAATTGAAATTACTATTAATAGAATAACATAACAATAATTTTTCCATAATCTTTGTAAAATCATGTTCCTCACCCCATCGAATATTTGTTCGTGTTTTGTTAAATTAATTATAATACGAACATACATTTGTGTCAACTGTTTTTACGAAAATCTGTTCGATTATTTAACGAACTTACGTTTGTCAAACACCTGTCCGTCATGGTATACTATTAAAAAATATGTTTGTGAGGTGGAAATTATGACCAAACTATCAAAACGTCAACAAGAAATACTAGATTTTATTAAACAAGAAGTACGTGAAAAAGGTTATCCGCCATCTGTTCGTGAAATTGGTCAAGCTGTCGGTTTATCATCTAGTTCGACTGTTCATGGTCATTTAGCTCGTTTAGAAAGTAAAGGGATAATACGGAGAGATCCAACAAAACCGAGAGCGATTGAAATATTAGATGGAAAAGAATTTGAAGAACCTGAAGTACCCGTTCGTAACATTCCAATTGTTGGACGTGTTACTGCAGGACAACCAATTACAGCTGTTGAAAATATTGAAGATTATTTTCCTTTACCGGAAAAAATGGCACCAGCTGGCGATCAAGTTTTCATGCTTGAAATTATGGGTGATAGTATGATTGAAGCTGGGATATTAGATGGGGACTATGTAGTTGTTCGTCAACAAAACACAGCTGAAAATGGAGATATTGTTGTTGCCATGACTGAAGATTATGAGGCAACGGTTAAACGTTTTTATAAAGAAAAGAATTATATTCGCTTACAGCCAGAAAATTCAACAATGGCACCGATTATTGTAGAGAATGTAAAAATATTAGGTAAAGTAATTGGAGTTTATCGCCACATTTATTAAATAATTTTAACTAAAAAGTCCTTAACTGCTATTTCGCAGCTAAGGATTTTTATATAGAAGCTCAAATATTAAACTATTTTAACTGTTAATTCGCGATTTCTTTATATAAATTTGCAAGTTCAATAGCTGATACAGCTGCATCATATCCTTTATTACCAGCTTTTGTACCTGCACGTTCAATTGCTTGTTCAATTGTATCTGTAGTTAAAACACCGAAAATTATTGGCACACCAGTCTCCATACTTGCAGCTGCCACACCCTTTGCAACTTCATTACTTACATAATCAAAATGTGGTGTTGCACCCCTGATTACCGTTCCGAGTGTAATAACAGCATCATATTTTCTAGTCTCAGCTAATTTTTGTGCAGTTAAAGGAATTTCAAATGCACCTGGTACCCAAAATATTTCTACATTTTCATCATCCACACCATGTCTTTTTAAACCATCTTCTGCACCTGTTAACAAACGTCCATTAATAAATTCATTAAATCGGGAAACGACAATAGCAAATTTAAGTCCTGTACCTATTAATTTACCTTCAAATACTTTTTTCATTTCAATCTCTCCTCATATCATTCTTTATATTAAACTAAAAATAGCACAACAAGTTGTCTAATTCTCTTATATACTAACTTGCTGTCCCAGTAAGTATTCTTGTAATTGTTCAATTGATACTAATTTGCATTCAAATCGCTGAGTAATTTGTACAAGATTTTCTAAACGTGCCATTGTTCCATCATCATTCATAATTTCACAAATAATTGCAACCGGGTTTACTCCGACTAATCTAGCAAAATCAATTGCAGCTTCTGTATGACCAGGACGACTTAATACTCCTCCATTTTTTGCGATTAAAGGAAACACATGCCCTGGTCTATTAAAGTCTTGAGCTTTACTTTTTGAATCAACAATTTTTGAAATTGTATAGTAGCGTTCAAATGCACTAATGCCAGTTGTAGTTTCTTTATGGTCAATAGAAACAGTAAAAGCTGTTTGTTTAGCATCCGTGTTATTTTCTACCATAGGATGTAAATCTAATCGATTGGCAATTTCTTCGGTAATCGGTGTGCAAATTAATCCTCTACCTTCTTTTGCCATAAAATTTATGGTCTCTGGCGTAGCTAAATCAGCAAGTGCTAAAAAGTCACCCTCATTTTCACGATCTTCATCATCTACTACAATGATAATTTTTCCTTGTTTTAAATCCACCAGAGCTTCCTCTATCGAATTAAACATTGGATTTATTTCACTCCTTTTTTAAACAATTAAGGCATTTATTAAAATCCATTTTCTTTTAGAAATTCAATTGCAATACCTTTTGACTTTGTTGTTTGACTTTTATTTTGCATGAAAGAATAGAAATATTTTGCCATCATATCAAATTCTAAATTTACCTTTTCTCCTTCTCTCTTAGAACCAAGAATAGATGCTTTAGCAGTGTGCGGAATAAGTGAAATTGTAATCGTGTTTTGACTCGATTTAAATATTGTCAAGGAGGTGCCATCAATAGCAATTGAACCTTTTTCTATTACAAGATGATTAAACTCCTCTGGTATTTCGATTTCTATTAAAATAGCATTTTCAAAATAGCTTCGTTTCCTTATTAATCCGATTCCATCAGTATGTCCGGTGACAAAATGACCCCCAAAACGACCATTTGCAGCTAATGCACGTTCCAAATTTACTTTAGAACCTACTTTTAAAAATCTTAATGTAGTATCATTAAATGTTTCAGGCATGACATCTACTTCGAAATGATTTTTAGAAAAGTTTGTCACTGTAAGACAAACACCGTTAACGGCAATACTGTCGCCTAATTGTATATCAGATAATATTTTGTTAGCTTTAATAGCAATTACTAAAGTCTGTCCGTTTTGATGAATGTTGTTGATTGTCCCTATTTCTTCAACTAAACCGGTAAACAAATATACACCATCCTCCTCTTCATAAAGTTTAAAAAATACAATTAAATATAAAGGGAATCCTAAAAGCGTAGGGCTTGGAGGGTTGAAAAATATGAATAGTTTGATAAAAAGAGGTAACAAAGAATCATGGAAAAGGAAATATAATTCTTTTATATGACAAACAAAGCCCCATACAAAGTAAGTATGGGGCTTTAATGGTATGTCAAATAAACGTTTTAAAAAAGAATTTTAAACGTTTATATGATATCCTTCTCCCATCCAGACTTTAACTGTCGGTTTTGGAATTTCACCAAATCAGCCATTTTCCTAAAAAAGGAAAATGGGTCACGGACTTAGAGAGTATTTACACCCTCATCACCGTCGGTCGGGAATTTCACCCTGCCCCGAAGGATTCCTTTATTTAATTTATCTTAATATAACATAGCGTTTAAAGAATAACAATTAATATACATTGTATTTATTTTAATAGTGAAATAATTACTGCATTTATACAATCAAAAGCATTTTTATCAAGTACGTATTACCTAAATACTAATATAGTTTCAAATAATGTTCTCGTTCCCAGTTAGTAACATAGGAACGGAAAATATTCCATTCAATTTCTTTTGCTTCGACAAAATTTGTATAAATATGTTCTCCTAACGCTTCCTTAATAATTTCATCTTTACGTAATTCTTCCAAAGCGAAATGAAGTGTATCTGGAAGACTAATAATACCGGCTTCTTTCCGTTCTTCTTTTGTCATTTCATAAATATTTCGATTAACTGGAGCAGGCGGTGTTAATTTATTTTTAATACCTTCTAATCCCGCCTTAAGTAATACTGCCATAGCTAAATAAGGATTTGCTGAAGGGTCAACACTTCGTAACTCAACTCGTGTACTAGGTCCTCTTGACGTAGGTATACGAACAAGGGGACTACGGTTTTTTGCTGACCAAGCAACATAAACTGGCGCTTCATATCCTGGAACTAACCGTTTATATGAATTGACAATCGGGTTTGTAATGGCTGTATATCCTGGCGCATGTTTAATAATACCTGCCATGAATTGATAAGCTAAATCACTTAGTTGTAACTCACCATCCGGGTCATAAAATACATTTTCATTACCTTTAAATAAAGATAAATTAAAATGCATTCCTGAACCACTAATTCCGTATAATGGTTTCGGCATAAAGGTAGCATGTAATCCGAAGTCTCTGGCAATTGTTTTAACTACTAATTTAAATGTTTGGATATTGTCACAAGCTGATATCGCATCAGCATACTTAAAATCAATTTCGTGTTGCCCAGGGGCACCTTCATGGTGAGATGCTTCAATTTCAAAACCCATTTCTTCCAATTCAACTACAATTTCTTTACGGCAATTTTCACCTAAATCTGTTGGTGCAAGATCAAAATAACCACCATGGTCATTCAATTCTAATGTCGGTTCACCATATTCATCTAATTTAAATAAGAAAAATTCCGGTTCTGGACCTAAATTAAAATGAGTAAACCCCATCTCTTCCATTTCTTTTAATACTCTTTTCAAATTGTTTCTCGGATCACCCGCAAAAGGGGTACCATCTGCGTTATATATATCACAAATTAACCGTGCAACCTTTCCACGACCCGCTGTCCACGGAAAAATCACCCACGTATCTAAATCTGGATATAAATACATATCACTTTCTTCAATCCGAACAAATCCTTCAATGGAAGAACCATCAAACATCATTTTATTATCTAATGCTTTCGGTAATTGATTGAAGGGAATTTCTACGTTTTTAATTGTTCCGAGAATATCGGTAAACTGTAAACGAATAAATGAAACCTCTTGCTCTTTTGCTAAACGTAAAATGTCATCCTTTGTATATTTTCCCATTCAATGTCCTCCAATTTTTTACGAGTTTGGGTGAAAAAACATTTAACTAATATGTTCATAAAGTAAGTGTACATAGTAGTTAAATATTCTCTCAAAAAAATCATGGAGTAATTATATTTCATCATTATTTATATTGTCAATAACAGATTTGAATGTTGGAGAACTTTTTTTAATTGCTTTGAAAAATAATTTTCGGTTATTTTAAGTGATCTTTCAATATAATCTAAAGCCGCATATTGAAATTCTCTTTCAGGCAAATTCCATAAGTCACGCACGAAATTAGGTTGAAATGCTTCTTTTAAAACATTTGTCTCAGCAAAAAAGTCCTCATCAATTGTCTCCTTTCGGGTGATTTTATACCTAAAAAGGGAAATTGATTTCACATATACTTTTCCATTGGGATTTGGTTATCTATATTTCGGTTAGACTCAAAAAGGTCCCTTATGAATTGAATCTTTTCCACCTTAATCCTCCTCATACAAAAGTTGGGCTGTACATGACAGCCCAAATGAATGTATTTATGAAATTTGTAATAATCCTTTTTCCATTATGTGATCTAATGCTGAGCAAATGGCAATTTTAACATGTTCATAAGTCAATCCACCTTGAACGTATGCTACATAAGGTGGGCGAATTGGTCCATCAGCTGATAATTCGATACTTGAACCTTGAATAAATGTTCCAGCTGCCATAATGACTTCATCGTCGTATCCTGGCATTTCACTTGGATAAGGAGTAAATTGTGAGTTAACTGGAGATGCATATTGAATTGCTTCACAGAATGCAATCATTCGTTCCCGATCATCAAATTGAACAGATTGGATTAAATCGGTTCTTTTCGCATCCCAAGATGGATTTGTATTTAGTCCTAATCGTTCTAACATAGCTGCTGTAAATACAGCTCCTTTTAATGCTTGACCTACAACATGTGGAGCTAGGAAGAAGCCTTGATACATTTCTAAAAGACTATATAATGATGCGCCTGCTTCCGCCCCAAGACCTGGTGCAGTTAATCGGTTTGCACACATATCAACTAACTCTTGTTTACCTACAATATAGCCCCCGGTTTTCACTAAACCAGCTCCTGGGTTTTTAATTAATGAGCCGGCCATTAAATCAACGCCAACATGGGTCGGTTCTTGTAACTCAACAAATTCACCGTAACAATTATCAACAAAAACAACAACCTCTTCTTTTATTTCTTTTACAAAACGAACCATTTCTGCAATTTCATCTACCGTAAAGGATGGACGATTCGCATAACCTTTTGATCTTTGTATACCAATCATTTTTGTGTTTGATTTGATTGCTTTACCGATGGCATCGTAATCGGGTTTCCCATCATTTTTAAGCGGGACAACATCATAGCTAATATTAAAGTCTTTCAAACTACCGGCACCATTGCCACGTGCACCAACAACTTCTTCTAATGTGTCATATGGACTTCCAGTAATATATAGTAATTCGTCACCGGGACGAAGAACTCCGAATAAACACGTCGAAATTGCATGGGTTCCAGAAATAATTTGCGGACGGACAAGTCCTGCTTCAGTTCCGAAATAATCGGCATACACCTTTTCTAGCGTATCACGGCCAAGATCATCGTAACCATATCCGGTTGAAGGATGAAAATGAGAATCACTTACACTGTTGTTTTGAAAACTTTTTAAAACTTTATATTGATTTGCTTCTACAATTTCATCAATTTTGTCATGAATGGGACGAATTTGTTTTTCTACTTCTTTAATGATTGGGTTTAATACGTTTCCGTTCTTTAAGTCATTCCTCACTGCGTTTTCCATCTCCATTTGTAAATTTTTTTATTTCTCCATTTAATGGGTGATCAGCAAAGATAAAACCTTTGCATTGGTACGTTTCTTGCTCTTCGTTAAATTTTAATTCACGTAAAATAGTTTCTTCCTTTAACTGAGAGAGTGTTTTACCCTCTGATGAAGGTAATCCCACATTGTATTCATTCATATGTTTTAACATGATTTCTTCGATTTTACGTTTAACCGAAAACCTGTCCGATTCTTTAAATGCACTAATTTGTAATACTTCACCTTTGGCTAGCGGAATAAAATCAGGATGTTTTGCATCAATTTTATTATACAAAGTTAACATAGGTATATTATCCGCATGTAATTCATCCATAATTTTACTAACGGTTTGTTCATGCTGATAGTAATCGGGATTTGAGCTATCAACGACATGTAAAAGTAAATCCGCTTCACTTACCTCTTCTAAAGTTGATCGGAAGGCCGCTACTAAAGTCGTTGGTAAGTCCTCAATAAAACCAACCGTATCAATCAGTAAAACTTTATAACCACTCGGTAATACCATGCGTCTCGTTAATGGATCTAACGTGGCAAATAATTTATCTTCTTCATAGGACTCTGCATCAGTTAAACGATTAAACAATGTTGATTTTCCTGCATTCGTATAACCGATTAATGCGACTTGAAACGATTTATTTCGCTTCCGTCTTTGACGATACCGATTTCGATGTTCAACGACGACAGCTAATTGATTTTTAATATCTTGAATTCGATTCCGAATATGTCTTCGGTCTGTTTCAAGTTGTGTTTCCCCAGGACCTCGTGTTCCAATTCCTCCACCGAGCCTCGAAAGTTCCGTACCAATCCCGGTTAGTCTTGGTAATAAATACTCTAATTGTGCTAGTTCAACTTGTAACTTACCTTCTCTCGATTTTGCTCGTTGGGCAAAAATATCAAGTATTAATTGGGTACGGTCGATAATACGAACTTTTAACTCATTATTTAAATTTCGCATTTGACTCGGAGATAGTTCACTATTAAAAATGATGACATCAATTTCTAATTCGTCAATTAATGGTTTTAACTCCTCCACTTTTCCCCGACCGATATATGTAGAATTATCTGGCCTTTCTCGTTTTTGAGTAACTTGTAATTTTACTTCTCCATTAGCTGTATCGGTTAACGATGCCAGCTCTTCCATTGAATACTGAAATCTTTCGTCATCTATATGAGGTAATTGGCAACCAACTAATATGACATTCTCTTTTCTTCCTAACATTGAATCACCCTATTCTAGGAGATTAATAACGAAAAACAATGCTCCACTACTAGAGCATTGTTTCCATACCATATTATTATATACCAATAATTCCCTATTTGCTATCGGTCCGTCGAGAAGATGAGATCATGACTACGAATCGTCATTAAATCAGTTCTGTCATATTGGTTATTTATTAATAATCGCATCGCCTGTTGCCGAATAGACTTCTCAATTATATTACGTATATAACGTCCGTTTGAAAAACGATTTTGAAAAACTGTTGCTTTTATTTGTACGAGATGCTCTTTTAGTCTTCGTTCAGCATCTGTGCTTAAAATGTATTCTCTGTCCTTTACCATCCTTCGAGCTATTTCCATTAATTGTTCGACAGAGTAGTCGGGAAATTCAATTATAATTGGAAAACGGGATTCTAATCCTGGATTTAATGATAAAAAATGTTCCATTTCTCGTGAATATCCTGCGAGTATTAATACAAAGTCGTTTTGTTTGTCTTCCATATGTTTTACAAGGGTATCAATCGCTTCTTTACCAAAATCTTTTTCGCCACCGCGACCAAGCGAATACGCTTCATCTATAAAAAGAATCCCGCCCATCGCTTTTTTTATTACATCCCTCGTTTTTTGAGCAGTATGACCAATATATTCTCCAACTAAATCCGCTCTTTCACATTCTAGTAAATGTCCTTTAGATAATACATTTACTTTATGCAAAAGTTTGCCGATTAAACGAGCAACGGTAGTTTTTCCGGTTCCGGGATTTCCTTTAAACATCATGTGAAGAACTTGTTTTCCAGCTTTTAACCCCATTTCTTCACGCTTTTTATTCACAATAATCCAAGCATATATTTCTTTAATAACTTTTTTTACTTCCTCAAGTCCAACAAGTGAACTGAGTTCCTCTTCAATTTCTTTTAATATTTCATGTTCTTCTGTTTGTTCTTTCGGTTTCCATTCTTTCGGTTCGGGATAAGTATCAACTTTTTTTATTTTCGGCTGTAACGTAATACTTATTTGTCCATTATTTTTCATACGGATTGGTTGACTCAAGTTGTTCACCTCTCTATCAATACATCAGTATACGTCTTGATGCAAAAAAGGTGACATTCGCCCATTCAAATACTATATCAGAAAAAAACTTTTTTCGACAAAAATAAAAATGGACTTGTCAATTCTTGCGCTTTCCTGAGAAATTATTTTTAGTCATCGTAATTATTGCATATCTTTTAAAAAATATTTTATAAAAATATATGTCTACATTTATAATTTCATTGTATGTAAATAATAAAAAAATCATCTTTATTTATCTTTATTCAGGATGTTTTACGTACATGCCATAAAAATAAAATAAATAAGACTATCCATAAATATGCGGGATTTGTTATGTATAAATATTGATCACCGCAACTGGATAGTCTTGTATCTAATTCGACAAATTATTTATTGGGATTATTATTCAACATTAATTTGTACATTACGTGATGGAGAAAAAGTTGATATAGCATGTTTAAATACGAGTTGTTGTTTCCCATCGGTTTCAAATAATACAGTGAAGTTGTCAAAACCTTTAATGTATCCTCGAATTTGGAAACCATTCGTTAAAAATACCGTCACTTGAATATTTTCTTTCCGAAGTTGATTTAAAAATTGGTCTTGAATGTTAATCTGTTTGTTCATTTCATGTCCTCCTCATTAATCTCCTTAAATAATTTATTCGATTTTTTTTAAAACTTTCCTGCTATAAATTCGGAAATTTTTTCTAAATTTTCATGAAACGCATTAGCATCCGTCATATCGAACCAATTGACGTCCATTTTATTACGGAACCATGTTAATTGTCTTTTCGCAAAATGACGAGTATTTTTCTTAATTTGATCAATCGCTTCATCAAGGGTTATTTTCCTATCAAAGTAATCGAAAAGTTCTTTGTAGCCAATAGCTTGTGTTGATTGAACATTTCTTAACCCTTTATCATAAAACGACTTTGCTTCTTCTACTAAACCTTGTTCAACCATTAGATCAACACGTTTATTTATTCGTTTATATAAAACATCCCGATCCATCGTAAGTCCAATCAATACAACATCATAGAGCAGTTCCCGCTGTTGCTTTTCTTTTCGTTCGGTCATTGTTTCCCCAGTTGTATAATATATTTCTAGCGCACGGATTACTCTTCGTTCATTATTCGGATGAATGTTTTCCGCAGCTTGTGGATCGATTTTTTTCAATTCAGCAAAAAGCGGTTCAATCCCTTCATCTTCAAAACGTTTATATAACTTATTCCGTATCAAATCATCACGAGAATCGTCAATAAATTGATAATCATAAATGACCGATTGAATATATAAACCCGTTCCTCCAACAATCATCGGAAGTGAATTTCGTGAAGTTATTTCAGTAATTTTACTACGAACTAATTGCTGAAATTCATAAGCCGAAAATGATTCATCTGGATTTTTTATATCAATTAGATGATGCGGAATTCTTTCCATTTCTTCCTTAGTTATTTTCGCCGTTCCGATATCCATTCCACGGTATATTTGCATGGAGTCACCGCTAATGATTTCTCCTGAAAAGCGTTTTGCTAACTGAATACTCATGGCTGTTTTTCCTACAGCCGTTGGTCCTAAAATTACCACTAATTTCTCTCTTTTTTCCAAAAAACTCACTGCTTTCAAAGCATATTATTATAAATTGTACCTCAAGTTTACCATAATTTTCTAAATATGTTAAACATCAAATTATTATTGCCAAAAAATATGGGATTAAACATGAAAACTTGAATATTAAAAAGGTTACCCGCTAAAGATAAATGCAATGTTAATGTCGTTTATCTTTTATACGGATAACCTTATATTACATAATCCGTTTAAACATTTTTTCCATTTCATACGTTGAAAAATGAATGATAATTGGCCGTCCATGGGGACAAGTAAACGGATCACTTGTTTTTCGTAACGTATCAAGGAGGGCTTGAATTTCATCATTACGTAGGCGGTGATTCGCTTTTATCGACCCCTTACAGCTCATCATAATTGCCGTTTCTTCACGTAACTTCTTCAAGTCAACTTTTTTCATCGCTAAAACTTGCTCAATAATTTCCAAAATCGTTTCCTTTTCTTCACCCTTTGGGAACCATATTGGATGACTGCGCACGATAAATGTATTAATACCAAAGGGATCCAAAAACAAGCCAACTTTTTTCAATTCATCGAGGTTTTCTTCAAGTTTAATATACTCGTCATTGGAAAATTCGAGTGTAATCGGGATGAGTAATTCTTGTAAATCCTTAGGTACATCACCAATTTTTTCTTTGTAAAACTCATATTTAATCCGCTCTTGCGCCGCATGTTGGTCAATAATATATAGACCATTTTCATTTTCTGCAAAAATATACGTACCATGCATTTGGCCAATTGGATACAGTGGCGGAACACGATTAGAACTTACTGATTTAACTTCAGAAATGTCTTCAAATTGTTCAGTATCGTTTTCTATGATTTCGTCCACAATCGACTCATTCTCCGTTGAATTAGTATGAATGGAATTATCATTTGTAAATAAAGGTGTTGATTCATCAACATCCGTTTCTAGTGAAGTAGATTCATGGATGATTGTCGGTTCTTCTCGTTCCTTTCTATCTATCATTAGTGACTGAACAAACTTGTTCGCTACTTCTCGTTCTTCTTTGGATAGGACCGAGCTTTCATAGCCTCTATTTAAATTTAGTGTTTGTATTTCCCTAGGTTTTACATTGTTGTTATTTGTTATCGGAAGTTGTTCACGCTTGTCTTCAGGTAAATGATCTAATGTTAGTGATATTTGTTCAGATTTCGGTTTAACGGTTTTCGGCACGGCACCATCAGGAATTAACGTTTCTTTTTTGAAAGCTTGTTTAATCGTGTTCGTAATTAGTTCACTAAGTTCTTTTTCTTTACTTAAGCGAACTTCTAGTTTAGCTGGATGGACGTTTACATCAACTAAAATAGGATCCATTATTACATTTAAAAAGGCAATCGGGTAACGACCTATTGGAAGTAATGTATGATAACCCGCAATAACCGCATTTGTTAAAGCGTAATTTTTAATAAAACGTCCATTTATCATTGTAGAAATATAATTCCGGGATGCCCGCGTAATTTCCGGTAATGCAATAAAACCTTCTACTTTAAAATCAAGGTTTTCTGCTTTAATAGGTATCATTTTCTTTACTATTTTAAAGCCATAAATGCTTGCTAATACTTGTCTCGGATCGCCATTTCCGTTTGTTTGTAAAAGAGTCCGGCCATTATGAACAAGTTTGATTGCTACTTCAGGATGTGCTAATGCGATACGGTTTAAACAATCCGTTATATTTCCTAACTCCGTATGCAATGATTTCATATATTTTAAACGGGCAGGAGTATTGTAAAATAATTCACTCACAGTAAAGTCCGTACCTTTTCGACTGGATGCTGGTTCTAAAACTTTACGGACGCCACCTTCTATAACTATACGTGTCCCTTCGCCAACACCAGTACTTGTTATCACTTCCACTTTTGAAACAGAAGCAATACTCGGTAATGCTTCTCCCCGGAAACCGAGCGTTCTGATACGAAAAAGATCCTGTTCATTTTTAATTTTACTCGTTGCATGACGTTCAAAGGCAAGGGGCACGTCTTCTCTATCAATGCCACTTCCATTATCAATGACACGAATTTTTTGTAAACCTGCTTCCTCGACATGTACTTCAATAACCGTACTTTTTGCATCGATGGCATTTTCAACTAATTCCTTTACAACTGAAGCGGGACGTTCAACAACTTCACCGGCAGCGATTTTATTAGAAAGGTTTTCACTTAACTGAATAATCTTTGTCACGTTCTCACCGCCTTCATCTCATAAATTTTAATAAAAATAGGTTATTTTACTTTTTTTTGCAATTGATATAAAGCGTTCATTGCGTCTAGGGGAGTCATTTCTAATAGATTTAAGTTTTTTAACTCTGAGATTACTTTTTGTTCTTTTGGAGAACTTGATGGCTGTTTGTTCATTTCAGGTTCGTCAAACAATGATAGTTGAGCAATTTCCGCCCCTTGTTCTTCATGTTCCTCTATCACTATAGTCTGTTCGGATTCGATAGGTACTGTTACCGTTTCTTCAGCTTTTACTTGACTCTCTGAATCTTGTTTGTTATGGTGACCGTTCTTTTCAAATTCTTGTAAAATCTGTTCAGCTCTATTTATTAATTCAGGTGGCATATCAGCAAGTTTTGCTACATGAATACCGTAACTTTTATCCGTTGGACCTTCTTTAATTTTATGAAGGAAGACAACTTGTCCATTTTTCTCAACGGCACTTACATGAACGTTTTTCAATTTCGAAAGGGATTTTTCTAAAACCGTTAGTTCATGATAATGGGTTGAGAACAATGTTTTCGCACCAATTTTATCGTGAATATATTCAATCATCGCTTGCGCTAACGCCATACCATCATAAGTTGACGTTCCTCGACCAATTTCATCAAATAAAATTAAACTATTTTCCGTTGCTCCGCGAATTGCGTTACGAGCTTCTAACATTTCGACCATAAACGTACTTTGTCCACTTATTAAATCATCCGCTGCACCAATTCTAGTAAAGATTTGATCAAAGATTGGTAATTCTGCATATTCAGCAGGAACGAAACAGCCAATTTGTGCTAAAATTGCCGTTAAAGCAATTTGTCGCATATACGTACTTTTACCAGACATATTTGGTCCAGTAATAAGCAGAATTTCTGTTTCATTATTCATGTCACAATCATTCGGTACATACGTTTGTACATCCATTACTTTTTCTACAACTGGATGTCGACCTTCTTTAATTGACACTTTCCCATCATTATTAAAAATTGGCTTAACATATTGTCGATTTTCACTTATTTCGGCAAAACATTGTAAACAATCAATCTCGCTCACTTGTTTCGCTAACGCTTGTAATCTTGGGATATACTCTTTTACTTGATTTCGAATTTCAATGAATAATTCATATTCAAGATCAACAGACTTTTCTTCTGCTTCTAAAATAATGGATTCTTTTTCTTTCAGTTCCGGAGTAATGAATCGTTCTGCATTTGTTAACGTTTGTTTCCGTTCGTAGTTACTATCATCTGGCAATAAATGGAGATTTGCCTTTGTTACCTCGATATAGTAACCGAATACCCGGTTATAGCCAATTTTTAATGATTTAATGCCTGTCTTTTCCCGTTCTGCTTTTTCAAGTGCTGCAATCCATGTTTTACCGTTTCGACTTGCATCACGATACATATCTAGCTGTTCATTATATCCGTCACGAATAATATTTCCTTCTTTAATCGTAATTGGAGGATGATCTACAATTGAATGCTCGATTAATTCGGCAATTTCTGTACATGGATCAAGACTTTCTGCTAAATGCTGTACTTTTTTATCATTGATATTAAACAGAATTTCCTTTAACTCAGGAATTTGATAGAGAGTAGTTTTTAAGTTTACTAAATCTCTAGCATTCACATTACCAAAGGCAACTTTTCCTGCTAATCGTTCAATATCATATACTTGTGTTAATTTATCGCGTAGTTCTTGTCGTTCAAAATAGTTTTCTTTAAATTTTTCTACAATGTGCAAGCGGTTATTAATTTTATCCAGGGATAATAATGGACGATCAATCCATTGTTTTAGCAGCCTTCCACCCATTGCTGTTTTCGTTTCATCAAGTAACCATAACAGCGAACCTTTCTTATCTTTCGAACGAATAGTTTCTGTTAATTCTAAATTTCGTTTTGAATAATAATCCATTTTCATAAATTGGTGAACTTGATATGTTTCAATCGGTTGAATGTGATCAAGACTTCTTTTTTGTGTCCGATAAAGATAGTTAAATAGACGGGCAGCTGTTATTACTAATTTATCTTGACTTAACGGTGCAATAATTTTCTCAAATTCATGACTAATTTCCGTTTCCTTTTCATAAGAAATTGTTACAGATAATCGTTCTTTTAATTGCTTAATTTTTTCCGGGTGAAATTGACCGTCTACAACAATTTCTTTCGTTTGAATTGTTGCTAATTCATTAATACAATCATCCCAGCCTTCAGTCAAAAGGGTGACTTTACTTTCACCTGTTGATAAATCACAAAAGGCAAGGCCAAATGTATCATCAGGAAAGGCTGTAATTGAAGAAATGTAATTGTTCGCTTTATCACTAATTGATTTACCTTCCATCATTGTCCCCGGAGTAATGAGTTGTACAACTTCACGATGGACCATGCCTTTTGCCTGTTTCGGATTCTCCATTTGTTCCGCAATGGCGACCTTATAGCCTCTACTTACTAACGTTTCAATATACCCTTGAGCAGAGTGATAAGGGACACCTGCCATTGGAATTTTTTCATCGACCCCGCCATCACGGGCAGTTAGTGTAATTTCTAATTCTTGACTTGCTTTTATCGCATCTTCAAAAAATAATTCATAAAAATCGCCTAAACGAAAAAATAAAAAGGCATCTTCATACTCTGCCTTTATTTTTAAATATTGTTGTATCATGGGCGTATATTGTTTCATTTCCCAACACCTTCTTATGTCTTTTCAAAATAAAATTATAACATACAGCGACAAGTTTTGACATTGGTTAATATAAACCAAAATTTTATAAACGGTAAATAAAACAATCCCGTAAAAATACGGGATTGTTTTTTAAGCGTTATTTCGATTTCTTAGTTCTACACGACGGATTTTTCCTGAGTCGGTTTTTGGTAGTGACTCAGCAAATTCAATTTTTCTTGGATATTTATATGGCGCAGTGAGTTTTTTCACAAAATCTTGTAATTCTTTCACTAACTCATCACTACCAGTAATACCATCTTTTAGTACAACAAAAGCTTTAACGATGTTTCCCCGAATTTCATCAGGTTCAGCGACAACAGCACATTCTTTTACGGCTTGGTGTTTCATTAATGCGTCTTCTACTTCAAAAGGACCAATTGTATAACCGGAAGAAATAATCATATCATCACTTCTGCCGACGAACCAATAATAGTTATCTGCATCACGATATGCTAAGTCTCCAGTTACGAAGTAATTACCTTTAAACGCTTTTGCTGTACGCTCCGGATCTTCATAATAACTAGCAAATAGAGCTGGGAAATCTTTACGTAAAGCAATATTCCCTTTTTCATCAGGTCCTAATGGATTTCCTTCATCATCAACGATAGCGACAAACTCTGGTAAAATTGGTTTACCCATAGAGCCAATACGAATATCCATGTTTTGTACAGTACCAATCACAAGTGTACTCTCAGTTTGACCGTACCCGTCACGAACTGTAATATTAAATTTATTTTGAAATACATCAATTACTTCTCGATTCAATGCTTCACCAGCGGAAACAGCACTGTGTAATTTCGTTAAATCGTATTTTGTTAAATCCTCTACTTTTGCCATTAAACGATATTCTGTCGGTGTACAGCAAAGGACATTGATTTGTTCTTGTTCAAGCAACGTTAAATACGTTTCTGGTTTAAATTTTCCTAAATAGACAAAGCCAGTAGCTCCTATACCTAGTACTGAAACGAATGGGCTCCATACCCATTTTTGCCAACCAGGACCAGCCGTTGCCCAAACAATATCATCTTCATGAATATCTAACCAAAGTGGTGCAGCTATACGAAGATGAGCATATGCCCAACTGTGAACGTGAACTACTCCCTTCGGTTGACCTGTTGTTCCTGATGTATAACTAATAAGTAGCGGATCTGTTTTTTTAGTGTCTGTTTTTTGACAAACTTCAGATTCACCCTCTACTAACTCTTCCATTTGTAGCCAAGAATTAACTGATTTCGTAAATGTAATTTTAATTTGTAAATTATTTGCATCATTTGCAACTTTGTCTACTTCCTCACATAAATCGGCGAAGGCAATGACAGCTTTTGCTTGACTATTGTTTAAGCGATACAAAATATCGTTAGCACGTAACAGTTCAGAAGCGGGAATAATTACAAGACCATTTTTCCAACATGCATAATAAATAATATAAGATTCAATCATTCTTGGAACCATTACAAAAACACGGTCCCCTTTTTTCAATCCTATTTTTTTTAAAGCATTCGCTAATTTATTCCCTCGAGCGATGAATTCCTTATACGTGATTTCTTCTCGTTCCCCATTTTGACTTAAAAAGCGTAACGCAATCTTATCTGAATAATGTCTTTCAATATCATCAACAATATTATACTTATTAGGTGCCATTAAATCCTCAAGGGATACGGTATGTTTTTTTATCATTTCTCAATCACTCTCTTCTAAAAGTTTATTAGTAAAATATTACTTTATACCAATTTATAATATCACATTTTATGACCAGATACTATTTTAATTTCTTAATAAAAAAACCAATGATTTGGTAAATTTATCCAAATCATTGGTTCTCATTGTTTATTAATGTTATTTCATATCATCAGGATAGATTTGTAAATCGATTTCCCACACGACTGGCATCCAATAATAAATAAGTAAGACAATTAATAAAACAGATAAAACATTTAACCAAAAACCGGCTTTAATCATATCTCCGATTTTTATTTTGCCAGAAGCATAGACAATTGCATTCGGTGGTGTAGCAACTGGCATCATGAATGCACAAGATGCAGCTATACCAGCGGCAACCATTAAAGCATACGGATGCACACCTAAAGCAAGAGCAATCGATGCCATAATTGGGTACATCATCGTCGCAGTTGCGGTATTTGATGTGATTTCAGTCAAGAAAATAACAAGTGCCGCCACTATGGTTAAAATTAAAATAAAGTTAATCGCATTTAGTATGGTTAATTGAGCACCAATCCACTCAGCCAATCCTGTCCTTTCGAATCCATCCGCAATTGCAAGTCCTCCTCCGAATAAAAGCAACGTCCCCCATGGTACATTTTTCGCATCATTCCAATTGATTAATGTCCCGTCTTTCGCTGCTTTAGATGGTAAAAGAAATAATATGGAACCAGCTAAAATAGCAATCAATGTATCATCAATACCAGGTATAAATTCTTCTAATATAAAAGAACGAATAATCCAAGAAATTGCAGCAAATAAAAAGACGACTAGGACAAGCTTTTCTTCAAAACTCATGTTACCTAATTTTTTCTTTTCGCTTATAATTACTTCTTTACCACCTGGAATCGATTTCATTTTCATTGGAAAACCCACTTTAACAAGATAAATCCAGGTTATTGTTATTAATAGCACAGTTAATGGAATACCAAAGGCCATCCATGAAGCAAATGTAATTTCTGTATCAAACATTTGATTAATCATACTTGCAAAAATAACATTAGGTGGTGTGCCAATCAGTGTTGCTAAACCACCGATTGAAGCTGAATAAGCAATTCCAAGCATGATCGCCTTACCAAAATTCGAATCAAATTCTTCCTTTTTCTCCTCTAATAAGTCAGAAACATGTGTGATAACGGCTAATGCGATTGGTAACATCATCATTGCAGTGGCAGTATTAGAAATCCACATAGAAATAAATCCTGTTGCAACCATAAACCCCAGTACTAGTCTTTGAGTGCTTGTACCAACAAGCAAAATAATGTTCAAAGCAATTCTTCTATGTAAATTCCATTTTTCCATCGCTATTGCGATTATAAAACCACCTAGAAATAAAAATATATTTTTGTTCCCGTAGTTTGGAGTAACAATCCCTGGATCCTCAACAGCTCCCGTTATCGGAAATAGAATAATCGGTAAAAGAGATGTTGCAGGGATTGGAATTGCTTCTGTAACCCACCAGGTTGCTATCCAAAGTGTACTGGCTAACACTGCAAGTGCTTCAGTTGGCATCCCATCAGGAGAAAGCCAAAAAAATGTAACAAAAAACAATATAGGACCAAGGATCAATCCTATATTTTGTCGCATCGACCTTTTTCTTTTCGGTTGAATATTTTTTTCTTTTATTGTGGTAGTGGAATTCGTGCTTGATGACAAATCAGTTGAACTTCCGACCATAAATCGAAAGGTTTCCTTTGTTTGATCATGTAAATACCACAATTTCTCCCAAACCTGTTGCAAAGCAGTCCCCATTTTTTCCCCCTCATTCATCTATAATCACAAAAAATGTTATGTCTTTATAAAAATAAGTTATACTAATAATAGTTTTTTTGTCAATATTATTCTATTTTTTTATTTTTGAATCGAGTAGGAGGGAGCGATTAACTCCCGTCCTCTCACACCACCGTACGTACGGTTCCGTATACGGCGGTTCAATTAAGATCATTGACGCAAGTCTTTATAACTTCCGTGAATAGCTGTTCTCTTTATGCCAGTGGTCACTCCACCCTCCAAGAGGTCTCCCACGGGATTCACCGCTTCCTCCCTCAAGTGAGGTACTACCTTTTCTGTGTTCATCATGACTCACTGAATGCCAAGGGCTATTCTCTCTTAATTGTTCGGTCCTTCTTAGTTGTTCTAGACCAACTAATACTATGACCTCTGCTGACTTCTGACGGTTCAGCTATTTATCACTAAGTAGGTTATGAAGAGTACTTCACATATCCGCCAGACCTCCCCGGGTAAGTACATGCACTTTCACACCATCTATCCGCCTCATTTACTCGATATGACCTTCGACAGAAAGAGCTTTGTTTTGTTATGCAAACTCACTCAATCATACCTAGCCTTATATGAGGTTCGTGTTCCTCGGACCGGTGTTTTGCCTCCAGCTTCCTTCAGATTCCGCGTCACCACGGACACCTTGGCTCTTGGCTAACCTCTACTTCTGTCTTCGGGGTTCGGGACTTACACCCTATAGTTCATGTACATGCCGGGCGCACATAAAAAAAACGCTTTGCTAGTAAACTTGCAAAGCGTTGTTAAACGAGTAGGTGTTATTCCTCTTCTGTATTTACTAAAAAGTCCGGGTTTAATTCTTCAAATTCTTCATCATCTAAGTCTAAATCCCAATCATCATCGTCAAAGTCTTCTTCTCCTAACTGCACCCACACTTTTGTTTCACCGATTAGTTCAACGAGAAATTCTCGTTCTGCTGTTACAACTATACGATTTGAATTCGGAGAAATAGTAGCTTCTATTGTGTTTGGTTGTTGCAATACTTTACATACTACTTCGCGATCAGCAATTGAATTATCATCTTTATATTTTAATTTGATTTTATCTTTATATTGTACTCGCTCAGTTGCTACATCTGTTTTAGTATTATCATTGCAGGAATACCAGCAATTAATATCAAAATGTCCGTCAACCTCTACCGTATTACCTACTTTCTCCGCTTTATAAGCATGGTTTATAATCCAGCAGCCTAGGATGTTTGATGGGGTAGTGTTGGGACGTATCGTATGTTTGGAATTTGTGTGTTTACGACCTTTCGCAACGACCGCTTTAACGATAATCTCTCTAGAATTTCCCATGCGAGCGTAACCTCCTCATGTTTTATCACTTCATCCTATGCGGGACAATAGACTAGTGTGAGGGCTTAATTGATAATTTATCGGATAAAGTTTTAAAAACAAAAAGAAAAACATAAGAATGAAGTATACCTTCACCTTATGTTTTTATGAAAAAATTGTGCTTATTTATGTTTAATTGTAATCAAATGTGTCTCAGGGTGAGCGCCTAGCCGGAGAGGTAACATCGTTGTTCCATACCCATTGCTAATTAAATGATCCATGTTAGGGTAACGATATAAATCGCCTTTTTTACCCGGTCCCATTCCGAATATACGTATTTGCCCTCCGTGAGTATGACCACTTAATATTAAAGAAATATTATCTTTTGTTGTTATATTATTTATTATTTCAGGATTGTGACATACGATAATATTAAAATCTGTATCAGCAACATCTTGTAACGCTTTAGGCAAATTGTCCCTTTCAAAACTGATTTCACCAACACCAATTAAATTAATAGCACGGTTTTCAACACTTTCTTTTAAAATTATCCGTTTATTTTCAAGTACAGTCACGTTATACTTTTCAAATAATAAAAGTAACTTTTCTTTGTCTACTTCAAAATCATTATTCCCCCAAATAAAATAAACCGGTGCTACTTTAGAAAGACGTGCTAAGTTTTCCTCTGTTTTTTCCAGCGGAACATTTTTCTCTGTTAAATCCCCGCCGATTACTACAATATCCGTTTGTTCTTTTATTTCATTAATGATGGTTTCATCAACAATTCTTTTATGAATATCTGAAATAAAAAAGATCGTTAATTTTTCGACTGAAGAAGGGAATGTATTATATGTTAATGATAAATAGTGGACATGATTTTCATGGGCAATAAAATACATTCTAACTAATAATAAAATACCAATAATGATGCACGTATAGAAAATATAAATCATTCATGACTCCCCAGCTTTATTTTAAAATATATTTTACTAAATCCATTGTATATAAAAAATCGGGTTAACCCAAATAACTTAAATGAAAATTGAATTGTCCGTTATTGGGTAACCCTTTTGTTATAGTCAGTTTATTATATTTTTTCTTTATTGTTTACTAATTTTTCTTTGTTCGCTTTCTAATTGTGCACCTGTTTTACCGGTTAATAAATCACCATCTGTTGATTTAATTATTTCATCTGTAACTGTATTGGCGATTGTATGAGTAACCATTTGCAAAAGGTCATTGACCTCAACTTGTGACTCTTTAAATTCTTGTACAACGGGGATTTCATCGATTTCTTTTTGCAATTGATCAATTGTTTCTTCTACTTTTTTCAACATATTTACTTTTCCGTAATTTTGTAAGTTTACGGCTTGCTTTTGTAGCGCTTTAATTTGCTTTATTTTTTGCGCAACTTTTTCGTTTTCGTTAATTTTTGCTTCTGCTTTCTTAAAATAATCGACTTCTTCCGTTTCAGAAATCATTTTTGCTAATTCCTTAGCTTTATCTATAATTTCTGTTTTTTTATACTTCCCCATTTATTAACTCACCTCTACAGTTTCAATATCTTCAACCATCTCTCCATCCAAACTCCAAGTTTTTGCTTCAGTAATTTTTACTTTAACAAGTTTTCCAATCGCAGACTTCGGACCTACAAAGTTAACAAGTTTATTTTTTCTTGTATAGCCAGCTAAAACATTAGGATTATTTTTTGACTCACCTTCAACAAGTACTTCCAAAATTTCGCCTTCTAATTCTTTATTTTTTTGCGCGGACAGTTCATTAACTAACGCGTTAAGTCGTTGTAGCCGTTCTTTTTTCACGTCCATTGGTACATTGTCTTTCATGCGTGCTGCTGGAGTTCCTTCTCTAGGTGAATAAATAAATGTGAAGGCAGAATCGAAACCTACTTCCTTATATAAAGATAAGGTTTCTTCAAACTGTTCATCTGTTTCATTCGGGAATCCTACAATAATGTCTGTCGTTAATGCAACATCAGGGATAGCCGCTTTAATTTTACGCACTAATTCTAAGTATGATTCTCTTGTGTAGCGACGTCCCATAATTTTCAACATGGAACTTGAACCGGATTGAACTGGCAAATGTATATGTTCTACTAAATTGCCGCGCTTTGCAAGCACTTCGATTAAGTGATCATCAAAGTCACTTGGATAACTTGTTGTAAAGCGAATCCGCGGAATATCGATTTTACGTAAATCATCTAACAAGTCACCAAAACGATAATCTAAATCTTTAAAGTCTTTACCATAAGCATTTACGTTTTGACCAAGCAATGTAATTTCCTGATAACCTTGAGCGGCTAGACTACGAACTTCTTGGATAATATCTTCAGGAAGTCGACTTCTTTCTTTACCACGTGTATACGGAACGATACAATACGTACAGAATTTATCACAGCCGTACATAATGTTTACCCAGGCTTTAATTTTCCCCATTCTTGCTTTAGGTAAGTTTTCGATAATGTCTCCTTCTTTAGACCATACTTCCACAACCATTTCTTTTGACATGTATGCTTCTTCTAAAATGAATGGGAGACGATGAATATTATGCGTTCCAAATATCATATCAACATGTTGATGTGTTTGTAAAATTTTATTAACTACTGATTCCTCTTGGGCCATACAACCACATACACCAAGTAACAAGTCCGGTTTTTCTTGTTTAAGCGGTTTCAAGTGACCGAGCTCACCAAACACTTTATTTTCCGCATTTTCCCGGATCGCACATGTATTTAATAATATTACATCTGCATCATCAGTAGTATCTGTCGGCTCATATCCTAATGCTTCAAAAATACCTGCCATCACTTCTGTATCATGTTCATTCATTTGACAGCCATACGTACGGATATAATACTTGCGACCATCGCCCATCCCTTTAAACTTTTCAGGGATTTTAAAGTCTGTAAAGTAATTGACTTCCCCTTTACTTCTTTTTCTAGCCGCTTTTAAGTTTGGCGGTTGAAAAGTTCCAAAATATTTCGCAATCATTTCGTCACTGGAAATTTTTTTCAAACGTTCAGCATTTTTCTCTAATGCGGATTTTTTGTCCGATGGAGTCTCTACTTTCACTTGTTGTCCTTGTATTCGTTGTTCTTCGTTCATGTAAAATCTCCTTTCAACCTCAAGTGTTACACATTGTACTTAAGTTTTATTATTTAATGAAAAAAGTGTCAAACATGGGAAAAACTCTCTTTTAAAATACCATTATATACCGTGCATATGCAACAGACAACTTAGTTAAATGGAATTTTCTAAGATTCGTTGAAGGGAAAATAAGAAATAAGACTCATTTATTAAATCTTGTTACAATAAGAGTAAATTTTAATGTATTATTTAATTTATATAGACTTGTATACACAGAATGGATCGCCTCAATTAACTCTTGGAAAACTTCAGGTCTTTCCATTCCTCTACGTTTTAGAGGACTAGATATATGTTACCAGTTGTCAAGGTCTATTCTAGATATAAATGGGGACCGTTTTTATAACTTGAAAATTAACAGTAACTATAACGGACCCGTAAAGTGTCATAACTCAAGCATTGTGAATCGACCATTTCCGGTAGACCCTATTTGTTTTGTCACATTTGGCTCTTTATTCCAGAGTAACAAGTTTTTCGGAATTAAAAAGGACCGTCAAACGACGATCCTTCTGATGTATATTATTGAATTGGTTGTTCCGTTAGTGTTTCTAAAATATCTGCCATTTCAGCCTCTGTTAATGGAACATTATCGCTAGTATCAGTATTGTTTAATTCGTTTTGAAGTCTTTCAATATCGTCATTTGCTTTTGTTAGTTCAGCTTCTAAGTCAGCAATTCTTTGAGCAAGTGTTTCGCTGTTTGTATTAGCATTTGCAATCTCAACATTAGCTGCATTTAATTGATCTTCTAATGAAGCAATTTCATTATTTACTTCAGCGATTTGCCTTCTAACGATGTAATCGTTGCTGTATTTGTCTCGTCTAGTTCAGTCAGTCTGTTGACTTCACTTTGTAGACTGTCTCTTAAAGTTTTTAAGTCATTTATTTTAGTAACTAATTGATTTTCATTCATTTCATATTTATTTAAGTCAATAACTTGACCTTGAATTGTTGTAATAGCATTATCAACTGTATCTTTACCGTCCCAAACGGTCATGGCACCTAAGGTAATGACTCCACTTAAAACTGTTGCACCAACAAGTTTTGATAAGATAGTAATTGATAAATAAAATCAATATATTCCATATGAGATCTCTCCTAATCATTTAGTATATTTTGGATAGAACAACTTGAGATAAAAAGACTGTAATAATAGTTAAAGAAGCCAAGATTTCAATTGTTTCTATCGGACTTAAATTAATTAGGTTCAAGCCTAATAGTATTATGAATATAAAATAATAAACCATTATCGCAAAATATGAATAAAACATTGCCCTTTCACGTGTCATTTTCATTCTTTCGTCTTTCTTTTTAAATTGGTTATGTAGATAAGCCAAAGATAGAAACATAACTGCTATTGAAAAAATTAGAATTCCTAAAAATAATAATTCAGTATCATTTCCGATCAATTCATTAACAATAGTATAAATACTTAGAATTAGTAAAATAACTCCTGTAACTAAATTTCCCATTTTTGATTTCATTAAGAATAACCTCCTTATTTGATTATTTATAATCGTCCTCCTCTAAGAAAAAAATTTCTTCTACCTTACATCGGAAAGCTTCAGCTATTATCAACGCTAATGGAAGAGAGGGATTATATCTTTCTTTTTCAATAGATATAATAGTTTGCCTAGAGACCCCTAATTTTTCAGCTAGCTTTTCTTGGGAATAACCGTATTTCTTTCTATAATAAGAAACCTTATTTTTCAAATGATCATCACCCCCTTCATAAAACATCATAAATGTAAAGCTAATTTTACGTCAAGTAAACTTAACTCTCAATAACCGTTAATATTCAGTCTGCATATAATCAAATAAAAACATTAGGTATCGTTTTAATCGCGATGACAGTCATAGCCATGATTCCAATTATCGTATCAAGTCATTTATTAGGTAAAATTATTATGAATCCAAGTATTTCTCTAACAAGAACGATGAAAGAAATCACTTTTAAAACATTAGAAATTAATAATAAAAAAGAAAAAAACAAATTGGCGACCCTTGATAAAGAGTCGCCAATTTGTTTTTTTCTAATTCCCTCGTTTATTGTGTATTTTTCTGATACAGCTTCAACTGACCGTTTAATTAGTTGTTTTAAAACATTCACATCGATATCGGCAAGCTTATTAATATAAACACATGCTTTACCTGTTTTGTGCTTTCCTAATTTCTTCAATAGTTCTTGGCACTTTGGATCTTATACAAATAAATATAAACTTAAATTTGACTTTCTAGGTGAGAAACCGACAATTGCTACATCGCCTTCATGCCCGGATTCGTATTTATAATGATATGAACCAAAACCTATAATACTTGGTCCCCACATTTTCGCTTCATACCCTGTAGTTTCAGTAAAAATATTAAGTAAGTGAAATACATCTTCTCTTTTTTTTACATTTTCCACTTGTTCAATAAATTCTATGACACTACGTTCTGTCGGTTTTGTCTTCAATTCATTCCCCATAACGATTAATTCTCCTTTTAAAAAACCTTTCGTACTAGTATACTACTTCCTACTAACATTATATAATAAAATAATGTATTTTAGAAATTAGCGTTAGAGAATATTAAAAAACAAAAGAAAAAGCCTGATTGCAAATTGCCAATCAGACTTTATTTCCCTCAACACAAACAAAAACGAAATAAATGATTTCAATTTTCAACGAGGTTCAACAATTAGTTTTATTGCAGTTCTTTCTTCCCCGTCAATCTGGATGTCGGTAAAAGCAGGTATGCAAATAAGATCTACACCGCTCGGAGCAACAAACCCTCGCGCAATTGCAACAGCTTTAACCGCTTGATTTAATGCCCCTGCTCCAATGGCTTGGATTTCAGCCCCTCCTCTTTCTCTAAGGACTCCTGCAAGTGCACCAGCAACAGAATTCGGGTTCGATTTTGCTGAAACCTTTAATATTTCCATATAAGCTCCTCCTTGAAATTCTCTACTTTATTTTTTTCAATGACTGACCTGCAAGCCTATAAATCATCCCATTGCTACTATATTCAAGGAGTCGAGCCTATATACCTTATATTCTTCCTTTTTCAAAAATTCTTTAAAGTGATTTTTTATACGGAATTAATTAAACAGACTTTGATTACTGTTTATATAAATTCTTTCGATATTTTTAGATAAGCCTGTTTTTTCGTCAACATCAATTATAACCCCATTTAATTGTGTTCTGCCACTTTTCGGCACTTCAAATCGAGCAGGAAGATTTGTTAAAAATTTATGAATAACTGGAGCGGGATCGACACCAATAATTCCATCATAAACCCCTGTCATACCAACATCTGTAATATATGCGGTCCCTTTCGGTAAAACTCGATTATCTGCTGTTTGTACATGGGTATGGGTACCAACTACTGCACTAACTCTGCCATCTAAATACCATGCAAATGCCATTTTTTCACTTGTAGCTTCACCATGAAAGTCCACAAAAATGATCGGTGTTCTTTTCCGAGCTTCAGCTATAAGTCTATCTGCAATTTCAAAAGGATTATCAATTGAATCCATAAAAGTTCTCGCTTGTAGGTTGATAATCGCAACTTCATATGCATTTACTTTAATAAAAATCATCCCTTGTCCAGGGTTGTTTTCAGGTAAATTAGCAGGTCGTACTAAATATTTTGCATCATCTATGAACTCAAAAATATCCTTATTTCTCCATACATGGTTTCCCATTGTAACCGCTTGAACACCCATTTCAAGAAATTGGCGATAGATTTTCTCAGTTATCCCCTTTCCTGATGCTGCATTTTCGCCATTTACAATGGTAATCGTAGGACGATATTTCTCTTTTAATTTTGGTAAGAATTTTTCTAACGCTTCACGACCGGGAGAACCGACTACATCTCCAACAAAAAGTATTCTCATAACAAATCCTTTCCTATGTACTATGTATTATTTCTTTTTCATTGTAACACATAAAGACAAAGTTTACTCTCGAATATTTAAAAAGGTTGATGTCTAAAGACATCAACCTTTTTTTATTTAGCATATTCAACTGCACGAGTTTCTCGAATAACAGTAACTTTTATATGACCTGGATAATCCAGTTCACTTTCAATTTTCTTCCGAATATCTCTAGCCAAACGATATGCTTCAGAATCATCGATTACATCTGGTTTAACGATTATTCGAACTTCACGTCCTGCTTGGATGGCGTAGGATTTTTCTACACCTTCGTAGGACTCTGAAATTTCTTCGAGTTTTTCTAATCGACGGATGTAACTTTCTAATGTTTCACTTCTTGCACCTGGTCGTGCAGCGGATAATGCATCGGCTGCCGCAACTAAAACAGAAATTACAGATGTTGGTTCTGTGTCACCATGGTGAGAAGCAATAGCGTTAATTACAACAGGATGTTCTTTATACTTCGTGGCAAGTTCAACACCAATTTCCACGTGGCTTCCTTCAACTTCATGGTCAACAGCTTTTCCAATATCGTGAAGTAATCCAGCACGTTTTGCTAAAGTTACATCTTCACCTAATTCAGCTGCTAAAATACCAGCTAGATGAGCCACTTCGATTGAGTGTTTTAACACATTTTGTCCATAACTTGTTCTAAATTTCATCCGTCCGAGAATTTTAATTAAATCAGGATGAAGACCGTGTACTCCAACATCAAATGTTGTTTGTTCTCCAATTTCTCTGATTTGTTCATCAACTTCTCGTCTCGCTTTATCAACCATTTCTTCAATTCTTGCAGGGTGGATTCGTCCGTCTTGAACCAATTTTTCAAGTGCACTTCTTGCAACTTCTCTACGAATTGGATCAAAACCTGATAAAATGACCGCTTCAGGAGTATCATCTATAATTAAATCGATACCTGTAAGGGTTTCTAAAGTTCGTATATTCCGTCCCTCTCGACCGATAATACGCCCTTTCATTTCATCATTTGGTAAATCCACGACGGAAACAGTTGTTTCAGCAACGTGATCTGCAGCACATCGTTGAATAGCTAATGAGAGGATACTCTTTGCTTTCTTGTCAGCCTCTTCTTTCGCACGATTTTCAGATTCCTTCACCATTACGGCTATATCGTGGGAAAGCTCCTTTTTGATTTGATCAAGAATGATGGCCTTTGCTTCTTCTTTAGATAGACTAGAGATTCGTTCTAGTTCAGCTTGCTGTTCGCGCATCATCTCTTCCACTTTGCTTTCCATCTGTTCAATATGCTGTTGTCTTTGATTCAGAGAATCCTCCTTCTTTTCTAAAGATAATTCTCGTTTGTTTAAAGTATCGTCTTTACGATCAAGATTCTCTTCTTTTTGCAATAAACGATTTTCCTGTTTTTGCAATTCATTTCTTCGTTCACGAAGTTCACGTTCAGTTTCTGTTCGAAGTCTGTGAATTTCATCCTTTGCTTCTAGTAATGCTTCTTTCTTTAAAGATTCTGCATCTCTTTTAGCATCTTCTAAAATTTTCTCTGCAGCATCTTTAGCACCAGCTATCTTTGCTTCAGCAACGGATTTTCGAATGAAATAACCAGCAACAACACCGACGAGAATAAGCAAAATGGAGATGATGACGTAGATAAATGTTTCCATCATTTCACCTCCTCTTGCTATGAACTTTTTACCTCATACATGTCGGCATGTACATTTTCAATATGGTTTCAGAATTATCTGGCACTCATTGCTTTCATACAGCAAAAGCCAATCTTTGCGATAGTCAAATACTATTGACTAAACCTTACAAAAAAATTAAAAATATACAACTTTATTTTAAAGGTGTAAAAAACCATTGTCAAGGGGAAGTCATTATGCTGATTAATTAATTTAGGCATATAATATTTTTGTAATTCATAATTAATGTGTCACTTTCAAAAAAGTACGAATTTCTGTTTTTTCTATTAAAAAAAGATCACATAAAGTGATCTTTTTAATTTTATATATCCAATTCTTTTTGTTCTATTTCAGAAAGGTCTGGAGCTTCATTACTTTCGTCCAGTTGTTCAAGACCGTAATGTTCACGAATTTTATTTAAAATCTCATATTTAATTTCTGGATTTTCTCTTATAAATAATTTCGCATTTTCTCTACCTTGACCTAGTCTTTCTCCATTATAGGAGTACCAAGAACCACTTTTTTCAACGATATCTAAATCCGCACCAATATCAATGATTTCCCCTTCGATGGAAATACCTTCTCCGTACATAATGTCAACTTCAGCTGACTTAAATGGCGGTGCAACTTTGTTTTTAACAACTTTAACTTTCGTTTTACTACCTACAATGTCGCCACCTTGCTTTAATTGCTCAGCACGACGAACTTCTAAACGAATCGTACTATAGAATTTTAATGCTCGTCCACCTGGTGTTGTTTCTGGGTTACCGAACATTACACCGATTTTTTCACGAACTTGGTTAATAAAAATACCGATTGTTTTTGATTTGTTTAATGCACCTGATAATTTACGCATCGCTTGAGACATTAAGCGCGCTTGTAACCCCATATGGGAATCTCCCATTTCTCCTTCAATTTCTGCCTTTGGTACAAGGGCAGCAACAGAGTCAACTACGATAATATCAACCGCACCACTACGAACTAATGCCTCAGCAATTTCAAGACCTTGTTCACCAGTATCTGGCTGAGAAAGTAGTAATTCATCAATATTAACGCCTAATTTTTGCGCATAAACAGGGTCAAGGGCGTTTTCCGCATCAATAAAAGCAGCTTGTCCGCCTGCTTTTTGTACTTCAGCAATCGCATGAAGAGCAACAGTAGTTTTACCTGAACTTTCTGGACCATATATTTCAATTATACGTCCTCGTGGATATCCTCCAACACCTAATGCAATATCTAATGCTAATGATCCACTTGATACTGTTTGTACTTGGGTATCCGTTTTCTCACCCATTTTCATAATGGAGCCTTTTCCAAATTGTTTTTCGATTTGTTTTAATGCCTGTTCTAAGGCTTGTTGGCGTTCACTCACACAATTTCCTCCTCGTTCTATCATAAAATTAACAATTAAGTTTCATTGGTTTCAAAAATTACCTATCTATACTATATACCTTTTTTTATTACTTGCCAAGCATTTTATCGAACATCTATTCGTTAATTTTTGTGAGTTGCTTTTGATGAAAATTCATTTTTTTCTAAACGAAAACTTAATTTTTAACCAACCTAACTATATAAAAATATATTTTTGTCAATAAGTCTGAACTTTTTCATAAACTGTTCTTAAATAAGTAGAAATATATTATTCTCGTTAATTATGAAATTGTGTGACCATGTTTTTATTGATTTTACAAAAAAGCGGGTGTTCACATCGATGAAAATGTTCAAAAAAATGACTATTATTATCCTTTATTTGTTTTTATTTCTTTTTTTTATTCAGCATGATGTTTATGCGAAAAAAATCTCAACAAACGAAAATATGAAAAGTACAGTAATGGTGTTAGTTTATTCTAATGAAAATGATATAGAAACAGGATCTGGTTTTATCATTAGTGAAAATCATATCGTTACTAACGAACATGTTATCAGTGGAACCGAATATGATTTCCCTGTATACATTCTATTAGATAATGATGAAATGATTGAGGTAGATGTCATATGGTCTTCTGAAGTGAAAGATTTAGCAATTCTTGAAACAGTAGAACCCCTTAAACGACCGGCAGTACAGTTTACAAGCTCTTCAGAAATGGAAATTCGCGATAGAGTTTATGCTATGGGTTTTCCATCAGCAGCAACTGAAGGAATGGACTCATCTGCTTTAACGACTGTAAAAACAACTGAAGGGATTATTAGTGCAAAAGTATATGCCGAATTAGATGTTGCCCTTTTTCAAACAGATACTCCTTTAAATCCTGGTAATTCGGGCGGTCCTTTATTTTCAGACTGGGGTACAGTTATTGGTGTAAATAGTAGTGCCTCACTTGCCTATGGAATTATAATTGATGAATATGGTCAAGTTTCGCCGGAGAGGATTCGAAAAGGCGATGGAATCAATTGGGCAATCCAAGTTGATGAACTGTTAGTTGAACTAGATCGACTCGGAATTGATTATGAACTCATCCCACGACCTACAGATTCACCATGGAATACGTTAACTATATTTTTAATGATTTTTGCATTGTCTTCCTTTGTACTCGCTTTAATCGCACTTATTTTATTATTTAATAAAAAAGAGAAGCCGCGTATCGAAGAATCAAACCAAAATTATATATCTAATAGCTCTCCCCCGTATCAAACTACTAGAATGAATCATCAACATTTGCCGCAACATACTTCCAACAAACTATTACAACCATTTTTAATTGCACATATAAATCAAGTTGAAAATAAGTTCATTCCGATGGATAAACCAATAATTATTGGTAGTGATCCTTCTTTATGTCAATTTGTTATTCCTTCTAAAGAAATTAGTCCTAAACACTGTGGAGTTGTATTTGATTGGCAAAATGGACAATTTATCCTATTTGACTTCAGATCAACAAACGGCACTTATTTAGAAAATGGGCAAAAAATCCCGCAAAATTACGAAGTATATTTGCAGCCAGGTAATCAATTTTATTTGAGTCACACCAATTATTTGTTTGAAGTTCAGCTTATTTTTAATAAACAATAAAATATAAGTTTAAAGATTTTGTAAATACACATATTTATTAAATTTTATCTGGAAATAATATGGTAAAATCTATATTATTAAATAATTTTTATTGCTTTTAAATATGAAAAAATAGATTTCAGGTGGAAATATGGACTCAAAATTATATGCTGTAATCGATATCGGTTCAAATACAAACCGTTTAGTTATTTTTAAAAAGGATGGCTATGGACGGTTAAATGAAATTGAAAATGTAAAATCCGTTACCCGTCTGCGAAACTATCTTGATGAAGAAGGAAACCTAAGTCAAGAAGGTATCGTTACTTTACTGAAAACATTAAGAAGTTTTAAAGAGATTGTGAAAACTTATTCGATTCATACACTAATATGTGCTGCCACCGCAACGATTCGAGTTGCTAAAAACCGAGAAAAAATCAAGAAAATTGTAAACGAACAAATTGGTTGGGATTTGGAAATTTTAACTGAGGAAGAGGAAGCTTTTTATGGGTATTTATCGGTCGTCAATTCAACTAATATCCATGAAGGTTTAACCATTGACCTAGGTGGTGCAAGTACGGAAATTACTTATTTTAATGATCGTAAAATGGTTTACTCACATAGTTTCCCTTTTGGCTCCTTATCATTAAAATATATTTTCAATGAAATGAAGGATATCAATGAGTTAGAGCTATATATTAATAATCAATTATCTGCTATTCCATGGTTACGCAATTTACAAACACCATTAATTGGCATTGGTGGAAGCGCAAGAAATTTGGCCCAGATTGATCAATTCCAAAAAAATTACCCAATGGGAGGATTACATCAATATAAAATGACTGGTCCAGATTTGGAACGACTTGTTTCTTACCTTTCCTCCCTTTCGGTTCAACAGTTGCAAAAACTAGAAGGATTGTCTAAGGACCGAGCGGATACGATCGTCCCTGCTGCTATCGTATTTTCATGTGTTTATAAGTATATTAATGCATCATCCTTTATCGTTAGTAAAAAAGGGCTAAGGGAAGGAATATTTTACAAAGAATTGTATAAGGACATGGAATTTACTTTAGCTCCATCCGTCATTAAAAATAGTATTCAAGAACTGGTGATTGACTATGGACAAAATGAAGCACAAATTAATCATGTTGAAAGTTTAACATACTCACTATATGAACAATTAAAAAATTTCAAGTTAGTACATTTAACTGAAGATGATTGGCAGTTATTACAATTGGCCATCCCGGTTTATTATTTGG